>NZ_JAMAWB010000009.1:0-307130 GCF_023713585.1 Paenibacillus sp. MER TA 81-3
ATGGGCTCCTCAGAGAGTTCTTTCCCAAGGGACATGACTTTGCTAGGGTCACAGAGGAAGAACTTTCACATGCAATAGAATTGATTAATAATCGACCAAGAAAATGTCTTGGGTGGAAAACGGCGTACGAATCATTCGTGAGTGAACTGTCGCACTTGGCTTGACAATCCGTCATTTACAAAAGACATACAAGTCCTCTCACACCATTGCGAGAGAACTTGCCTGCTTCTATCCTAGTTAAAACAAAAAAACTCGGGGCTGACCAGCAGAAAAAATGCCTCGTGCCTCTTCACGCACCTTAACGTTATCCCCTGGCTTAAAGAATACTTGTTCATCGAAAGGCATGTGCACATATGGACCATCGTTAACCGAGTATTCATAATTGTGACTACTGTTAGACAAATAATCATTGCCCTCAAATTGCATTCGAATGGTTGAAGTAAATTCAAAGGTCTGGACATCTCCCGGCGGTAAAATAGAGCTTCCGCATTCTCTTATTAAGACTGTCATATCTCCCGGAAACTCTGGAGGATTTTGTTCGTCATATGCGGTCCAGCTGCTCCCGCCATCTGTTGACCACTCCATTGCCGATGTCGCGTCCGAGAAGGTATTGGAATGATCGCTTGCCCCCACAAATAGATAAACATTGTCGACAAACGTAAAAACATCATCTGCCTTGCTTGGGTCGTCAACGGAACCCGTTTCAATCTGTAATTGCTCTGTAATTAACTCCACGAGTTTCTCCCCGCCATAATGCCTGAAGGCTCCGATTCCGTGCTTGGTGGACATGCCGTCCGGCCGTTGCTCATTCATGTAAATGGCGTCTTTTACAAATGTCGCTTCCACTCCAAACCCTTTTTCGTTGCCTAGGTTAATCTGATCAAAATGAAGGGACAGTATCGGCATATCCGGATAATCCAGATTCCATGAGATGGAGGTTACAGGAAAGAAACCGAAACCATAATTGCGCAGCTTCCCGCGTTCGATAATCGAAGCTACATTCGTATTGCTCGTAATAGAGTCTTGGACCGGACTCGAAAACGCCTGACTTCCATCATATTGCAAGCCATTTTTTATTTGCTCCGCCGTTGGAGCTCCCCATGGCGCATCGACTGGCACGGCGATGTAAAATACCGTTCCGGTTTGTTGTGTCTGGACTTGAAGATCTACGCTCGTTTCCATGCGGTTCACATATGTTTTCGTATCGAAAACATCGCGATATTGATTTCCCGGCTGATCCGGATTGCCCGTATCTCCGCCCGAGCTGGAACTGCCTCCGTTACCTCCCGTGCTGCCCGATATTGGATACCATCTGGGTAATGAGTCTATTCTACTATATGAGATTCTGAACAATCAATAATTAATATAGGTCTTTTTTACTTCTAAATAGTAAATAAGTCTCATAAAAATATACAAATTACTCTTAAAATCACAAAAATAAAAAAGCCATCCATCAAAAGGATGACCAGCTTAAACATGGGCAAGTTCATGATGTTCCATCCTTAGGCAAATGAACGATCACTTCCGTTCCCACTCCTTCTTCGCTTACAATGTCAATCGACCCATAATGCTCACGCACGATCGACTGTGCTATAGGGAGTCCTAAGCCAGCTCCTCCTGTTTTACGTTGACGGGCACGATCGACACGATAAAAACGTTCAAAGACGAGGTCGATTTCATCCTCAGCAATTCCGATGCCACAATCTTTCACCCGGATAATCATATCCCCTTCTGCTTCAGATATGTATATTTCGATAAATTTTGTGCTATATTTTAATGCATTGTCAATCAATATAATAAGGAGCTGCTTTATTTTTGTTGGATCGGCGACAATGATGAGTTCTCTTGAGGTTGAATGAATTTTGATTTCACGGTTATGCAGCTTGCGCACAAGCTTTGATGCCTGTTTGCAGCACTCCACAAGATTGAACGGTTCACGTATCGGCTCGATTCCCTGTTGTGAGGATGCCAAATCGAGCAGCTGCCGCGTCATCTTCCTCATCCGTTTGGATTCTTCATAAATGGATTCAATGGACTCTTCTTGAATGCTCTTATCGTCCGTACCCCATCGCCGAAGCATACTGGCATAGCCTTCAATAATGGTTAGTGTCGTATTTAATTCATGAGAAGCGTCCGACACGAACTGCTGCTGCTTCAGAAAGCTTTCTTCCAATCGTTCCATCATTCGGTTAAAGGTTTCCGTCATCTTGTACAGTTCATCTGTCTTTTTTCCGTTAATAGGAATCTTTTTAAATGTAAGACTGCTTTCAATTTCCTTCATGGTCTCAATGCTTTTCGATATCGGCATTAGTATTGTCTTGGATAGAACTAAGCCCCCAATGAAACACAGCAGCGCCGCCGCAGCTGTGGACAAAATAAGTATCGACACGAGGATGTCCAGACTGCTTTCAAGTGCAGCCATCCGTTCCACCGTTTCAAGCGTCCCGATAATTTCCGGACCGTATTGAACGGGAACCCGCACCGTAAGCACTCTTTGACCGTCGTCCCGTATCAACTTTGCCTCTTTTACAGGACTGAATTGGGGCTCGGGAAGTTCGATTTCGTAATCTTTTTGGATGAAGTTGACCATCTCCGAATGAGGATTAATAATCCGTATTGTCGTGTTCTCTAGCATGTAATATCGTATCTGGCGATTCTGTTTATTTTGCATAATCGCATTTGGCCCGATTTTTTCAATAATCTGCTCGGCTTTTGTTTGCAAGGATTCGATTTCGTTTTGCGTTGCAATTTTGATAAACAAAAAATAGATGACGAGATCGACACAAAGCAAGATGCAAATCAATAAGACGGATGTGAGCAAGGTTATTTTATTTTTTAGCTTCATGCTTCTTCTTCCCTCATACTGTACCCTATCCCGCGGACGGTTTGGATCAGTTTCACTTTGAAAGGGTTATCGATTTTTTTTCTTATATATCTTACATACACATCGATTACGTTCGTATCGCCCACGAAGTCATAGCCCCATACTTCGTTAATTATTTTTTCGCGATCCAATACCTGATTTTTATGTTCCATTAAATAGATAAGAAGGTCATATTCCTTAGGAGTAAGTTCCATCTTCAGTCCTTCACGAATCACTTCCCGAGTTTTCTTATTGACAATTAGGTTGTCTACCCGGAGCTCGTCATTGTCATCGTTAGCCGATTCATCACTTCGGCTTCGAAAGCAAGCTCTTATCCTTGCAAGTAATTCTTCAATTTCAAAAGGTTTTGTAATGTAATCATTCGCGCCCTGATCCAGTCCGCTCACTTTCTCGGGAGTCGTATTTCGAGCAGTCAATATAATTATGGGGGTGCAAGTGTCGATTTTTCTCAGCCTTCTTAATACTTCGATACCGTTCAATTCAGGCAGCATAATATCAAGAATAATCAGATCCCATGCCTTGGATAATGCTTTCTGCAGGCCCTCTCTGCCGTTCTCCGCTAATTCAACATGGTAGCCCTCATGGGATAACTCCAGTTGCAGAAGTCTTGATATTTTCTCCTCATCTTCAATGATCAAAACATCTTTTTCCATCCTCGAATCGTCCCCTTATTTAGTTGTAGACCAATTTTCTTTTCTTATTTTAGGGAGTATTATTCTTGAATTATTTTCCCTTAAGCACTCCAAAATATACGTCTTATGGAAATGGAAGCGCATAGGATCACTCTCTTAAAATAAAAGATACTATTAAACTATACATTCTCTCTGTTCTCAAGAGATTGAACATTAAGGATTTCTCATCAGTTTTTAATAATAGGGATGAATTAGCTATGGTCACAGGGTTTGCTTCAACGCTGGTAATTGATGGGGTTGATTGTTGTGTTATGGTGTTTTTAGTGCGATTACCAAAACGAAACATGCCATAAGGAGGAAGACATGAACAACAAGAAGAAAAGCCATATCGGTAAAACAGTAATGGGAATCAGCCTGAGCCTTGCGGTTGCCTTTTCCGGAAGCATGCTAGTATCGCCTCAACCGGCTCAAGCAGCCTCCGTATCCGAATCATCGGTTGCGGATAATGTAATTGCAGCAGGAAAGAAATTGATAGGGGTACCCTACAATTTCGGAGCAAAATCAGGAAATACAAATGTTTTCGATTGTTCTTCATTTACTCAGTATGTATTTAATCAAAATGGAATAGACATTCCGCGCTCGTCGCAGGAGCAATCCAAGGTCGGCACTTCAGTGTCCAAAAAGGATCTGCAATCAGGGGATTTAGTGTTCTCAGATACGAACCGGGATGGGGTTATTAATCACGTCGCTATTTATATGGGCGGAGATAAAATTATCCACACCTACAGAGTCGGCATCGGTGTAACCATTTCTGATTTCTCCGGCAGCACGTGGGACAAAACATACGTAACTGCACGACGCGTCATTTCTAATGGTGGACAAGATGGAACAGTAACGCCACAGCCTGTCCCAACAGAACCCGAACAACCTGCTGTGGAGGCTCCTGAAGAGCAACAAAAGGATACCTCTCCTTCTCACTGGAAACAAAATAGACAGTGGGGCTGGAATTATTGGGATAACAACAACGATGATAATTAATAGTCTCTAATAGAAAGCAGGGCTCTCATTGAGGAACCTGCTTTTTACATATGAAATAGATTGATCATGCCTGCAACGAGTGTCAAAAGAGTAAATCCTGCCATGCATGTAACCGTGACAACTTGAGTAAACCATACATCTTTGTATTCTTCCATAACCGTAGTCTCCTCTGTGCGAATTGAAATGATATCGTGCTTTTAGCTTACATGGAACAGGGCATCGATACTATCGAATTGCATAACGGATTCCTTACATTTATGCAAGGAACCTCACCGGAGGCGATACTCTCTCCGTTCGGCGCTTCCGATCACTCTCCCCTTCGATCAGTAATAACGATTCCCGTATGCCTCAGGAGCTAGGCGGGGTGAGCTAACGGTGATGTTGCTGCATCGTCCGAGAAGCAAGGTTACTAGAGACATGTACACCACAGTTAACCTCACCCTACGGAGGGATGCCCCTTCTGAACGAGAGGGAGAATGGAGAGAAGTACTTGGCAGCGTATCGTTATCAATTCATCGCTCATTTCAAGCCTGAACCTACTGTATTTCCTGCTTGACACCATATCTGAATCATTGCCTGGATCTCCAGCTCCGTATCGAGTCGCGAGAAATCGGCCTGCAACCGCCAATTCACAAGCAATCTAAGACCTACTGGTCCACCCCCTGCTACTGCCACGTCAAAATGTTTATCAAGTTTAACGTAATAAAGGACAGCTTTTCTTCCATTTCAAGGATTATTTCTATCAGGAAAAAGATTATTTTGATCAAGCCAGAAGATTGTTAAGAGGAGGATCAAAACGCTGCAAAATTAGAAAGCCGGTAACGTAATAGTTACCGGCCATTCGTAAAATTCCTACATACTCGATAAAGGCATGCCCAGAAGTGCGGCTAGGTTAATATTTGACATGCAATCCCTGTGTAGTACCTATGAAAATCAACGGAAGACATATGTTTAATATAGTTATTTGTTTCTTTTTTGTGCCAAGGATCCAGATATGTAAAAAAGTCTTTGTCTCTCTGCACCAATACGACCCAATGAGAATTGCGAAGACCAAATTCCTCCTCATTTCCAGTCATTAATACCATGATCGGAGCTCTCTTTAAGCTATCTTTCCATTCATCGTCATAAAATGACATCCGAAACGCAATATTGTTCAAAACGCAAAACCTAACGAGATCTTCCGGATAGGTTCCAATCGCTTGATCGTCCTCATCATATCCCTTTTCCTTCGGCGGCACAGTCAGCTTCAGTTCTTCAGCGAGCTCATTGAATGTAATATTGTCCATGATACGGTTAAATTTCAGCAGCATCGACAGACTTGCCACCCCGCAAGTTGCTTCCGGATAATAATTTTGGTCATTTTGACTAATAAAAAAATTATGAAACTCCACGCGCTCTCACTCCTTAATAGGCAAAGTTCTATCTCTATAATATTCTCCATGCGAAAACAAAACAAGGGAATATATGTTATATAATTGTCTATTTCTTTCATTTCCATCACTCTCAGGGCCATATAACATATTCGGTCCTACGGTTGCGGGCCACCGCATTGACACCTATCGGCGGCTTCCCGAAGGGTGGGCTCCCGGTCCTGAAGATGTGTGGAGCGATCTTCATATGTGGCGAAAATTTCTGCGGCTGGATAACATAACCTTTACCACCATACCTGCTGTCACCGCTCTTGTGTTCCCTTCCCCCTGCAGAACAGCCATGACTTTGCAGGAAAGAGCAACAGAATCTGCGCATTGGGCAAAACAAACAAATTCCTCTTCTTTCCGCTCCTCCTTTCAAGCTTAGTTCTTGCATGCCGGAATTTAATCATAAAAAAACCTGCCGACTTATCATCGGCAGGATTCAAACAATAATGTGCCTGATTACGAAGGGTATGATGTATTTAATCTTATTATCGTTCTTAACAGAATCCTGTAGAGACAATAACTAGAAGGATGAAGAGAACCAGAATGACTGCCGTTGAAGTGAAGAGTGGACCGAAGCCTCCTACACCTTTAACGCATTCGCCCATTGATGAACCCTCCTTCATATGATGATACGTAAATATTATATTAGGTCAATCTACATCCTGACACGGCAATATGCCTAAATTGACGCTCAGGCTGCTATACTTCATCCTACCCCGGAGCGTCCCCATTGCTGTAAAGCCACAATTGCTTGGCTCACTTTACCGCAGAGTTTGATTTGGCAAAACGGACGATATATTCGTGCAATTTTTGCGGAGTGATTGAAGGATTTCCGGCATTAATTCTAGGGATCGTCATGCGATTGGCATGCCGTGTCATAATTCCAGGCCGGATGGTGAATGCATATCGGATCCCAGCCTCATAGATGGCGGATTTCGCATCCTTTGAATATTTTCCGTAGGGATAAGCGAAGCTGTCGACAGGTCTCATTTGAAGCGATTTCAGCAACCGGTACGCTAGCACGGCCCTTCCGTTTACTTTTTTATGCATATTATGGGTATGGCACTGGATATCGATTCTTGGGACCGTATTCAGCATGTTCTTGATTTGATCTCTCTTCATGAGAGGAACATGCAGACCTCCAGAATAGAACATACGTCGGGTAACGTAAAAGTTAACAGCCGGAACATGGAGCTCTTGCAGTATCGGGAAAGCATTCCAATAAAAGCTTTCATACCCGTCGTCGAATGTGACGAGTACCGCATTGGGAGGGACTTTGCCCCCATTTATGTACTGACGGAACTCTTCCAGAGATATAAAGTGATATCCACGCTGTGTTAAATAGGATAGCAGTGCTCGAAATAGGCTTGTCTTTATCGTCCCTGAGCTGCGGTCCGTTTCATGAATACATAAGTACGGCAACCGAGTCTGTGTATATCGGTTGTTTTGGTGCCGGTGCCGAAACAACCGTCGATATAAGGAACTGTGTAGTCAGCATTGTGAGCAACAAACCAAGTATGCACCTTTTAATCCTTTTCATTCCAACTATTACTCCTTATACAGGTTGTGCAAAATGTCCCCTTTTGATTACGACGTCATGCATGAAAGCAGATACGACGACATCGGCGTTGTCCTTATTTAAGATGTTTCATCCGTATTCCGATGATGAATGCCGCGCATGTACAGTACAGGAGCATACTGCATGCAACCGTCGTTACATGACTCAAATGAATATGCTGCATAGCAAAAGGAAAGACGAACAGCATGATTACGATAAATAATACGAGATCCCACCCTATCCATTTCAACTGGAATAAGGTAGTATCTTTTGAGCGGAGCGCCCGCAAATTCCACAGTACCGCCACCGTTTCCAACGTGAGGGTGCCGATGGATGCCGCTTTATATCCGAATCCCGGAAGCGCCAACAGGAAATAAAGAAGCACGGTAGACAATCCGATGCCGCCGATCAGTCCTACCAAGGGTGTACTTTTTCGTTCTTGCGCCCACAGCATGCTTGTCGTCAACTCACGAAGTCCTACGATGAGTGGAATAGCTGATAAGAAACGTATCGGTTCCGTTGCCTCAGGCGTACCGAATATGAAATTCGATAGCTCACTTGCATATAGAAATAAAAACATCCCGCTCAAACTACCCCATGTCCAACCGAGTTTCAACACTTTCTCGATTTTACGATGGTATTGATACATTCGTCCCTGCTGAAAGTCTGCAGCAATCTTCATCGTCATCGTGTGTGATACCGCAGCCGTGACGATTGTCGGCACATACGCTATGACGATGGCCATCCCCATAAAGACGCCATACATCGCGGTTGCTTCCGAGACCGAATTCCCGGCTGCTTGTAACCGCCTCGGAATTAGTATCGAGTCGATAAAGTCAGACGCCGGTACAAGCATCCTTGTGAATCCGATAGCCAAAGAGGTACGAAATAGGATACTCAGCTCTCCGCCATACGACCATGTCTGTGCAGATGTTGTTGCAATCTGCTTCGATGCGGCAACGTATATCGTTATGATGATGAACGCAACTAGCGCGCCGATCGCCGTCCCTGTAATGCCAGCTCCAAGCGCGGCTCCTATCCCATGGGAGGAGAACAGAATGACGAGTGTAATCAACAGCGCGACCCGTACGCCTTGTTCCACTAGCTCGGAGACGGAGATCACTCCGTATCGCTCTGTGCCTTGCATATACCCTCGCAATAACTGAAGCAGCGGAACGGCGATAAGTGCCGGAGCCAGGTAACGCACCGCTGCCGCGAGTTGGTCGTTCCCGAGCATTGTGGCGATCACGCCTGAATTCGAGTATACAAGAAATCCAGAAGCAGCTCCTATTAGGGCTACGAGTACGGACATGTTCCGAAAAGCTCCCCACCCCTTGGCTGGGTGCTTAGCTGTGAACAAGGCTAGAGCAGTGGGCAATCCGCCTGTGATGACCATCAGTGCAATCCCGTAGAACGAATATGCAATCTGGTATAGGCCGATTCCTTCTGCTCCGAGCAGCCTTGTCAATGTGACTCTTCCGACTAAACCGATACATTTTCCCGCAAAAATGGCTCCAGTGCGGAGCGCCGTCTGCTTTACGATTGCTGGCAGCATCAATAGAAATCACCGACCATTCCGTCTTGTCCTCATCATTGTATGAACGGAATGATTGTGTTATGTTCCCTGTGCTGCAAGTCAATTCAGTCGCGAATATGAATCAGTAAATAAGTGGTATGTTTATCCCAACCGAGATCAAACGGAACCCGATATCGATCGGCCGTATGAGAATTCACAAGCGGATATCCATTCATGTCAAAGCCAACAACGATCGAAAAATGGTCAACGTCGCCTCGGAGCATGTAAGCAATCAGATCTCCAGGCCGCAGCTTCGCGATGGCGCCAGACGGGTGCCGTTTGTTTGCGGTAACGATGTCTTGAAAATTCCCTCTTGCGATGAGCGTGCCATAACCGCTGCGGAGAAGAAAATCCTTGAAAGCATCGGTCTGAACCCATGTTCGGCTTCCACCCCCGGATTTGATATGATGCCAACCTCCACTCATCCGCAAGCCGCCGCCTTCCTGCCGATCCCCGATGCATTGGGATGCAAAGTTGGTGCAATCGCCGCCTAATCCGGTGTAATCCCGGTATTTCGGGTTATAACGATGCTTATGGCCTGAGCCCCAAGCTGCACCAGCATATTTGTTCGCATATTCAACAGCTTTATGGCGATTATATCTCCGCTTGGAATTCGAGGCCGACTGTTTCTCAAGCTCGGATGACTCGACATGACGATTGGAACTCAGGATCATACCGTCCGAATCTGGAATCAGTTTCGGATTTTCCTCCAGCGGATCCAAATACCACTCACGCAGCACATGCCACTTTCCGTCTGTCTTCGTTATAGTCAGAGCATGACGGGTCCCAAGACCAAATGATTGAACAGGCATCATACTATGGATGTAGGCATAATCGAGCTTCAAGGATTCTACGGTCGAAATATAAGCTTTATCTTTTTGTTTGCTTATTCGAATAATGCGCACATGGCTCTTCGCGTTTACGAATTGGATTCCTCTGCGTTCGGCCCAAGCTTGAACATATTCGGATCTGTCCGTTTCATGCCGCATAGCGTTCCGGCTCGATGCACTAGAGCTCAAATAGTATCTGCTCAATTTGTCTTTGTCTTGATGAATCAAATAATGGGCCCGTTCCGAGAAAAGCTGTCGTATAAAGACAGAAAGCTCTTCATCCAGCTCCTTAGGTGCTGCGGCTGCCTGCGGCAACATCGCCATGCTACAGAAACAAATAACCAAAATCATTGAGTACATTTGCCTGAACATCTTCCATTCTCCCTTACTTCAAATCACTGCTTACATGTATTGATGCAGGAACATGAACGTCCTGTTTAATATGTCCAGCACAGGATATATGATGCTGTCAAAAAATTTCAGATTAAATTCCGATAAATGTTCAGACGATATGTACAGAATCATGAAATAGGGTGTGGATGATGAATCGTACGAATATAAACATGAAATGGTGTAAATTGTTAATCCTTGCATCCGTCATGGTATCGCTCCTACATTCTCCTGAACCTGCTCAAGCCTTATCGCAACTGAAAGTGCACGGAAAAACAGCGATCGTCGTAATCGATGACTTCGGCAATAACACAGGAGGCACAAAAGAAGTGATGGAACTGCCGTTTAAGGTAACCGTTGCCGTTATGCCCTTCATGCCGAACACGGTCAACGATGCCAAGCGGGCGCACGCTGCCGGACATGATGTCATTGTTCATATGCCGATGGAGGCGTTATCAGGGAAGAAGCATTGGCTTGGTCCGGGCGCAATCACGACCGATTTGAGCGACACTGAAATCCGCACGCGTGTTCATGCCGCCATAGACAACGTCCCTTATGCGGTGGGGATGAACAATCACATGGGTTCTAAGGCTACGGTCGATCCGCGAGTAATGAGGAATGTACTTCAAGCATGCAAGGAGCGCGGTTTCTTTTTCTTGGATAGTCACACCAATTATCGCAGTATCGTTGCAAAAGTAGCTCGTGAGGTCAAAGTTCCTTGTTTTGTAAATCATATTTTCCTGGATGATGTTCATACAAAGGCAGCGATCCAAAAGCAATTCATGTTGATGCGGCAGCATCTCAATCAACATGATGTATGTGTTGCCATTGGACACGTTGGCAATGCCGGGAAAATAACGGCATCCGTTCTGAAAGAACAAATGGAGAAAATGAGCAAGGAACAAATTACGTTCAAGAAAATAACGGAGTTGTTGGATCCAGTAAACAAGACCATGGTCAATATGTGATCATGCAAGGTTAAAAATGAAGGAAAATCATTATCAATAACCTCAGGACCATCTCCTGAGGTTATTGCACTGCACTATGTCTTGGATAACTGTAAAGAGGTCATTAACGATTATTCAGCGGGCGACCCGAGTATAGGATGGTTGCGTGCCCCATATTCTCATCCGTTACAAATAGAATCAGCGTTAATCATTTTGCTCATAGGTTACATATTCAATCGTTGAATGAAATCTTCTGCGGCACTATAGCCTTGCAGCTGCAAATACCAGCTATTCGCTGCCGCTTCGACCAGACTGGCAACATCGCGGCCTGGCTGCAGCTGAATTTGAATCGTAGGCACCTTCACACCCATATACTCCACATAACCAGGCTCCAATTGCAGTTCATTATTCAATTCATTCTCTTTCCACTTCGCCAATTCGATGTCCAGCACGATTCGAGTCTCTTCCTGAAAGGCGCTCCGACCATAAATGCGTGCCACATTAATCAATCCAATGCTGCGCAGCGCGAGAAATTCTCTCGTCTTGCCGTCATGAGTGCCGATTAAGGTCTCGGCATTCATCTTCTTCAGCACAACCGCATCATCGGAGACGAGACGGTGTCCGCGCCGGATCAACGTCAAAGCCGTCTCGCTCTTTCCTATCCCCGACTTGCCTCGCAGAAGCACCCCAATCCCTGCCACGTTGACGCACACGCCATGCACTTGGATTTCAGGCGCCAGCATTTTCGTTAAGTACGAGTCCACGACGCCAATGAATTTGGAAGTGTCTTCTGTTGTGCGAAGCAATGGTATGCCCTCTCTGTTGCAATGCTCAATTAAATACGTGAGCCCTTCCTGATTCCGGGTAACGATGAAGCAAGGCGGATGGTACCGAACCACATTATGGATTCGCTCGTTACGTTCTTCTTCGGTCAAAGTATGAAGATAGGTAATCTCCTTCTTCCCGAGCACTTGAATTCGTTCCTGCGGGAAGAAATCGTAATATCCGGCGAATTCCAGTCCAGGACGATGCACGCGCGTCTTTGAGACCGTACGTTCGGAACCGGCATCATCCGATAATATTTCCAATTGAAAGCGGTCAATGAGCTGCTGGACCGTTATTTTTTTCACAACGTTTCCTCCTTTGACGTGAACACTTTCACAATTATACAACCAGTTTGCGACAAATACACTACATTCCATCGTCCTAAAAGGGATACGTTCCAGAAAAAACCTCAAAAATAGTAAAGCCTACAGCTTAGAAACTGTAGGCTCCCATTTTTTAAAAGTTCACTGCTTTTTCACTGGACTTGATTTGGTTTTTATCTTTTCTATTAAACATGATTTTCAACAATGGCGGTGTGACCAAGGTCGTAATAATAACCATAATGACGACGGAAGTGAAATACTCTGGCATCAGCAGTCCAGATTGTAATCCGGTCGAAGCGATAATCAGTGCTACTTCTCCCCTGGAAATCATTCCGGATCCAATGGCGAGAGAAGATTGATTGTCAAATCCAGTAAGTCGCGCTCCAATCCATCCGCCCACCAGCTTGGTAATGATAGCCATGATGGTAATCGTAATCAGCAGTCCAAGTTGGTCACCGATCCCTTCGAACGATACATTCAGACCGATGCTTACAAAAAAGACAGGAACGAAGATGGCGTACGCAATCGGCTCGACCTTCTTCTCAACCTCGTGCTTGAAGGTTGTTTGCGATACAGCGATACCAGCAGCAAATGCGCCGATAATCCCGGCCATCTGCATCCATTCAGCAAAGTAGGCGAAGCCGAAGCAAATAATTAAAGCGGCGCTAATGACCGCCTCGGTAACCTTTAACGGCGCTAACCATTTCATCACTCGCGGAACGAGGAACATGCTCGCCAAGAAGATGACGACAAAGAACAATATTTTTTTGCCAATCAACAGTCCGAGCGAAACATCCGAACCTTGTCCAAGAATACTCATTATAAAGGCAAGCAAGATAACGACCAATACATCATCGACTACTGCTGCACCTAGGATGGTCGTCCCTTCCCGAGAGTTCAATTGGTTCATTTCTTTCAGCACTTGGACTGAGATGCTGACAGAAGTGGCACAGAAGAGTACTCCAAAAAATAAAGCATAGCTAGGGGTAAAGCCGAATGCAATGGCTGCACCGTAGCCTCCGATGAATGGCAGGATGATTCCGCCGATGGCTACAGCAAATGCAGACTTCCAATTTTTTCGAAGCTGTTCCAAATCAGTCTCCAAGCCAGCGATAAACATAAGCAGGAGCACACCAATCTCGGATAGCTCATGAATGAAGCTGCTATTATGAATCCAGCCTAGAACGGCTGGACCCAGCAGTATGCCCACTAACAATTTACCCAAGACTGCCGGCTGCCCGATTCGAACGGATAAATCACCGGCTATCTTTGTGAATAGTAGGATTAAGAGAAGATACAAAATGAATTCCATTAGCTGTCTCACACTCCTTGAAATAATTAACAATTGTAAAAAGACAAAGAGGAGCCCAGAATGGCAGGCTCCTCCAATTAAAACATTATTTTTTTATTCAAATATAATCATATTATACGGGAGTGCAAAGTAAGTTGCAATACTTTTTTCACTAACCCAGTTAATGGATAGTTCCTCCTTCGACCATGGTAACATCCATCTGCAATCGAACCGGAACGTCATATCTGCGGGAACATGACTTGCGACGTGTTTTTATGCGCGGTTGACGAACAAAAGTCATGATGATAACATACAGTTAAACAATGATTTAAACGCCGTTTAAACTCAGGAATATGAAAATGTGCACGAGGAGGGATAAGATGAATCCACCGTTGAATAATGACGTATCGACAAAAGAGAATATTTTGAACGTCACCTTAGAATTAATCAAAAGTGAAGGATTCGAAGCCGTAACGGTCAGAAAGATTGCCTCTCTGGCCAATGTTAACATTGCGCTCGTCAATTACCATTTCGGATCGAAACAAAAATTAATTAGCGAAGCCGTAAAAGTCTTGCTTACTTCATTTCAAGAGAGCTTCGAAGTACTAGACGATCTGACGTTGTCACCCAAGGAAAGATTAAAGATGTTCCTGCTTCAATATGTCAGCACCATTCAGCAATACCCCGAGTTGGTCAAAAGAATCATTACTCAGGGAGCCGTCACCTTTGAATCTCAATACGAGTATGGAATCTTTCTAAAAACAATGGGATTTCACAAAGTCCAAGCAATTCTACAAGAACTGACGGGAGAAGAAGATGCAGAAAAGCTGATGATGATGATGACGCAAGTGTTCGGTGCTGTCTTCCTCCCAACGCTCATGCTTCCGATTTTGCAAGCAGGTGCAAATGTGAATTTGCCTCCAATTGAAATGCAACTAGATATATTGATTGACCGCTACTTTCACTAATATGAGGTAAATGGGGCCGTATACCCGGTTGTCGTTACTACACTCGGATAAAAGGTTGATACCGTTCCAACCAGATTAGCTTGCTGTCGCTGAGCCAATTCACGAACGTGCCTTGACCGATCTTTTTCCATTTCGATGTCTTGAAGGAATATAGCCATAACTGATCATTATGCACTTGATACACAAATGACTTGCGATCCGGTGAATAGTGAACGAGAGGCCGTTCATCCTCCATAGAAGTTAATGAAACGCTGAGGTTTTTCGGAATGGGTAGCGTTTTGAACTTGGCTTCATCATTTGGGACAGTCATGACATTGCCTTTAATATTAGCATAAGGAGTTGGAGTGAACACCCTCTCACCCGTACGCCATTTCCATGCCATTGTACCCTGTACCGCATTTTGATCGGTGTGTGCGGCATATTCGGTCAGCACCTCGATTGTATCCTTGTCGGAGAATCGCATCGGATACATGCTGAACATGCCATCGCTGTGGGATAAAAAAGCAGCATTCTGCCGTAAGCGCAGCAGCTTTCCTTCTCGCGAGAACACGTGTAAGTCAGCGCCTGGTCCTTCATACTTATCGGTGGTGATGAGCAATGCCGCATATTTTCCATCCGGCGAGGAGGAGACGCCGTATATTTGCTTGCTGCTCTCGAACAGCTTGACGTACTGTTTGGTGCTGACATTCAGCCGGTATAACGTGCGGCCGTTCTTCACAACATACGTCTCCTGCTTATGCATCCGATCGGACACCAGTTCATCGAAATTATCCGTCTTCACCCCAGGGCTGAATTTCGGGAACGGTGTGAATGTCAACTTGGTCAAGTCCAGTGCCTGATGCGATTGACCCGTTCCGTACAGGATTAGCCGCTTACCTTGCTGTGCCCCGCCGTCCATGAGACGGTAATCGATAAAAGGAGGCAGGTTGACATTGTAATCTTGCCCGCTTCCGCTCACGACATGAAGTACGGCATGTTCATTGACGGGCCAGTCTTGAATATCAGCTTCGTCTCCCCCGCTTGCAAATGTAGATACGGGCAGTACGAGGGCGAATGCGACCGTGATGACTGCAATAAATGATAGCGTGCGCCAACAGGAATGCGAATGTTTCAACATAAAGCACCTCACTTTGACTAAATATCATCTGGTTCATACAGATGTGAACGAGCTTTAAACCAATTGAACAAATGAGTGATTACCACCTTCAACACGGCATAGCCGGGAACAGCCAAGACGATGCCAATAATTCCGAATAAGTTACCGGCTGTCAGGATGACAAATATAATCGTGATCGGATGGATTTGCAATGACTTACCCATTATCTGTGGCGAAATGAACTTGCCTTCAATCAATTGGACTACCGTCCAGACGACGATCATCTTGAGCAGCATAACCGGTGATGTCACAAGCGCTACGATTAACGCCGGCGTGATAGCAATGGCAGGCCCCAAATAAGGAACGATGCTCGTGCAGGCTGCGATAACGGCCAAAATGAGCGAATACTCAAGACCGATAATAAGATAGCCAATGTAAAGCAGAATTCCAATACAGAAGCTAACGATGATCTGTCCGCGGATATAGGAGCTAATCTGATGGTTCATCTCCGTCATGACTTGTTCGGTCTGCTTCCGCAGCGTAGTCGGTACGAATGACAGAATGTACTGTGGCAGCCGTTTTCCATCTTTCAGCAAATAGAATAATATGAACGGCACCGTTGCAAGAGTAAGGACAGTTTCTGTTACAGCTCCTAAAAAGCCGCCGATGCCTGACCATGTGTTATTTAAGAGGATAGATGCACGTTCGGATATCGTATTCATCAATTTCGATGATTCAAAAGCAATCGTCTGCTGGAACCGATTAATGAAGTCACTGCCGATTAAATCGGTGAATAGCGTCTGGATTTGCTCGCTGAACACAGGGAAGTTGGCAATCAAGTCGGATACTTGTCTCTGGATGACCGGAATGACGGCCAACACGACAATCGTAATGATTCCGAGAATCAATAGATAGAGAATAAGGATAGAAAATGGGCGCTTTACCTTTTTCTTTTCTAAATAATCGACTATGGGATTGAGCAAATAATACAAGACCCCCGATAAAAGCACCGGAAGCAGCACCGTCTTGATTAGGATGAGCAATGGAGCAAAAACAAAAGAAATCTTGGTCAAAACGAATATGTTCAGTCCGATAAGCAGCAAAATTAGCAAAAACAGGACAAATTTATTGTTGAGAAAAAACATCCTGAATTTGGTTGTCCTCGATGGAGGTCGCTCCATTCCCATTCCCCCTTCTCTACCTTCCCTAATATCAGCGTTGGGCAATCAATAAAAATATTATACAATAAAAACCAATCAAGCGTCATCGCGCTCGATTGGTTTACAAATTGGTATTCGTTTATCGCTTCTCTCGAATTGACGATTATATGATTAAGCTGCTAATCGCGAAGCTCATACCGATATACAAGAAGCAGAGCAGTACGCCTACGGCAACGTTGCCTTCTTGCAGCTGCTCGGACAGCTTCATCCTTGGCGTAACCCAATCGAACAGCAAATAGGTCATCATCAAGCATACATAACCGACTGCGAACCAGAGAGCCATATGCCAGATCGATGTATTGGTGTAAGCCGAGATTCCAAGTACAATTGCCGTCGACAAAAATTTGCCGCCCATCGCAAGCCCGACAGCGACGTTTCCTTGCTTCAATTCATCGAAATCGTTATACGGGGTCAGCAAGCTGAAAATGTACATCCCAACAAACTGCAGCACAATGATAACGATGATACTAATCATAATATTGATGGCGATCAATCTGCCCACCCCCTGAATTTGGCCATCGCCAAATCATAATCAACAAAGTCATGCACTTCTTCCAACACAGCCTTCACCTTTTTCTTATCTTTCAACTGTAAGTAACGAGTCTCGTCGATCGGCTGTTTGACGGTATGCCCCGAAGGCAATGTCATGACGGCGAACTGACGGAACTTGCCTTGATACTCCGTTTTATATACACCGAGCAGCTCGACATCGGCGCTTAAATTTACCTTTAAGCTTTGCAAATCTTTCTCCGCGTCCTGTTTGGATGGATACGACTTGATCGGTTCCCAGGACGATAATCGGACGTCATTGCGTCCTTCGTTGCCCGCGATCATTTCAGCGGTCATATATTGCAGCGTCCAAATCTTGTCTCCTGTCGCATAGTTGTTGTCATTCGGCAGCAGCTCGTTATCCGGCAGCAGCGTCATATCCCCGCCGATGATGTCGCCGACCGTGGCGCTATCAATTTTGTAGTCCCATGGGACTGTATTGGTCGCGGTTGCGCTTGTATATCCGGCATCGTCCGCTCCAGAATTGAACAGTTGACTGGCTATTACTATGAAAAAAATGATAACGACAAACGCTATAATTATTTTAAGCGTGCGCTGGTTATCTAGGCTTGAATGGCCCTTGCGGTGACGGTTCGAATCCCGTCTCTGACGGTTCCAGTCTTGGTTCATGACTATCACCTCACTCCAATCGCTACGAAATGACTGCTATTGCCTGTAATAAGCCCCCCGGCGCGTCCGAGGATGCCGCACGGCTCTCCATTAATGACGAATACACCGGTCAGCAGGTGATAATCTCCGTTGTGCAGCCGTACGGTTGCCAGTTCTGCCCGCTTCTGGAACACCCTGCTGAAGAAACAGCTTGTGTCAAAGCCCTCTTCATCTTTGGTTTCCATGTTGCCGTGCGAATCAAACAGACATACGGATCCGCCTTCACGCCCGAACATCGATTTGGATACGTAGCTTCCGTCGAACACGGCTTTGTTGTAGGTTGGAAGCATATACTGTTCAATAACGGCGTGCTCTTCCGGTGTATACAGCTCGGACCCTAGTTCATGTACCGCCCAGATGACGGCTTGCAGCCCCTTCGACTGCAAGATGACCGCATGCAGTGAATTAAAGAGCCGCACATTGCCCGTTTCAATGGCATAAGATAACGCTTCTCCCCCATCATCGATCGCCATCCACTCTTTCGGGTACAGCGCGAAGAGACTGTGAATCGCCTGCTGTGTGGCATCCTTTACCACGCCATCGTCGACCCACAGCTCCAGACAATCTACACAGCGAACCGGAAGCCCGGAATGCTGTACGAGCATATCGATCGTTCCTGAATCTTCAGCATGCTCCCCATAGCCCACGCAAGCGGCATAGTCCGGCCGATCCACAGCCCAAGCTTCCTTTATCCGGTCGGCCATGGCCGAGTTCGGTGTCCATGCGCCGAGTTGGTCGCACATCCACGGCGTTGCCACTGCTGCTTCCACATATCCGGTTGGCGTATCCGCGTTTAATTCCAACAGCTTGATGGCCCCGTTATCCGATATGGCAAAGTCAAAGCGGGCATACTTGCTCAGCTTGCCGAACTCGTCCAGCGTCAGCGTGTCCAATCCATCCCACAGCACTTCCGGAATGGACAACAGGTCGTACAGATCCCTCCGTCCGATAACGAAGCGGGCTGCTTTGTCAAAAATGCTCCACAGCTTTGCCGATACGGAAAAAAGCTCCTGATACGTGTGCCTATTCATGGTGACGATCTGGTCTATCCAATACCGTTCCTCCTGCCAATCGGCCCAACCGAATCCAAGCGCTGCAAGCTGAGCGACACGTGAAGCCCTATCGGCATGAGGCGTCCCGATTACTTCGAATCCCATTATCCGCCGAAGCCTCCTCCCTTCGAGCTGTTCGAAGAACTGAACCCGCTCGATTTGTTGCCGATACCACCAGGAGAGGAAGAATTCGATTTAGTGCCGCCGACGGACGAACGCCGAATTATCGAACCCGATCCGTTCGACGTGTGCGGGCGAATCGCCGAATTCACGACGGGACGATTCTGAAATGCATCAGCCGAAAACGATTTGGTCTTATAGGGCGCATTAGTGCGCGTATCGTAGACTCCGCCTCTCGTCGACCAACCGGAAGAAGAATAGGCTCTTCCATTGTTGAATATCAAATGGTACAGCAGCATATCGTCCCATCCAAAGCCGCCGTGATGGATGACGGTCGGTGATTGGCTGCTAGCTCCACCTGAAGCAACAGCGCCTCCACTGCCACTTCCTTGCTGCTCCCCTTCCTTCTCTTGGGGCAGAGGAATGTTCCAATCCACATTCGCATCGAAATATTTCTTGACTTCCTCCGTAGACCATTCTACTAATTTGGCCTGATCGGCCGGTGCAGCCGCTTCCTGTCCCAATGCCGATGGGATTAAGAGCAAGTTGGCCGCCAAGGCGACGCCCAGCGAGGTGCTTAACACCTTTAATGATTTCTCTTTATGTCTAGGTTTCTCTTCCGGAGCTTGTTCACCGGTTCGTTTCTCCTCATTCATCTGTTCTTGCCTCCTCCCCTGCTTCATCCGCTTTATGGCTTCTGTGCCGCAACGACAAGCAGTTCAAACTCCCCCGTGTTTACGTTCAGGCGTCCTTCCAGCATCTCGTATTCGATGTCGTTCACGAGCAAATAATTAGCATGATCCAGCAATTGGACCATATTTGCGTTCCATTCCCGTTCATCGATAGGAAGAAGTTCCCCGGAGGCTGATTTTTCGAAAATAACGATTTTGGTGTGCAATGAATTCTCCTCCAAACTTGTTCATTATCCGTTATCAAAAAGGGACTTTTTGAACTACCTCTAATCATATCTTTTTACGGCGTTAATATATGGTAAGTTTCATATCTAAAACAACCAAGGCATTTTTAATGCGTAACAATAACAGGTGTTACGCTTTTGAATCGTTTTTGTGATGACTTTGTAACGATAACGGTTCAATAGTCATTTATAGTTATGACAGGAATACATATCGTGATGACTGCGGGCAGTGAATCGGATTCAAGTCGCTTGATGAAGTATATATGCTGTTGAGGATAATCCCCCGTTTTCTTATGTAGCAGATAACGGGGGTTTTTATGCCTTCATTCATGCGGACGCACCAATTGAATATAGAAAGGATAGAGAAATGAATGGATCGCATGTGGATTGGTGATCGGGTTATACATAGCATTTATCAGTGGAATGACAGAGCATTCCATTTCATACATACGGTTTCGGTTTCAGACTATGAAGGAGATATGAAATATGAATGGCCGGAGTAAGGAACAAGGACGCTATATGACAGGGTTGGATGGACTCCGCGCATTGGCGGTGCTCGTGGTCATCATTTATCACCTTGACCCGATTTGGCTGCCTGGAGGATTTCTGGGAGTCGGCGTGTTTTTCGTATTGTCTGGTTATCTCGTTACGGACATTATCATTGCCGCACGGACACGAAATCATCGAATTCATCTCAAAGACTTCTGGATTCGCCGTTCACGCCGGCTCCTTCCCGCCATGCTCGTCATGCTTGTAGCCGTCGTGGCGTGGATTACAATTATGGATAAGTCCCTGCTCCCTACGGTAAAAGGGGATGTGCTGGCAACATTGTTGTATTCCAGCAATTGGTGGCTTATCTTTCATCAGGTTTCGTACTTTGATCATTTTGGGCCTCAATCCCCTTTTATACATATGTGGTCTCTTGCAGTGGAAGGACAGTTTTACCTGATATGGCCGCTGCTGTTAGCTATTGCTTTCCGTTATGCTCCGAAGCGCGGACAGCTGTTTGCAGCAATACTCGCCGTTGCAGCGATTTCATCTATGGCTATGGCGATTATGTATGAGCCTGGAACCGATCCTAGCCGAGTCTATTTCGGAACGGATACCCGGGCATTCGCTTTGTTGCTTGGATCAGCGCTCGCCATTTTGTGGCCGAGCGCTAGATTGCGCATTGGAATTTCTCGCCCGGAGCGGGTGGTGATTGAAATTATCGGCTGGTCCGGACTCATTGTCATCATCGAGATGTTTTTCTTAATGAATCGATATGACGATATGCTGTATCGCGGCGGATTCGTCCTCCTGTCCATAGCTGCTGCCATGGTGGTCGCAGCGGTCGCTCATCCGGCAAGCAGCTTGAGCCGGCTGTTGAGTTGGGGGCCGCTCCGGTGGATTGGCGTTCGATCATACGGCATTTATCTATGGCATTATCCTGTTATCGTATTGACCAGTCCGGCTGATCGGAGAGGGGAAACCGATTGGAGCCTGATCATTGTACAGATCGTCCTCAGTTTCATCGTTGCCGCAATATCATGGCGGTTTATCGAAGAACCGGTTCGTCGCGGCAAGTTGGGGTCGGTCCGCCAACAAATCGCCGACAAGAGTTGGCAGTGGCATCAGGTACGGATAAAGCATTGGATTGCATCAGTATGCATTTTGGGCGTATTCATCGTATTTTGCTTCGGCATGAGTTATCAGACTCCCGTCATCTCGGCCAGCAACGAGACGCATGAGAAGAGCCCTTCTGTTATGAGGGATCACCGTAAGACAGATAAGCCCGACAAGCCTGCTCCCGATCGTTCCAAGCATGAGGGTGGTAAGGCTGAGACAAAGAATAACCCCGATCCTTCTCGCAAGCCTCATGTCGATTCGGTAGTTAACAAGCAGCCGGATCCGCCGGACTCGGGAAGTATCCAGGCAGAGCTCATGGTGACGGCCATCGGTGACTCTATTATGGTCGATGTCGCGCCCTACTTGGAGCAGCAGTTCCAGAATATCGAAGTCGATGCGGAGATCGGCCGCCAAATGTCCAAAGCTCCCGACGTGCTGCAGCAGCTTAAAGAACAAGGTAAACTGGGCCAGTATCTCATTGTTGAGTTGGGAACGAACGGAGTATTCAACAAGAAAAAATTGATTGCCTACTTGAGTTCGCTGGAGGATGTCCGACAAATCGTATTAGTAAACACCCGTATGCCGGATGAATATGAGAGTCAAGTCAACTCCGCTTTGAAAGAAGTAGCTGAAGCACTGCCTAATGCCACACTCGTCGATTGGCACGCGGCCAGCAAAGATAAAGACTCCTATTTCGCACCTGACAGAGTGCACCTGAATAAGTCCGGAGCCAAGTATTATGCCTCACTCGTAGCCGAAGCGGTACGAGTAAGATTAGCGCCTGCGAAACGAAATGACGGATAAAAAGGTAGGACATCGTGCTCACACAAAGTACGATGTCCTTTGATTTAAGCTAGAACTAAAAGTCATCCAGCGCAGCTCCTCTTAACAAGCGAAAAGGCAGGGATAAAAGCTAAGCTGTGTCCTCCTTGTCTCATCCTACATTGGATTCTGTCCAATGGAACAGCACGTAAACCTCTTTGTCGGTAGGTTTGATTGGAGATCGTCCAATGTTATGACACTCATTCCGCCGCAATCGCAGAAAACAGCCCGATCCACTGTACAAAATACAGTTAAAATGCCGTACAGCCGCCTCATCCATACATTCTACTGTAAATTTTCCAATGGAACTTACTTTGACTGCGGAAAAACAATGTAGTTCAACCTATATAGCATTTTTAATCCAAACATCGATTCACCATTCAGTTCTATCGGGGACTCTGACATTATTGCAAGGTGCAGTCGGTGCTGGCATTAGTCCTTTCATGAAGTTTCCAGTATAAACAAGTAACGGGCAGTCTACATTAGATTTACATGAAGTCTAAGGCATGATAAGGAGTCTATTGTAATGCAGACTGAAAATTGCAATATGTCCGCAGTGAAACGTAATTTGAGACAACAATTGGAGCAGGTATTTGGCGATATCCGCCACAGTCTGGATGTGCTCGATCGTGAAAATAACTGCTTGCTCGGTATGTTTGAACATATAAGGAAACAAATCATACAGATCGAATCGACAGCCGCTTCGTTCTATTTGAATTGTTATTTATCTCCGTATACGGACAAATATGCCGAGTTGACATTAGGCATTAATCATTTGACACAGCGAAGGCTCGGTGCGTTGATTGTCGTGCAGCGAGAAGATTCGCTTGAAAATTTGATTCAGCCGGGCACTCCTATTGGTGCAACCTTAACCCATTCGCTGCTCGAGTCCATCTTCATTTCAGGCAGTCCCCTCCATGACGGCGCCGTCATCATCCGAGCGAACGAAATCGTGTCGGCTGGCAATATTTTGCCCCTGTCCCACTCCGTCCCTGCCGGAACGAAAGTAGGAACCCGGCATCGTGCCGCAACGGGATTGAGCGAGCGCAGCGATGCCCTTGTGCTCGTCGTCTCTGAAGAAAGAGGAACGGCATCATTCGCCTTGAATGGCAAACTCTATCCAATTGCTCCCGTTAATCCGAACGACGAACAGCCATAACCACCATCTGTACGACCAATGGAGGTTATGGCTTAATTGCACTCCACTATTGTGGACGCTCTATCGAAAACAGCTTTCCTAATGTGGAATAATAGCTTCCTGCCAAACGGCTGACCGGATTTAACTTTTCGGGATCAATACGGCCATTGTCATAAATGTCATCCGCGATCTGGAAGCGAACGATACGAGCGATAAGCAAATCGCAGGTCGGTATTTCGCCAGTTCCCCCGAGCGGTATGGACCTTTCCAACACACATTCCATTCTGACCTTCGCTTCAGCGATGCCCGGGACGGCAATCGTTTCGCTTGCAACCGGCGTTAAACCGGCTAACTCGACTTCGCTCTCATGCGGCGGCAAGTTGGCCGCCGTTTCGTTTACGGCCGCAATGGCGGCTTCATCCACGATGTGAATGACAAGCGCCCCCATCTCGATTGCATTTCTGGCTGTATCCTTCATGACTCCGTTTTTGCGTTGCACCGATACCGACAGCATCGGCGGCGTACTCGAGACGATCGAGAAATAGCTGAACGGTGCGGCATTTAATACTCCATCCTGCGAGAGCGTCGTTACGAAAGCAATGGGTCTCGGAATTACACTGCCGATGAGCAGCTTATAATTATCCCGTTCGCTTTGCATTGCCGGATCAATCGATATCATATCTATCCTCCTGTTCACCCTGCGCAATTATTTCAAAAATTGTTCCCGAAACCAAGTCGCTGCTGCTGCCGCCTCCGAAGCTGTCAATTGATGGCCGAAGTGCTCCCAATGGATGGCAACCGATGCACCCGCTTCGCTGAGCAGCTTGTTAAGCTCTTCTGTTTCCTGAGGCGAACAAATCGGGTCATTTGTGCCCGCCCCAATAAAGATAGGGGTGTCTGATAAGCCAGGAAGCTCTATGCCTCTCCGTGGAACCATGGGATGATGGAGAATGGCGCCCTTCCATGCAGCTTTATAATGAAATAGCAGGCTGCCTGCAATATTAGCCCCGTTGGAGTAACCGACGGCAACCAGGTTCGTTCTGTCGAGTGAATATTCATCAGCGGCCTGCTCCAAGAAATCGTACACTTCTTTTGTCCGGAAGATCAGATCTTCCTCATCGAAGACGCCTTCGGCCAATCGTTTAAAAAAACGTGGCATCCCATGTTCCAGTACATTGCCCCGGAGACTGAGCACTGAGGATTCAGGCGAAATGATGTTGGCGAGCGGCAGCAAATCGTGCTCCGTTCCTCCGGTTCCGTGAAATAGAACTAGCGTCGGCGCCTTTGAATCGGCACCCTTTTCGAAAATATGCTTCATTATTTCCCCTCCTCCAATGTACGTACTTGGATCGGATGCAAGTTTGCTTCAATTGCAGAGCGATGCGGTTCAAACCATTTTGGCAGCATCAATTTCTCGCCTAACGCGTCTGCGTCTTCATCGCGCGCAAAACCTGGCGGATCCGTCGCAATTTCGAATAAGATGCCGCCTCCTTCCCGAAAATAGATGGCATTGAAATATTGACGATCGATTATCGGCGTCGATTGATAGTTGTTATGCTCTACTATGTTTCTCCATTCCTCGTGCTCCGCAAAGTCTTTCGCGCGCCATGCAATATGGTGTACGGTGCCTGCACCCCCATTTCCAGCCTCCAAGCTAGTCAGTGGCACATCAATGAGGTTGCCAAGATCGCCTGCAGCCTGGAAACGAGCATACTGGACGTCTTCTCCGACTTTTTTTAATCCGAGTATATTTTCGAGTGTATCTATCGTCTTCTCTGTATTCGTGCTGAATAACACGGCACCGCCAAACCCTTTAATCGCCTTGTCGGTCGGAATGCCACCAAATGTCCACTCGCTATGTGGACCTGCTTGTCGTTCGACGAGTTCGAGCCGCAGCCCTTCATTGTCCGAGAATTGAAGATAATCTTCCGCAAACCTTGTCGCTTTCATGACCGAAATTCCGAAGCGCTTCAAGCGATCTTCCCAAAAACGAAGCGAGCCTGGGGGTACGACATACGTCGTAATTCCCACTTGACCGCCACCGATACGTCCTTTACGCGAATTAGGCCATGGGAAAAATGTAATGATCGTGCCTGGGCTTCCCGCATGATCGCCGAAGTAAAGGTGGTATACTTCAGGAGCATCGAAATTAATCGTTTTCTTGACGAGCCGCAGACCAAGCACTCCAGCGTAAAAGTCGACGTTTGCTTGCGGATCTCTTGCAAAGGCCGTAATATGATGAATTCCTGCAGTTTGCAATGTCATATGTGTTCTCTCCTTTATCGTTCTCCAATATAGTCCGATAACGAACCGTATCCTATCCTAAAAACGTCATAATCATTTACCTATTAGTTCGATGCTTATTATCTTCATTTCGAGATATCATTCCAAAAAAGTTCCGCTGCTAAATAGGATTGTGAGACTATCCTTTTTGAACTCTCGGCATGAATGACTCTGCGGTCTTCCTGGCGCCATTACGTTTCATATCATAAACCTCATGATCCATGAGGGTCCGATAGACTTTGGAAAGGACGACGAACAGCTTAAGCGAAACGGCCTGGTCATTATCCATCGTACGGTTCATTCCATGTCACCTCCCGGATAAAGTCTTTACTTTAATTATCTTGAATTAAAGATATTATATTTTCATACTCTTGTCAAGTCAGTACATCCTCTCAACTTTGGGGATTGAAAAAGAACCTGGCGGCAATAATACCGTCAGGCCCAGCAGTACTTACAATTAAGATTATAATCCAAACCGGTACCGCTGCCTCTTGGTTCCCGAAAGCCGCATAATCGTTTCCGCGGCGCGCAGTCGATGCTCCTCGTGCTCGGAATCGAGCAATTCAACGAGCACGCGCATCGCTTTATCGTGCACTTCACCCAGCTGCGTTCCTGCCGCGCTCTGCTTCGGCCGCATCCACATCGTTCGCGCTTCCAGTTCGATAGCGGCCTGTTCCATCTCGATCTGTTTCTGTGTGGAATAGTAATCAGGCTGCACTTCAATCACCTCATTCTATAATCGATTCAACCTTTCAAGCTGCCGTCTATGCCTCAAATCTCCTTATCCCTTGCCGTATTATTCCATCCTTTGACCTTATGAGCTTCCGTCCGCGCCCAAACGGCCGATGTACATTAATTTGCCTGCTTCGTAATCATCTGCGCCGCCATCCAAGATGCGCCGCACGTCTTCCAGCGTATCCTGCAGCGATATCCATTCGCCCTTCTTGTTCGTATAAGGCTCCGCGATATAGAACGGCTGGGTGAGAAAGGCTTCCAATCGCTCTCCGCGGCGATACGTCTCGACTTCGTTGTCTGGGATATGCTCCAACCCGTGTACAGTGACGAGCGCGTGCAATTCCCGATAACGGCGCAGCAGCTTCCGCGCGCGTTGTTGAACCGTCAAGTGGTTCGCCTCCAGCTGGGCCCCCTCCAAAATCGTAGAAGTGGAAGCAATCGGGTCCACCGCAGGGAATAATCTGCGGCTCGACAGCCCCATGTCGAACCGCCATAGTGTATCGAGCGGTCCATATGGCAGCTCGGCGTCGACGGACTCACCGCGAGTATCCACGAGCGTAATCGTGACCGGCCGTTCTCCCGGTCCCTGCAGCCGCTCCTGCAAAGCCAGCAGTTCTCCCGACAGCACTACTTCGCGGTCGGCTCCAAGAATGACATCCCGTTCGTCACGCAAGCTCAAGATATGCTCATACACCTCATCCATCGACCTGCATGTAATATCGGCCGCATCGACCGCATCGCTAACCCCGGCGCTTTCATCCGCGGGCATCCAGAACACGGCTGTGAACCCGCGCTGGCGAAGCCGATGGAAGATTTCCGCCAGGACAACCAGCTGTCCCATCCCTGGCCGCGCGACCAGACCGACCGTACCGCCCCGCACAAGCGGAGCGAACAAATCCAACGTTTTTACGCCTGTCTCAATCATGCCCATCCCACTCCCCCGAATGATCAATTCATCTAATGTACAGCCGGCAAGCGCGGCGAGAGTAACCAACGTTCGGACTTCCGCTCGCCCAACGGGTATTTTGCCGGTACACAGGTTCGATACGGTAGCTGGCCTCAACCCGGCTGCCTTGGCCGCTACGGTCAGATTCGGAACCCGCCGCCGCAGCAATGGAACATTCAACTGTAAATGCTCACGCACTCATATCCCCTCCTTTGTTACTTTATATAGTAATTATATTTACTCTAAAAAGCAATTATTATTTGAATGATTATTCCATAAATCCGCACTAGTCCAAAACAACGCACAAAAAAACCAATCGAACAATTTCGAGTTCGATTGGTTTATCAGTTGTGCTATACCTTTATTACTGGACGATCCGGTCGATCAACCCGTATTTTACAGCCTCCTCCGCATCCAAAAATCGATCGCGGTCCGTATCCTGCTCAATCCGTTCGATTGGCTGGCCGGTATGCTCAGAGAGGACGCGATTAATCTTGTGCCGGGTCTTTATGATCCAATCAGCATGAATCTGGATGTCAGCCGCCTGCCCGCGCACCCCGCCGAGCGGCTGGTGAATCATCACCTCGCTGTTCGCGAGCGACAGCCGCTTGCCCTTCGCGCCTCCCGCGAGCAGAACGGCGCCAAAGCTTGCCGCCATCCCTATGCAGATTGTAGATACATCAGGCTTAATGAAGCGCATCGTATCATAAATGGAGAAACCGGAGGTCACCGAGCCTCCCGGACTGTTAATGTACATTTGAATATCCTTTTCGGGGTTCTCTGCGGCTAAAAATAGCAGCTGAGCCACAATCGAATTGGCCATCTGGTCTTCAATTTCTCCGGATACCATGACGATTCTGTCGCTTAAGAGCCGGGAATAAATATCGTAGCTGCGCTCTCCCCGGCTGGTCTGCTCGACCACATACGGTACTAAATTCATGGGACGCTTCTCCTTTCATTATGCCGCCAACAAGGAATGGAAGCTGTAGACGGTGTTTGTCCCCATTCCCTGACTGCGGCGGGCGCGGTGCTCGAGCACTGTCCCTATGCATACAACAGGCTCGATGATATCGTTCATTCCCAAAGCGACGAGCCGGTTCGCATCACCATTGCGGAATGCGGACAGATAAGCTTTCAACAGCTCTTGTTCCGCGTCCTGATCCCATGGGTCGGGAAGCCGTTCGGCTTCGGACTTGCCGAGGGCTCCAAGCACTGTGCGGGCACGGTGAAGCGCTGACTTAATTGCTCCTTCCGTAGTATTGAGCAGTGTTGCGGTATCGGCTGATGTGTATCCGAACGCCACTCTCAGCAGAAATACGGTCCGCTGCAGCGGCGACAAGTGCTTGAGCATAATCCACAACGCGGACTCCAGCTCCAGTCGGGTATCGACGCCTGACTCAATCGGAAGTTCAGTCGCGTCTTGAAGCCGCTTAGCGGCACGATCCTTGCGGATGCGGTCAATCCAGGCATGCTTGGCTGTCCGCAGCAAGTAAGCTTCGGGATGAACTGATTCGCCGCCTGTGCGGCGTAAAGCCGGCAACGCCTTGAGGCAAGCTTCCTGAACGAGATCCTCCGCTTCCCACTTCGAAGCAGTCAGGGATAGACAATAGTTCCGGAGCGAAGGGAGCGCCTCAACAAGAGCAGCATGCACCTCAGCTTCGGATGATTGGAAATCGGATTTCACAAAGGCCATGGAAAGGGCCCTCCTTTGCTAAGTCCATCATTTACACTAAGTAAACGTATGAACGATTGAAAAAGATACGCGGCCACGGGCCGCAGTATAAAAGTAACAAATTCAGAGAGTTCTACGGCGATGTAGACAGGCTCATTCATGAACGCACACCCGATCGAACTCCGAACAAAAACGCATACGCAGAGTCCTTTCACAGCATTTTGGAGCGCGAATGTTTTAAGCGTCACATGTTTATGAGCTTTGAGGAAGCTTTTGCCGCAGCAGATGGGTCTATGGACTGTTACAACAACCTGAGAATCCACATAAGTTTGTACGGCTATTCTCCTACGGAATTTCTTCTAAAACTCGAAAAAAACGAAGTGAGAGCATTTAAACTGCTGGCTCGAGCCACTAAAAACAATATACGGATAGTGGATCTATATACAAAACAGGGGCGGGAAAATAAGCAGGTACGGCAAAGATCTTCAACTCATGCAGCTTATTCATTTCTTGGTTTATCTGACTCGCGTTTGCTCGAAGATATGGATGCATCAATCAGATATATAATGAGCACAAAACCAATCTCAGAAAGAATAGAGAAGTGAACCGAGGTCATCAATTCATCAATAATATGAACAGCAGAAAAGTCGAGTAAAATCCGAAAAATGGCGGCGTGCCGCTTCTTGACAATTCGCCCGGTTTTATGAAAGTATCTGGCTTTTAAAAATATTAAAATCACATTGATAATAGCATCAGCAATCAATGAAAAACCGAAAAATATCAATATCGACGTCCATGATTCATATTCGACTCCTAATAATTCGAAAATGCCGATATTAAAAAAAAGAAAAAAACAAACAACTCCAATCAGTATAGAAAGCAATAAAATACTTACAATAATGATGGGAATTATCTCTTTTAACATTTCCTTTTTTCTTTTCATTTTTTACCTCTCTCGTTATGATGTGGCTAATAAATGTCAAAATTACTTTTGCAATTGCCTCAGCAACATCTTTTGGAACTTTAACCGGAACTGCTGCTTTCACTATTGCCCCTTCTGTCCATTTCTCAATAGAGTCAAGCGCATCAGCCATTTTCGATGAATGCTTTCTTACGTTTTTAGCCATCTCTTTGTTAAATAGTCTTGGCCGTGGCAAAAACAGGGCGCGAATCTTGCAGTTTCCGCTAAAGCCGTCAAAAAGGCGCATATTCATGCAATGTCTTAGTGACTAACCGTTTTAAATCAAGCACTCGGTTGGGCGCCTCTGCCGTCGAATGATTCAGCATATCACATAAGGCAATTAGATCTTCTAACTTAGACAGCAGCTTCCAGTTGGAAGGAAGAACTCCGCCGGATTGCACATACGAGCGAATAAAATGGCGCTCAAACGTAGAGTCGTTCTCTTCATAGCGTAACATGTTGGCGATATCCACAAGCCGGCTTCCGGAAAAAGCGAACTCCCAATCCAATACTGCCGACACGCTGCAGCCTCGCGATTGCTGGATAAGTATATTTAATCCGTTAAAATCGGAATGGACAAGAACTGGCGCTTCCAGTTGTCCCGATAACTGCGGGCCGTATCGCTGGCTGAATGACCACAGAGCTTGCGCAAGCTCCTTCCCAAGCCAATACCCAGATTGCTTTACAAAAAGACTATCCTCGATAAAGGCGAGAAAATGATCGGAGTCCATCCTAAAAGAGTGAGTTACATCGAGATTTTTACCGAAAAATCCGGCTACAGGAAAGGAATGAGCATGAATTTGGGCGAGGCAGCTGCCGACGGAAGCCGCTGTCGCAATGACTTCTTCAGCAGCGCCTTCTCTTAGCACATCTCGCAAAAGCGCCCCTTCTTTCCACTCGACTACGGCCCACGGCCTCTCGAATCTGGTGCAGCTCATATCGGCACACAGTATATGCGGAACAGGGACGGTGTCCTGAACGAACCGGGAAATTGCAAGTTCTTTGTCCGCCACCTCTTCGCCTCCCCTATATAAGCGAAGCACGTAGGGCTTATCTATTCCGTCAAGTTGGATCTTATAGTTGGTATTGCTGTATCCTTCGCTAATTCGTGTTGCAGCAGTCAGTCGTTTGCTGTTAAATAAGGGGCCGACCAGCGCCTCGATTTCAAGCAAGTTAAGTGCTACAGGAGCTTCCGTTCTTTCCCAATTGTCTTTCATACTACGAGCCTCCCTCATGTTCAACATTTTCATTGTAACAGAGCCGCACCTTTATCGCCCCTCCTTGTCTCATCCATTGGATGTTGGGCTGCTGCGACCAAGCAAAAAAACCAACCGAACACAAGGCTCGATTGGTTATGACAATACTTCAATCATTAATGTAAAGGCACCATAAGCTTATGTAACTGTTTCGGGCCTTCCACCGACGGATTCTCTTCATACAGAATGAGCGCTGCCGATGATTGCGGTTTTTCTTCAAAGTTGATCTGTATTTCAAACTTGCCCCAGTCTGGACCTCCAGCACTTGCAGTAGTAAATGACTTAATAATCGGCTTCGAGTTTTCCATAACTTCAAATTGTACGGTCCCCTCATATACTCGGGCTTCGCCTTTCACGACATAATGACCGGGGCTTATTTTGTGGATCATTAGGTTGCGGAATGCTTCATTTCCAAAGGGGGCTTGCTTCTCGCCGGCTTGCAGCTCTGCTCCATATATTTGAACGAACTGTCTAATCGGGGTAAAGCTCGTTCCATTCCAATGCAGGACGGTCTCGAGTATTCCCAACCGATCTGCTTCATACTGACCAATAATGTTTTGAGCGGCAGTCAAATCGTAAGTACCGTTTCGTTCGTAATCAATCGGATACAGCCCGCCTACATTACCTACTTCTCCTGTCATTGGTTTTATCAGTTTTCCATTTTGATCATAAATGGATGCCAAATAATCGGCACCTTTATACGCGATATCAATTGTATACTTGGTGCTCATCTGACGATTGATGACATCCACTTTGAAGTTGTCTTTATATACGACATCGTAGTTCTCTTTCGTTTTGTTGTAGATTTCAGAATCAAATATACGTTGAAAATGATCATTCTTAAAGGAATATAGATTAGCGTATATGATGCCGCCGCTTCCTCCAGCATCGATTACAATAAAAATGTCGTCCACTTTATCACCGGTAAAATCCCCTAAAAATATCGTCGGATTGTATCCGGCATTTGCGGCAAGAGGGATTTTTGTAATGTCTTTGGTATGGCCGTCTTGCACGAATAGGTCAATATTATCGAAAAATGGACTTCCTGCTCCGAAAGGTTTGTTTCCCGTCAAAAAGACCCGATCCGGCACCCTATCTCCGTTCACGTCTCCATGCTTCATATCGAGTATCAGGCTGTTAATGCCTTTGGCATCGGCCTTGGGCTTCGATTGAGTATGCTCAAGCTCCTGCTTCAGCTGAAGCAGCTTCTCTTTGGATGGATAAGGATGAGGAAGACTGAGCGCATGCTCAATCGATTTCAACGCTAAATTTGGCATGCCTGCCTTGGCCTGCGCGTCGGCAAGATAGTACCAATAAAATGAGAAGCTTGGATGCTCCTTCACTAATGTTTCGTAATAAGCTGCTACCCTTCTGAAGTAATAAGGGTATACATCCTTAGCCGGAATCAGTCCTGTCGGGCTCCAACGATAAATTTCAACTGTATACGCATCTCCTGTATCATGTACCCATAACGCGATTTCAGCTTTTCCGTCCTTTCCGTGCTTGCCAGGCATATCTTCGACCTCGAGCTTGCTGAAATAGATTCCCTTAGGAAACAGGTGTTGAAAACCGTGTGGCGTCCATTGCAACCCATCCAATTCCGACCATATGCTTCCAATCTGCCACCCAATGATAATATTATGGGCATTACTTCCTGTAACCAGCGCCACCAACAAGTTCGTTACGTTATAACCATTCCCCTTTATGACCGCCGACCTTCTCCACGTGCCGTCATATTGCTTCAATATCGTGACATATAATTGTTCTTGGTCTTTATATACGGCGACGATCTCATTCTGGCCGTCTCCGTCTATATCAGCAACGATATATGCCGGTCGGTTATTCGGCAATAGTGCAATTTCTGCTCCGGGCGGGAGTGAGCCGGCTATTTCGTGCAAGTAATCAGTGTGATTGACGCTCATACCGAATTCCTCCTCCTTTCTCTGACCGCCACTAAGGGTCATCAGATTGTATGCCGAATCCCGTCATGAACATTCCTTTTGCTGCAATATGCCGCATGATTCAAGCGAATAATAACAAACACCACCTCCCATTTACGGGAAAGTGGTGTATTTGTTAATCCATTCCGAAATCTATCGTTCCAATACATTTTGACCCAGATTGAGTCCCATTTTACCTAAACCGATTAACCCGACTCTCATGATGCATTGCCTTCCGGATGATGCGTAGCAGGTTATAGCCTTTCTGCATGTTAGCATGTCGTATATTTCGGACTTTCAAACGTTCAAAAGCTTCCGGAATTGCTTCAGGTCATCCAGCGTAACTTGATAGCCGAACAAGTGCAGCAGGCTGTACAGCAGACTGGAACCGTGACCCGCTGACAAGACGAACCGATCGCGATTGAACCAGCCCGAATTGGCAGGATTGTGCTGCAAATGGTTAGCCCAGAGAGCGTACGCCATCGGCGCGGCTCCCATCGGCAAGCCGGGATGACCGGAATTGGCCCGGTTCACCGCATCGATGGACAACGTTCGAATTGTAGTAACACTTAATTGCTCAACGGACGGATTCATATTTGCACTCTTCTCCTTTTTTGTTGGCGATATGTGATACCGTTGCTGCATCTGAATCGAGAGCAGGCCACCAATGAAAGCCGTCTTCTTCCAGAAGGCCCCGGGACGCCTCGGGACCAACGCTGCCTGCTTCATACAAGTGAAGAGGCACAAAATTGTTGGCCTTATCTTCGAACGCCTCTAGAATCGGCTGCACCCATTTCCAGGACAGCTCCACTTCATCCCAACGGGCAAAAAATGTTGGATCACCCACAAGCGCATTATGGATTAGATTCTCATACGCTTCAGGGACATCGTCCTGATTGGCGGCATAATGAACGCGGATCGGTTCTGTCTTTAAATCGTTGTTCGCATCTTTCACATTCAGCTGGAAGGAGATCCCCTCGTTCGGGCCGATATCGATGATCAGCAGATTCGGAGTGGTCGGCTCATTTGTCCGGCTATATTTATCGAGCGGATCTTTGAATTCGATGACGATGCGGGTCGATTTCTCCGCCATCCGCTTCCCTGTTCGAATGTAGAATGGAACCTCGCTCCAGAAGTAATTGTCAATCCACAGTCTTGCGGCAATGAACGTATCATTGTTAGATGCTGCTCCGATACCGGGCTCTTCGGTGTACCCTGCAACAGGCTTGCCATCGATGTATCCTGACGTATATTGGCCGCGGATTACATGATGGATAACTTCTTCCTTGTGGAGCTGCCGCAGCGAGGCCAACACCGATCTCTTCTTGTCGGCGACGTCCTCGGCCGTGCTGTGTCTCGGGAGCTGCATGGCGAACATCGTCAGCACTTGCAGCATATGGTTCTGGAACATATCGCGAATTGCGCCGGCCTTGTCATAGTAAGCCGCGCGCTCCTCGACGCCAACCGTTTCGCTCGCCGTGATTTGCACATTGGCGACGTATTGGTTTTTCCATAACGCCTGCAAGATCGGGTTCGTGTATTCCAACATTTGCAGGTTCTGAATCATTGGCTTGCCGAGATAGTGGTCGATGCGGAACACTTCCTCTTCGGCGAATACGCTGCTTAGCTGCTCGTTCAAGGCGCGGGCCGATTGCAAATCTCTGCCGAACGGCTTCTCGATCAAGAGACGCTTCCATCCAGACACGCTGCCCAAGCCGCTTTCCTTGATGTTCCGCGCAATCGTCTCGAACAATTCCGGAGCGACTGACAGGTAGAAGATGCGGTTCTCGGGAATGCTAAGCTGTTGCTCGCGCTGGCGCACCAGCTCGAGAAGCTGCTCGTAATCTTCCGGAACCGCCACGTTCAGCCGGCAATATCGGAACAGATCCAAGAAAGCGTTCAGCTCGGCCTCATTCACTGCCGGCCGTCTGGAAAATGTCCGGATAGATTGTTCCACACGGCTGCGGAAATCGGACTCCGTCCATTCCGTTCTTCCAAGACCAATGACGGAAGACGATGGGGACAATTTACGATCAATATATAAGTTAAAGAGGGCCGGATAGATTTTGCGCTGTGCCAAATCTCCAGTAGCTCCAAATAGTACAAAGGTTGCTGCGTTCATTCAAAACCCTCCTGCCTGTTGTCGAGGTTGTTCAAATAGTGACCTTTTTGAACTCGTATTATTATGAAGTGAAATAATCGTATGAAAAGAAATCCGCTCGGAGGAGCGGATTTCCCATGATTGCGCATGTGCCTCAGCCTAATGTCTTCTGGCCGGGTCTCCAGTTCGCAGGACACAGACCTCCCGCTTGGAGCGCCTGCAAAATGCGCAGCGTTTCGTTGACGCTGCGGCCCACGTTCATATCTGTCACCACTTGGTAACGTAGGATTCCTTCCGGATCGATGATGAACAAGCCGCGATGCGCAGCTGCCGTCTCTTCATCGAGAATGCCATAGCTATGAGCAACCTCTTTTGTAAAGTCAGATGCCATCGGATAGTTGATCGGACCGATGCCGTTGTGGTCGCGCGGCGTTTGAATCCATGCCCGGTGAGTATGAATGCTGTCGACGGAGGCGCCGAGAATCTCACAGTCAAGCTGTTTGAACTCCTCGTAGCTGTCGCTGAAGGCAACGATTTCGGTTGGGCATACATACGTGAAGTCGAACGGCCAGAAGAAGAACACGAGCCATTTCCCGCGATAATCCTCCAAAGAAATACGCTCTTCGAGCGTCTCGATATTCTTCGTCGAGAGCAGGTTGAAGGAAGGCGCAGGAAGGCCTACTTTGGCAAACGGATAGTCGGTCGTCATTGTCGTAGCTGCTGTCATGGATGTTGGTTGCGTCATTTGATATCTCCTCTTACGTTCGTATTTTCATATTTTTATTGGCATTCTGCCAGAGCTTTGTTCAATTGGATTTGGTTAAAACCAAGAATGTTTGCGTCACCGATGACAGTGACCGGTACGGATCTCATCCCGGTATTCCACAATTCCTCGGCATACGTTTCATCCTTGTCGATATTCCGTTCTTCGAATTCGACGCCTTTTTCGTTGAGGAATTTTTTAACTTGCGTGCAATATTGGCAATGCGTGCTGGAATAGACGATTACTTTTTTATTATTGGACATTGGTTTCTCTCCTTTATTAGCTTCATTAAGCCTACAATATTTATCCTCATCAAAAGGGTACATTACGAATGAACGGATTCCAGAAATCGTTCACAATCAAGTGCCGCCATACAGCCGGTACCGGCTGCGCTGATGGCCTGACGATATCGGTTATCCTGAACGTCTCCGCAGGCAAATACGCCTGAAATGTTCGTTGCCGTCGTTCCTGGATTGACCAGCAGATATCCGTGCTCGTCCGTCGTCAGCTGACCGCCGAGGAACTTCGTGTTCGGTGTATGGCCGATTGCCACGAAGATGCCTTGCGTCTCGATGATTTCTTCCTGTCCGGTATCGTTGTTTCTTACCTTCAGACCGGTCACGCCATGTTCTCCTGCTACTACTTCAAGCGGTGTCCGGTTCAAGCTCCAGCTAATTTTGTCATTTTGGCGCGCGCGTTCCTGCATAATTTTCGAAGCGCGCAGCTCAGTGCGACGGTTGACGAGAACAACCTCAGAGGCGAAGCGTGTCAGGAAATTAGCTTCCTCCATCGCCGAATCCCCTCCTCCGATGACGATAATCTTCTTGTTGCGGAAGAAGAAGCCGTCACAAGTGGCGCATGTGCTGACACCCCGTCCGACATTGTCCCGCTCTCCGGGAATACCGAGATATTTGGCGGATGCGCCTGTCGATACAATCAACGTCTCCGTCTGGATCTCGCCGAGTCCATCAACCGTCAACGTAAACGGGCGTTGAGACAGATCCGTTTGACTCACCCAGCCCGAACGGAATTCAGCTCCAAAGCGTTCCGCTTGCTTGCGCATATTGTCCATTAATTCCGGCCCCATAATTCCATCAGGGAAGCCGGGGAAGTTCTCGACTTCAGTAGTCGTGGTCAACTGGCCGCCTGGTTCCGGCCCTTCGATAATTAAAGGATTCAAGTTCGCACGGGCCAAGTAAATGGCTGCGGTAAGTCCGGCAGGTCCCGTTCCGACAATTACTGTTTTGTACATGATATCAGCTCCATCATTTATCTCAATTTATATTTAAACTTAAACTAAATATAAGTTTGTGTTTAAAAAGGCCCTTTTCAGCACCGAGAAGGTTGCAAGAACCCGAAGAAGGAGGAGCGTTAGGCAAGACTACATGAGCTCCGGACTTCGAGGGTGAATGCAGGATTCGATGTCGAATTTACTTCAAGGTATACTTCGTGATCAAAAGAAACTTTTTAAACAACCTCTATAAATCTTGCTTACAAAAACATCATACCATCGGTGCAACGCTGCATCATGAAGGTATGATGAAGACAAAATGAACCCTTCATGAAGAATACATGAAGGGTTCATGAAGATTAATCAGCTATTCGATAGCCGATCCCTCTTACGGTAACGATATACTTTGGATTTTTGGGGGCATCCCCCAGCTTCTGGCGCAAGCTTTTAATATGAACGTCGACGGAGTTGCTGCCTCCGAAATAATTTTCTCCCCACACAAACTCCATAATTTCCTGTCTGGTCATCACGCCGCCGCCTTTTAACAAGAGCCCTTTGAGCAGATCGAATTCAGTTCGGGTCAGTTCGATTTTCATTCCTGCTTTTAGTACAATAATGCGCTTCAAGTCAACGACTATATCCTTGAACCGCAATTGGTCATTGCCTTCCATCGGCTGCAGGGAATCATTCGAACTTACCAGTTCCTCGATCTTGGCCAAGGCGGCTTCGATCGGGCAAGGCCACAGAAGAACCTCTTTTCCTTGCGTTTCGGAATCCTCCCCTTCACCGTGCAGAAGGAGCATGGAACGATGATTTCCGGGAATGGAAGCCGACTTATCGGCAGGAACGGTCCGCGTCCGATCGACGATAATTAAGTCACTGTTCATCGATAGCAAGACTGGATCTTGTTCCTGATGGAACAGCAGAACATCATAACAGCGGATGGTGAGGGCGACGAACAGTGAACGAATGGATGCCGGGAACGGACTGACGATGACGACCCGTCGCGTCGTCTCGCAGAACTGCCCCTCTTCGAAGCTCGTTGCAGAACCTGTTGCGTTATCATTTATTGGACTGTTTTCTTCGAATCGCTGCACGCCGCACACACTCCTTTAAATAGAAACTCCTCTTCCGTAATAGCGAAACCTGTCTCCTCAGCTATACGCTCCAACCACTCCTTAGGCTTAGAGATGCATACTTCCTCCACCCGGCCGCACTTGACGCACACGACATGCTGGTGATCATCCGTGCGCGCATCATAGCGGCTTGCGTCTCCTTCCAGCTTCAACTCGCGAATGAGACCTTCCTTCGTCAAGTACCGGAGAGAATTATATACCGTCGCATAGGCGAAGCTATGTCCGTGTTCCTTGAGACGATCCATGACGTCCGACGCGGTCGGGTGATCTGATGAATGAGATATGATATCATATATCGTTTTACGCGGAATCGTTAACATTCCTTTGCGAGCCATGAGGAAACCTCCATTTTTATACTTAGTTTAAATATAAAAAACATCGCCTTATAAGTCAACCTCACTGCATCCCCCGTGAAAAAGTAAGGCGGAAGGGTTGGGCGTGTCAGCGTGCCCACTTGTCCCATCCATTGGATTTGATCCAATGAACAGCAGCGCATATCTCTATACCGTCGCTTCGATTGGAATTGATCCAATGGTTTGACGCTTCATCCGCGCGAATAGCTGAAAAACGATCCGTTCCATTGGACAAATTACAGTCCACATGCCGTTTAGCCACCGCGCCCGTACACTTGACTGTACATGTTCCAATGGGACTAACTTCGACCTCACCCATGGACAAGAAAAAAGCGAGTTCTGCGTCGCCACGCAAACCCGCGTGTCGTTTTCTACTCCGGGTTCGGGGTCTGCTGGCCGACCGTTGGGGGCGTCGTTCCACCCGTACACCCAACTAATAGAGTACGGGCTAAGACAGGGCTGACAGCTTGCTTAAGCTTTAATTGAATGCGTTGCTGTATCAATCTCAACAGCCAATAGCAGCCACTCCTTGCGAATGGCTGCACGTACCGGCTTGCCGAAGTTCCTCTTTTACCGGGCACCGTACAGGCTGGCCAACAGCTCTGAAATAGAAGCGGCCAGACTCGAATTTCCAATTATTTTTAACGTTGCCGCGTACACATTATGCTTAGGAGGCTGCCATGTTAATTCGTGTTCCAAAATATGAAGCTCTTTATTTTCAACATAACTCTTAACGATCGACTTGGGAATTAAGGTAAACCAATTTTCCTCCAAGCAACGTTTCATCACAATCGTTGTCTGATTGATTTTAAAGGCAGGCATATACCTCTCACCCATTTCATGGTAAAACCAATCCATAAATGGCTTGCCCCAGTCATTCAGCACAAAATTCGATCGGTGCAAATCATCCATCGTGATCTTGCGACCGAACGGTTGACGAGCGACAAAAACATAATCATCTTCGATGATGTGGTGCACCGCCAGTCTCGGATGGCGCGGCTTCATATAAGTAATACCCACATGAATAATACCGTCAATGACCTTCTCTAACGTATTCTCCGAAGAGTGCGTCAATAATTCGCAAGCAATAGCGGGATGGTTGTGCTGGAATTCCCGCAGTTGCTGCCCGAATATATACATCCATGCTGAAGTAGGTCCCCCGATCACAAATCTTTCAGAATACTTTTCTTGCAATTTTAATGCCTCTATACTTTCCGCATACAGAGAAATCATTCTCTCGGCATAGGGCAAGAAGGACACGCCTGCTGGTGTTAAAGCTACGTGTTTGTTATTTCTTATTAGTAAAGTTGTTCCCATTAACTCCTCTAATGTCTTAATTCTTGCCGTTACCGTCGATTGCGCCACATGCAAGCTCTCTGCGCTTCTGGTGAAGTTCTTGCTCTTTACTACAGCAAGGAAAGCTTGCAATTGCTCAATATCCATTTCAATCCCTCCTCTTTAGAGGTTGTTTAAAAGTTCCCTTTTAATCACGAAGTATTTTGAGAGGCAATTCAACATCCAATCTTGCTTTCACCCTCGAAGTCCCTTGTTTTGAATCGAAATATCCGATTGTTACCATGCAATATATTCGTTATACAAATTCAATGCTAGCAAATATAATGGGACAAAGCCAGTAGGACACTTATCTTGCGTAAGGTGTGACTTCGGAACAGGAGGATGAACAATTGTATTATTGCATCATATTTGATGTTGACGGTACTTTGATTGATACGGAACAGGCGCTTATCGCATCATTGAAGCAAGTGTTATATGAAGAGCTTGGAGCGGTGTATGAAGACGAGCAGTTGCATCTCATATTGGGGATTCCCGGCCGTGACGCGCTGATGAAGCTTGAAGTGAAGGAGATTGACACAGTGCAAGCAAAATGGAATCAATATTTGCAGGAAAATGCGCATCTGACAACCGTATTTTCAGGTATCGAACACGTGCTCAAGACGCTTCATGAGAGAGGGATGGCTGCGGGCATTGTAACTTCGAAGACGCGGCAAGAATTGATCGACGACTTTGTGCCGTTTGGGCTAAGCAGCTATGTGCCGAATGCGATATGCGCCGATGATACGCTGCGCCATAAGCCCCATCCAGAACCATTGCTTGCATTTATCAAGAAATATGGCGTGGATCCGACGAAAGCCATCTACATTGGCGATACAAGTTACGATATGGAAGCTGCGCACGGAGCAGGGATCGATTTTGCTTTGGCGTTATGGGGCAGCAAGAAAGAGATATCCGGTCATGTCCGTTATCAGCTTCAATCTCCACTGGACATATTGCAGTTGATTGCCCGTTATGCCCGCTAGACGGTGCGTAATAAGAATGGCGGATTGAGAATCCCAAGCCCATCCTGGCCAAGTTAACAAACCTATCGGATTATGATAAGATTACGGAAGTGCACGGATTCATTAGGGTAAGGAGTTGCCAGGTATGACGGATACGATCGAACCGCCACGGAGATGCGACGTGGCGGTTTTTTGGACTGAAATTGTTATTTCGAACATTTCATATTGATTCGGATTCGGATTCTATCAGAAATATATAAAGACCTTTCACTGGAATTATACTGCATTGTATCCAGTGAAAGGCCTTTGTTATACTCTATTATCGTTTGACCAAGTCGACAAAGAATTGATTGTTTTTCTTCTGCACATCCATCGTCAAGTCCAATGCTTTGGCTATCATACGTATAGGTACGTACAATCTTCCGTCTCGTGCGACAGGACCGCGGTATTTTTCTTTGATTACTTCACAATAATCCGACTCAGGCTGGCAGTTCAGTTCCGGCTTGTATACTACGGCATCATTTTCCCAGCTTTCCTCGCCCGCAGCGCGAATGTTAATCTGATACCCCCGATAACTGTTCCCCCATACCAAGACCGTATGATCGCCGGCTGCAAGCTTATAGTCATGATACGTAAACAGTTCATCAGTAAGGGAGTATGTGAGCGGGAGCCCAAAAGCCGCTGCCAACTGCTTCAGCGAGACAAACATCTGTCCGTTCTGAATGAACATATCCGTTTCGTTCGCTTGCTTACCTTCCATGTAAAGCACATGTTTGACGCTTTCTTCAGCATGGACAGATGGGATTGAATCGCTCACAGTCATCGTTATCGCGGCGATCAGTCCGGTTATAACGATGGCCGTTCTTTTCATAAAGCACATGCGAGAACCTCCTCGTGTAAAAATATTTTAACTTTATGAAACACAAAAAAGAGTAGGACGAATCAACGCCCTACCCGATGTGTCCATCGAACCCAGCCCGGGTGTAAAAGGTGTCGCTCCCCGCTTCTTGCAAAAAACAGGAAATAAATCATCGACCTCTTCACACCTCCTGTCGTAAATTGTATAAATTATACAATGAGCTGCTTGAGATTACAAGTTCCATAACATCATTCATCCGTGAAAATTGTTGAACTGCGAACGGAACCTCTTGACAATTGTTTTATATTGGGGTCATTATTATTGAGACAATATGTCAATGAATCATACCGAACATATTACTCCGATTGAGAGGTATAGTATGCATATCTTCAGTCCCTACATAACAATCGAACGGGAAGACTGGTCCAGGCTTCATGAGCAATCCCGCCTGTCTTTATCTCCGGAACGATTTGAGTCCTTGAAAGGCATTAATGAGCGCATATCTGTGGACGAGGTAGAAGACATCTATCTTCCCTTGACGAAGCTGATTAACCTCCATGTGGCGGCAGCGCAGCAATTGAGAGCGACAACAGCTTCCTTTTTGCAAAAAAAGACAGACAAAGTGCCGTACATCATTGGAATCGCCGGAAGCGTTGCCGCAGGCAAGAGCACGACAGCACGGCTGCTTCAAGCACTGTTGTCCCAATACGAAGAGCATCCCGAAGTGGAAATCGTGACGACCGATGGTTTTTTGTATCCGAACCGGATACTTGAAGATAAGCGCATGATGAACAAGAAGGGATTTCCCCAAAGCTATGATACGAAGCGGCTCATACAATTTCTGACGGACATTAAAGCGGGACAAGCCGAGGTGCATGCTCCGGTCTATTCCCATTTGTCGTATGATATCATTCCAGATGAGACTATAAAGGTAAAGAAGCCTGACATTCTCATCCTCGAAGGCATCAACGTCCTGCAGGTGAGCAGGGAAGCCAGTGTATTTGTCAGTGACTTTTTCGACTTTTCCATTTATGTGGAAGCGCGGGAACCCGACTTGGAGAAGTGGTATGTCGAGCGTTTTCTGCTTCTGAGGGATACGGCCTTTCAGAATCCGACGTCTTACTTTCATCGCTATGCCGAATTGACGGAAGAAGAGGCCATTACTAGAGCAAGAAGTATTTGGAGAGATATCAACCAGGTGAACTTGACTAAAAACATACTGCCGACCAAAGGCCGCGCCAAGCTCATCCTAAGCAAGGATACCGATCATCGAATCCAGAACGTTCACCTTCGCAAGTAATGGATTCACGCTTCTAAGCATACACTGCTGTATCGAACGGGCCTATTCGCCTTCTGGCTGTCGTCGGCATCTCTCTCCTTACCTTCGTATTGCAGGGCGCTGTAAATATAGGAACCGGCCGCGATCGACCGGACGACAAAGAGGAACGTAAACTCCCTTAATTATCTCACCCCATAAAAATGGCAGTCCGGGTATGTTGTTCGGACTGCTATCGCATTATTTACTCCACGATTAGCTACAGTACGGTCGCTGCCAAGCAAATTCGAACGGTACACCAGTTCATCCAATCTATCCCTATAACTGCGGCCGCTGTAGAATCCCATAAGTTCGCATCCATAAATACCTCCTCGACACTAATAAGTTATCCAATGAAATGAGCATTTCTCACTGGAAAAGAGACACTCGACTGTACACTCGTTCTCAACCATTTAGCTTCATTCTCCCCTTACTTCAGGAAATAGTGTATTGCTCTTCTGTCTCTCACAGTTCGGGCGATGAAATAGGTGCAATCCATATGACCAACTGCTTCCTGTAATGAGGTGAGCATTCGCCCGCTGTCTCTGTACCGATTGGATGGAAGATTAGGCATATGCATCAAGCAACTTCATTACGATCATTAGAGGAATTGACCACATGGCAATCAACAGAGGAATTGGCTGCATAGCAGTCACTCAAGTAACTGGCTATCTGACAATCGCTAGAGTAACAAGATACCTGCCGCACGAGCTCTGCTAGAGTGATGACTGCTGGTATTAAACTCAGGAAAATCGATGCATTACATTTTAGGAATCATAATTATTTGACGCTTAAGTTAACATAATAATTTTTATGAACAGAGCGGTCGCTCTTCCTGCTTCAATGTCAGCACCTAATTGGATAGGTGTCCAATCAGAAAGGCTGGCCTTCTTCATACAATGAATTATTACGGTAAGGTGAAAGGGGTTCAGCATACATGGCGAACAGTTGTGCTGAATACAGAAGGTCGTCCCCCGCTTTGACTCATGCGGATATCATCCTCGTTCTTTTCCTGCTTTTGGTCATCGTATGTCTGCTGTTGTTCGGATGCTGAAGCATTCCTGACGAACTTCATTTCAGGCATCACCAGCCTGCATGCTATATGAACGAAAAAGCTCTGCTATATTTCGCATGAAATACAGCAGAGCTTCGCTATCTGGACTTGAATTCCCGCTCGCGATATTGCGAAGGGGTCATTCCGAATCGTTTGCGAAATACGGCGTGCAAATAATTTGCGCTTGCAAACCCTTCGGACACAGCAATTTTTTCAATGGGAAGCCGCGTTTCCACCAGCTTCCGGCACACCGCATCCAGCCTCACTTCCTCCAAAATAGCGCAAAACGACCGATTATCATGGTGCGCTTTCAAAATACGCTGAAGCTGGCGCGAGCTTATATTCAGCTTCTCGGCCACATCCTTCAACGTCATCATGCCCGCATAATTGGCACGAATATATTGCAGAGCGAGCCGATAGCGGTTCGCGTTCAAGTCGCGCGATGGAAGACTGGCTGGCATGTCTTTCATATCATAGGCTTTTACCGCGCGCAGCAAGATTTGGATAATGCTGTGCTTAATCGCCGTGTACGAACCTAAGGTATTGTCGCAGCGAGCCTGATAAGCTTCAAGAAAACAACACATCGCGTCATGTTTATCTATGGCTGGCTGCAGCGGCAAGGATTCCAGCATTTCAATACAATTGCCGGAGTCTGCGATTTCCCACTTATCTACATTCCGATCATCGCCGATAGATGGGGCCGAGGAACGGTCCACGATATCGATATGCAGGCATAACTCGTCCATCGCTTCGTTCGCATCGGCTTCTTGATAGTGCATGACTCCGGGGCCTGTTACATAGAACATGCCTGCGGTTAGATCGAACGTTCGATCCTCTATGATCACTTTACCTTTTCCCCGGGGAATGAAGTGGAATTCAAACTCTGAGTGTTTATGAAATCCTACCGTTTTGCCAGGTGGAAACGTCGTTAGATGGAACCGGAGCACCCGGATTTCATAATGTCCCCAGCGGATCCGCAAATCAAGGCGTTCCAATGCATCCTTACGCTCCCACATCATTTCGTATGGAAAAGAATTCATTGAATAACACCTCCTGAAATTCGGATTAGCGTTCCAGCTCCTTCAGACCAATGGCGCGGCGTTCTGCAACCGAGCGGTTGGAGGCTTCCATTAATTTGGTCAATTCCACCGCCATTCGGATATTCTCCTCTGCCTTCGTGTTATTTTGAATATGACTGACCCACTGATGGAAAGCGCTATCCCGATTGGACAACAACGGCTGTTCTTGCCAATCATGTGCTAGTTCAGCTCCTTGACGGTTAGTTCGAAGCAGAAGCTTCGCTTCCGGGGTTCCGTACAGGAGTGTTCCTTCCGTTCCATGCACTTCTACCGTGAACGGTGAATACGAATTCACGAAGCCCGCTTCGACGATGCCTACGGCACCTGATCTCGTCGAAAGCATCGAAACCGCGTTATCTTCCACCGCTTTTCCTGTAACATAGCCATATTGAGCCGAGACATCAACCGGTTCTTCTCCTAGGAATAGCCGCGTTAAGTACATTGGATGGCAGCCAAGATCGATCAACGCGCCGCCTGCACAGTCCTCCAGGCTATAAAAATGATCTGGCAGCCACCCGGCAATCGCTCCGTTATGAGATAAGCGGACACGAACCAACGTTACTTTTCCGAGCAGCTGTTGGGCCAATATTTGCTGAATCGTCAACGTATAACCATCATTCAATCGGGGCAGCGACACCGTTAACTTCACGCCGTTCTTCTCCACCGCTTCCAAAATTTCATTAACTTCTTTCAACGTGGGCGCAAGCACTTTCTCGGTGAAAATATGTTTGCCGGCGTTAGCTGCCGCAATCATCACATTCCGGTGCATGCGAGTCGGCGTATCCACGATAACGGCGTCGATATCACTGGCCAAAATGTCATCAAGCGAAGCATAGAAAGGCACGCCCAGCTTATCTGCCGCTTGCTTGCCGCGTTCCGGATTTTCATCCCATACCGCACTTATTATCGTCTCAGGGTGTTCTTCCGCCTGTTTTGTATAGTCCCAAGCATGCACGTGCCAATAGCTTAATTTTCCGATGCGAAGTGACACAGCCATCTCTCCCTTTGTATATAAAATAATGACACCTGCATTCAATATAACACAGCTCACTCGAATTAAAAGTTTAATATGGCGACATCAAGTGTTTAAATTTACGACATGAAGCATCAATCCGTTATGCACTCTTTTACAGCAGACAAGGCCGCGCCACTCGGCACGCCTATCGCAAAATCGACAGCACATTGAGCATGAATTTTTGTTGTATCATAAACGGGTATACTGCAATTATGTTGTGAGATGAGCAGCCCTATTTCAGTGCATCCAAGAATAACGGCTTCAGCTCCCTGTTGAATAAGATTATCAATAATTTTTACATAGGATTGCTTAGACTCTTCGTTAATAATTCCAAGACATAGCTCATGATAGATGATATCGTGTACAATCCCTCGCTCTGCTTCATCCGGAACCACGACATCCAGCCCATACTTGTCAATGAGTCTGCCTTTGTAAAAATTTTGTTCCATCGTGTACGCGGTTCCCAGCAAAGCGACTTTTTTTACTCCGTCTTTTATGATTTCATTCGCAGTTGCATCAGCGATATGCAGTAAAGGGATAGATACCGATTCTTCTACTTCGCTTGCCATCTTGTGCATCGTATTCGTGCAGATGACGATACAATCGGCTCCGCCAGCTTCCAGTTTTCGCGCTGCATCAATCATCATTTTTGTGGCTTCATCCCAGTTGCCTAGCTGTTGAAGGGATTTGATTTCTTGAAAATCTACAGAGTACATCAGACTTTTTGCAGAATGATGCCCGCCTAACTTTGCTTTTACTCGCTGATTTATAATTTGGTAATAAAGTAAAGATGACTCCCAACTCATGCCGCCGATAAGACCTATTGTTTTCAAAAGCGAAGCACCCCTAATCCATTTTTACTCCATTTTCGCATAAATGCTCATGCAGTGCCATGCATGCTGCCCCTTCCTTTACTGATGAGGTGCCGTTGTACTAAGATTGATTATAAATAAAGAAGGTTAGAACGACTGGAGGCATAAGCAATGTTTGACCCAACGATATTCGACAATCTGAAAGTGGTGTTCGAAGGCAAGCTGTATGATGTGGAAAGAGAAGCTGGCATACTGATCGTCGGACGCGAAGATATTATCGATCTGGCGGGATACAACCGGACGTTTCGAATGAGAGTAAAGCCGCAGGATGGCAGTTGTATCGCCGAGCTTCAAATTTCGAGCGGCTTGGCTGATTTCACCGGTGAGCTTCGCGGCATACGGATCGTTGATGAAGAGCCCGGAGCAGAGCTTCAGCTTACCTTCGAGTTGCCTGGAGAGCAGGCGGTTCACTCCCATCACGTTCATGAACAATTAACCGCTCTCTGGGCTGAATCGGCGGATATTATTCACGAGCGCTCATATCAATTAGAGCCATACGGCGATGCAGCAACGAGTATATCAGCTGAGCCAGCCGACAATGGGGTATATCGAATCAGGGCGAAGTTTCGCCAAAAAGTGAATGAAAGCCATATCGATGACATCGATTCCTTAATCGATCATGTATTGAAGTCGATTGAAGCATTGGAATCTTGAGCAGCCAGCACCTCACGGAGATTATTGAGTGTTTCGATTTCACATAGAAAACAAACCGCTCGTCCGGCGATGGAATGAAACATTCATGTCCTCCGTGCCGAATGGCGGTTTGTATATGAAAATAAGGTCTTTATGCAAGCGTCAAAACGTTTCTTCCGCTTAGCGTCTCAGTTATCGCTGACACCGTCAGCTCGCATGGCTGATCCGGGAACTCGCAGCCGCTTGCGCACACGGCTAGCATATGTTCCGGGTCGGGAGCATACATCCGGAAACGATAACGGTATTCTTGATTCCGTGCGGCCATCTGAATGTCATTCATGCCGCCTACGGTGAATGCAACGCTGTCAAGGGGGACGGTAAGCCCTGTCCCTTCCGCCTTCACGAAGCTTTCCTTCAATGTCCAAATCTTATAGAACATCGGAAGTCTTTCCGCTTCGCACAATGACAGGATCGCCTCCGTTTCAGAAGCGGCAAAGAAGCGTTCTGCAATCGACAACTCGATGGGACGGATTTGCTCGATATCTACGCCCAGCGGAAGATCCGCCACGGCGCATGCGACCCAATCCCCCGAATGGCTGACATTATAGTGATAATCGGGATGGCTTGCCGCATAAGGCTTGCCATGCGTGTGACGTTCAAATCGAATGTGTTCATTTGAACACCTGTATTGGGATATGATCAACGCGCGCACGATACATTCGGAAAGCAGCGCTCTCTTGGCGTCGATCTCTTGTCTGAAGCGAGCAATGCTACTTTTCCGCTCTTCGCTTACATAAGGAAGCAGCTCTTCCATATCCCAGCTTCCGTCAACCGGAACGATAACCAATTGCACCCGCTACACCTCCCTAATGAATGTTAGTTGTTCCACTACTATGACATTTCCAGTTCCAGACTCAAGCTTCGTTTCATGATGAATTCCTTCTTTCATCCCGTGATTCAGCTATAGCTGATACAGTCTGCAGGTTGCTTTACTGAGCAGGAAGCCATACGTTACCACTGCAAGGGCTGTTCTAGTCCCTTCCATACGATCCATCGCGCCAGTTCTCGATGTGCAGCGGTCCCTATCGCGTAAGGATCACGTTCGTCCGTATCCAAATCCAGTAGATGGAGCATGCCTCCGTATGAACCGACAGCTAGCCGCTTGCCCGAAGGACTGACCGTAATGCCCGATATCGTGCTGCCCAAAAAATGCTGCCACAACAATGCTCCGTCAAGCCTTACGGTTCTCAAATAACCGTAGGCATCTCCTAGAATCATCTCATCGCCACGAACAGCAGCGGCATACACACGGGCCCCGTCTTCAATGATATCCTCCTCTCCGGCCTCCAGCGGACTTGAGGCAAGTGCCTCTTGTATAGAAGCGGACAGCGTAATGCCATTGTAGAAATGGCAAGAATTGAACAATATGCGTTCATCATCTCCGCTAAATAAACAGCAATGCGGATAGCTGCTCTCGGGATAGATTTCTGCCTTCAAATTACCTTCCGCGTCGTATAGCAGGTGTGAGCTTCCTTGGCTTCCAAGGGCGATATGCTTCTCATCGTGCGACAGCGCAGCATGAACCATATCAAGCCAGATGGCTTCAACATCGTCACTGCTCCAATCCTCGATTTCTTCTGCAGACGGATGAAGCAGATTCGCTACTCCGGCTTCAATCAGATAGATTCCTAGATTGGACACAACAATCAGCTTCTTACCGTCAGCAAACGGGATAATTTCCGTAAGTTGCTCATGAGGCTGCTCTGCGTCCGCCAAGGACTGCATAGGACACCCCAAACTCTTAATGGAGTCGAGTATGTCGTTCCAAGAAAAAGAGTGCAGCAGCTCTCCTGTCAAATCATTATGTATTCCACGTAAAGTGCGGATGCCTTCCTCGTCGACAATCGCATACGTTTCACAATTAGGAGAACGACCGACGAGCGTGATATGCTCGAATTGCCTCGTGTCCCCTTCTTCGCTGACGACATATACGCAGCCCGCTTCCCAGGTTGCGCCTGCTCGGAAGACAATGGTATGCTCATCGATGAAAAACAATGATTTCACCGCCTGAATTCTATCCTCGAACGTTCCCAATAACGGCCACGTGGCCGGCGGAAGCGCGCTGCGCAGCTGTTCGATATCTCCTGCTTCATTCGCGGCGGCTACCATTCCGAATACTTGTTCCGCCAGCTCGCGGCGGCCGTCCTCCTGCAAAGCACCCTCGTCCACTGCATCCCAGCCCTCGGTCAACCCTTTGCGCACAAATTCATTGACATCCTTGGCGTACCGCTCTCCTTCTTGACGCCATCGCATGGCAACGATTTCATTCAACCACGTCATATCTTCACCTCTCCAATTCGCTTCCTTAATGCAACGAGCTCTTTTTCCATTATATACGAAGCTCATGTAGACGGACATGAACGAATTGCTGACAAAACAAAAACGCATGATCCATGAATTGATTGGACCATGCGCAGCTTATTATCTAATCCTTACTCAACGATGATCTTGCCGACCATATCATTATGACCGGTGCCGCACATAATCGAGCATTTGAATTCATATGTTCCCTCTTTGTCAGCCACAAACTCAGTCGTTCCCGGCGAGTCTAGCTTCACTTTCAAATCCGGTATTTCTACACCGTGCATCCCTTGACTATTTTCAAGCGTCAATTTGACCGTTTGGCCCTTCTTTACCCTGATTTCTTTCTGATCAAATTCAAAATTGGACGCTTTCAAGGTGACGGCTTGCACATCGCTCGAAGAAGCGTTGGCCGGCGTGCTTTCTCCTTGCGCCGCTGAATCTTTTCCCGAGCTGCCGCATGCAGCCAAAGCCACGGCGAGAAGAAGTGTGGATGCCGCAATGGCAAATTTCTTATTCACATCAATGCCCCCTCAACTCATTCACCCTGTTCACGAATTGCCGCGAACGGTTCAGTATTGGAAAAATGTTCTTCCCTGTTATCTATTGTAGCTATAAATTAAATCACAATTATTAGTCCAATATGAACGGAAGGTGAACGATGTTTGAACGAACAGTGACAAATACTGGATCGGATGCTCCCGCAATTCGCTCAAGCAATCGAATCGTCAGAGGAAGACAGACGCTCCATGGCGAGCTGCACAGCTATGACATCATCGATATAGCCGATAGGGAACAAATAGTCCGGAATAATATCTGCCGACAAAATAAAATACAAGAGCGCGCTTCCCAAGATATACCGATCTTCTGGAGTTACGCGTTCGTCGCAATATTTTGAGAACATGTAATGCAATTGATTGATGAAGGGCCCCCATCCGCTTACTTCTTTCACTTTGCTATGAAAAGATTCCAAAATGATGCGGTTCCCTTCTTCCGTTTGCGCATATTGCTCATATTTCGCCAGTTCTTGGCGAACGTGCTCTGCCGTCACCTGATAATCCAGCAGCCGGATAGAATGCAGCAATTCCTGAATGGTCGCCACGGAATCACCGATCTCCTCGCGCAGTTCTTTATGCTGCGTCCCTTTATTCAATCCTACCGCTTCCAGCAATTTATCCATCGGGAGATGAAGGTGCTCCGCGAATCGGCGCAGATGTTCGAGCTTTGCCGGCTGCTTGCCGTTGATAATTCTGGAAATCGTTGCTGTATCGATATTGGTGAGCCCGCTTAATTTTCGCATGGAAAGGGATTGTTGCTTCAACGAATCTTTCAACAGCATTCCCAAGTCCTCTGTCCCTTGATGGTCCGGCATTGTCAATTCAATCCTTTCCTGTGAAATATAGAACACGGTCTATCGCTATCAGTATATGCACGAATGAGGAACGTCTGCTCACCAATCTTGCCGTCTTTCGCCTATTTCATCATTTTCGGCAGGCCTAGATCGCAATGTTGAAGATTTCTCAATTCATAGCTCAGCCCGATGCACCTTTCTCAACAGATGCACATAACATATCTCAACAGTCAGACCCACAGGGTCGGCGTAATGACAACAAGAAGGGGAGATGGTAACATGTACTATTGTATGTCATGTCTGCATTACCACCTGGAAAGTGACAGGGATGCTCACGTATTCAAGAATGTGTACTACATCGATGAGGTATTCAAGCAGCAATTTCACATGGGCGTGTGCAGTGAAAACAAGAAGAGGAAACCTACAAAAATCGTGCCCCCATCCTATTCTGAATCGTCCCACACTATGATGAATGAGATGCGTCTTTTACTTCATGCCCACACGGAACACAATGACAAGGAGGTGCTTCAACAATGGCATGGTTAATGATTTTGGGGCTTGCGGCGGCATCGAGCATTGACAATTTAGGTGTAGGCATATCGTATGGAATCCGGAAAATTCGCATCGGCTTACTCTCGAACTCCTTTATTGCGGCCATTTGCTTCTTGTTCAGTATGTCAGGAATCTTATTCGGTCAATGGATTTCAACCATTCTTCCCGGCATTCTCCCAACCTTATTGGCAACATTCATATTGCTGGTCGTCGGAGTGCGCATCGTGCTGCTGACCGTGCCCCGGAGCAAGCGGGCTTCTGCTCCTGATACAGGGAATATCGGCCTCGAAGGTTTAATATCCAATCCGGAAAAAGCCGATTTAGACCGTTCCGGCAACATTAACCTTATCGAAGCCGCTATACTCGGCGTCGCTCTTTCCGCAAATGCATTGACCAATGGTCTCAGCGCTGGATTAATCGGGCTGTCCCCTATCGCCATATCATTGACGGCGGCAATTGGCAGCTTCATCACCCTATGGCTGGGTGCGATTATCGGCCAGAAGGTGGCCAACATACGCATAGGCTCCTTCACTGTAGGGCAATTCAGCACCGTATTAAGCGGAGCCATCATTATAGTGGTTGCATTCAATGCATGGCTGTAAAGCAACGCCTATTAGAATCGCAGACCGCTCCTTCCTAAAGGAGCGGTCTGCGGTTCGGCCTCTGCCGAACGAGGCATATATTGGTTGACCCTTTACGCCCATTATATGTTATGATTAACATATAAACATCGAAGGTCCGTAGCTCAGTTGGCCGAGCAGGTGACTCTTAATCATCAGGTCGTGGGTTCGAGCCCCACCGGTCCTACTACTTTTATTAAGAAGGCAGCAACCAGCAGGTTGCTGCCTTCTTTTTGCTGTTTATGGGATGATTTTCATGGATTCGACTAACACTAATGGTTGTCAACGCAATACTGCAGCATAATAACTGCACGAAGGAGAACAGATGATGTCGCCACGCCATTCCATTACCTATCTGCAAACCTGTTTCATATTGGTAATGTCCACGGGGCTGTTGAACCATGTTACTGTCATACCGCTTTTGTTGCGGCAAACTCATAAAGATGGTTGGATAAGCGTATTGTTGGCGTTGGTTCTTACCCTTTGCTGGATCCCGCTTCTCATATGGATTATACGCAAGAAAGGAACCGATGCCCTGTTCCCATGGCTTTGCAAAATAAGCGGAGCGGCAACAGCGTGGATTATCACGCTGCTGTTTGTCGCATATTTGCTGCTGGCTGCGTTTGTCACGTTAAAGGACACGTCCACATGGTCGAAAATATCCTATTTGCCGAACACGCCGATAGTTGTCATTACCGCTACAATGGTCTTGCTTTCGCTAGCGAGCGCGCTTGCCGGCATTCAGGCTATCGCCATTTGCGCGGGAATCCTTCTTCCGGTCGTCATCATACTAGGCTATTTCGTGATGGGAGCAAATTTCCAATTCAAAGATTATTCACTTATTCTGCCGGTACTGGAGAATGGCATTGCCCCGGTCATACGCGGATTGGTGCTTATCGGAGGCGGGATGGCAGAATTGATTGTTGTCATTTTGCTGCAGCCCCATCTTTCGAAGAAGCCTGGCTTCTGGGGGATGGCGGCGTTGGCAGTCATTTTGGCCGGACTGACCATCGGCCCTTATCTGGGCTCAATCGCCAACTTTGGAGCTGCCAATGCGTCCTCGATGCGTTATCCCGCTTTCGAGCAATGGAGAATTGTAACGGCGGGAAAATATATCGAACATGTAGACTTTCTTTCCATCTATCAATGGTTATCTGGTTCGTTTATCAGGATTTCGTTGGAGTTGTTTCTTATTTTGGATTTATTGCCGCTGCGCGGCCCGCACCAACGAGTCGGCGCCGGGCTGTTGGCAGCGGTCATTCTATGCGCAGCCATACTTGCGGATAATGATGACATTCGTTTTGTAGAAATGCTGCATTCCTTTTATTTTCCTGGCGTAACCTTTGGGCTTGTTCTGCTGTCATTGCTGCTTGCTCTTCTGGCCGCCAGCCATCAACGACAATCCAAAGGAGCGGCTGCACATGAACAAGAACCTTGTTCCGACTCCTAACCCGTTCAATGAGCAAGCAGAACAGCTGCCGTTAACTATCGAACGTTTATTGGCATGCCTGACTGGATGCGGTGATATCCGGAGCGAGATCCATTTATTTGGTCCCAGCAGTAATTTTTATAAAGTTACATTAATTTATTGCGATGGCCTGGCAGACATTAAGCAGTTGAACCAATATGTCATTCCGCAATTGAAGGCGTTGCTGGAAGATGCGCATTCCTTGGACAGCTTGCTCCGCAACAATCCGCTTGCGCTGCAGCCGTTCGATCCAACGGCAGGAATACAGGCGGCGGAGGCAGTCCTGTTCTCGGGTCAGCTCATCATCGGATTTGAACGGGACAACCTATTCTACTCTGTCAATATTGCAGACCCGCCGAATCGCTCCCCCGAAGAGTCGAATACGGAAATTTCAATAAAAGGTCCGAAAGATGGTTTTACGGAGAGCTTGTCCACGAATGTGGCACTCATACGCAAGCGGATGCGGACCCGTTCGTTGAAGTGCGAGACCTATTCCATAGGGCTGCGCAGCCAGACTAAGGTGTCATTGCTGTATATAGCGGATATCGCGAATCCGGATATGTTGAATGAAGTCAGACAACGGATCGGACAGATCGATACCGACGCCGTCGTAAGCAGCTCCCAGCTTGGAGAAGCGCTAGGCGATTCGCAGTATGCCTTGTTCCCGCTGCTCGATTATATTGGGCGCCCCGACTATGTCGTGCAAGCGCTTGTGCGGGGCCGCTTCATCATCATTGTCGATGGATCGCCAATGGTGCTGATCGGTCCAGCCAATTTGGTATTGACGCTTAAATCGCCGGAGGATATCCATTTTCCTTATTTCTTTGTGACGTTTCAAAGAATATTGCGTATCATCGGCTTGCTCGTTTCCATTTTTATGCCGGGGTTCTGGATTGCCTTGATCGCATTTGGTCTGGAGCAACTGCCATTTCCGCTCTTGGCGACGGTTACGACTTCCCGTCTGGGGCTGCCATTGTCCGCGCCCATGGAAATGATTCTAATGCTCGGCTTATTTGAAATTTTCCGCGAAGCAGGCATCCGCTTGCCGAAAGCGGTTGGCCAGACCATCGCCGTCGTTGGAGGCTTAATCGTCGGGGATGCCTCTATTCGTGCCGGACTTAGCTCGCCTACGACGCTCGTCGTGGCAGCCGTTACTGCAGTTGCCACCTTTACGCTTGTCAATCAGACGTTAAGCGGCACGGTCAGCATCTTGCGTCTGCTCGTGCTCATTGGTTCATCCGTGCTCGGCATGTATGGTTTTTTCTTGATGATGCTGGCTATCCTTGTTTATTTGTCGACATTGCAATCTTTCGGGATTCCCTACCTTGCTCCGTTGTCGCCTCCTATTTTCAAAGACATGCTCAAGTCGCTGTTCGGTGTTCCGGTCAAATGGCTGAAACGGCGTCCGGCGATGCTGAATACGACCGATGATACGCGGCAAGGAGATGACTCGACATGAGGATGCGCAACGCATGCATCCTGTTCGGCGCGTGCTGCATGATAATACTCTCGCTGGCAGGCTGCTGGGATATCCGAAGTGTGCAGGACATCAACTATATCGCCGCCCTAGGTATCGACTACAAGGATGGTAAATATGTCGTGTATACCCAGTCTCTAGACTTCTCCAACGTTGCCAAGCAAGAAGGAATGAAGAGCACAGGCAAAACACCGGTGTGGGTCGGGCGTGGCGAGGGCTACTCGCTCGATTCTGCCGTTAACGACTTGTATACCACTTCTTCGTTGCAAATTTTATGGGATCATACAACGGTGATCATTTTTAGCGAACATGCGCTGCAACAAGATGTGAATAAGATGATCGATTCAGTATTTCGGTTTTCCGGAATTCGATACACGCCATGGGTCTTTGGGACAAAAGAATCTATCCCTGATTTATTTACCTTGCCGATTCCTTTCAACCAATCCCCCGTTGCATCCATACTCCATGCTCCGAATGATGTGTTAAAGCAGCAAGCTTATATTCCACCCGTTCAGCTCTATCGTATGGTTGTGGAATTGAATGAGCCGGGATCCACACTGCTGCTGCCGAGTATGTCGATCAATAAGAAGAAATGGACGGAGAATGATAAGGAAGTCGACCAGTATCAAATCAACGGCGTATATGCGCTTCAAGACGGCATCTTTCGAAGCTGGTTCAATCTAAAGCATATGCATGGCATAAGATGGCTATCCGAGAAAATCACACGAACCCCCATCAATATCGGCAGCGGAGAGAAGCCGGAAGCCGTGCTTGCGCTGACCAAACCCAAATCGAGCCTTTCCGTTGCTATTCGTGGTCTCGATCCCAAGTTCAAGCTAAAAATAGATGTCAACGGCTACATAGAGGAAGTAATGGGGAGTTTGAGCGAAGCAGAAATCATCTCGCTTGCCAAGCAAGAAATACGTGACGAAGTACGCCATACATGGGAACAGGGGCTTCGTAAAAAGGTCGATGTGTACTCGCTGCGGAAGTATGTCTACCGGAATTGCAACAAGAAGTGGAAACGAGCGCAAAATGGAGCATTGCTGCAACTGACACCCGACTCGCTCGATTCGATCGAGGTCAACGTTCATATCGAGCATGCTGGAATGAACCGGTTGCGCCGTTAGGAATGCCTTGGCAGTGGATGGCCGCCGCTAGGGCATTCCGTAATTTTGCACGAGCGCGGATTCAATCTCCAGCGTAATGTTCGTTCTTTCACGTTTGCAGCAACTGGAGGAATTGAGTGGCCGCCACGGAGAGCGGCATTTCTTTCGATGTGATGATCCCGATGCTGCGCGGGGGAATCGGATCTTCGAGCACGATCTCGTATAGAATCCCCTGCCTCAGCTCATCACGGATATAATCCTTCACCACGCAAGAAATCCCCAGGCCTATCCGTGCAAATTGGACCAATAGATCAACGCTGCCCAGTTCAATTTCCGGTTGGATATCCATACCCGCAAGCTGAACATAGCGGTCGATATACCTTCGTGAGCTGCTCCCTTTTTCGAGCAGGATAATCGGATATTCACTCATTTCTTGCATAGAAACAGGCTTCGTTGCAACATGCTTATATTTTTCTCCAGCAACAAAACAATCCTGAATGACGGCGATTTCGCAAATTTGGATTTGTTTGTCCTCGATCGGCAAGTTGACGATGCCGAAATCGATCTTCCCCTCCTTCAACAATTGAACGGTCTCTAACGAAGTCCGGTTGGTGACTTGAATTTTAATATCGGGAAAAGATGCATGAAAGCTCTCCAGATAAGGCAATAAGTAATGCTTGCATAGGCTGTCGCCCGCTCCAATGCGAACTTCGCCGCACAGCATTTGATGCATTTCGGCCACTTTCCTCTCCGCGGCAGCTAAGAAGCCATATGCTTGCTCAATGTGCTTGAACAGCACCTCCCCTTCTGCCGTTAACGCCACCCCTTTCGGTGTCCGGGAGAACAGCTTCCCGCCCAGCGCCATTTCCAGCTGCTTTATTGCATAGCTAACGGCAGGCTGAGTAATAAACAGAGCTGCTGCAGCTTTGGAGAAGCTGCCCTGCGTGGCTGTCACATAGAACACGCGATACCAATCTAAATTTGTCCTCAATACATAAACCACCTTTATATCAAACATAAAAGTTATTAATTATATTTATTTAAATACTTTCATTATAATGAAGATACAGAAAGGTTTCAATGTTGACAACAGTTTAATCAAATCGGTTATATGGAGGCGTTAGGATGACAGTAACAGCGATTGTCGGAGCGAATTGGGGCGATGAAGGCAAAGGGAAAGTGACGGATGCGCTTGCGGCGGAATCCAACTATGTCGTTCGTTATCAAGGAGGAAGCAATGCAGGACATACCATCATTAATGGCTATGGAAAATTCGCACTCCATTTGCTTCCGTCTGGCGTATTTCACCCCAACGTTGTCAATGTGATTGGACCAGGGGTGGCACTCGACATGACTGCTTTATTGTCGGAGCGCGACGCTCTGTTGGCCAGAGGCGTGCCGGAGCCAAAGTTGCGCATCTCTGATCGTGCGCAGGTAGTCATGCCCTATCACCGTATGTTTGACGAGCTGGAAGAAGAACGATTAGCAGATCGTAAATTCGGTTCTACCAAATCGGGCATCGCGCCCTTTTATTCGGATAAATATTTCAAATTAGGTATACAGGTTGCGGATTTGTATCAAGAAGCGCGGTTAAAGTCACGCATCCAAGCTTCACTTGAAGCAAAGAACGTGTTGTTAACTCATCTGTATAACAGACCAACGCTGGATGTGGAGGCATTATTGCCACAGTTATTGGAAGAGGCGGAGAAAATAAAACCATACTTGTGCAATACGACAGTCTTGCTGCAAACAGCGCTGCAAAACGGTGAATCCATCTTGCTGGAAGGACAGCTAGGTGCGCTGCGCGACCCGGATCATGGGATATACCCTTACTCCACTTCTTCGTCTACATTGGCGGGCTTCGCTGCGGTCGGTGCGGGACTGCCTCCGTCTGCGATCAGGCATGTGGTCACCGTCGTTAAAGCGTATTCCAGCTGTGTAGGCGCCGGACCGTTCGTCTCCGAAATCGCGGGCCAGGAAGCGGATGAATTGCGGCGGCGTGGCGGTGACGCCGGAGAATTCGGCGTGAAGACTGGACGTCCGCGACGCATGGGATGGTTCGACGTTGTGGCTACCCGATATGGATGCGCTGTGCAGGGTGCTACCGAAGTTGTGCTGACCAACCTGGATGTGCTTGGTTATTTGCCGGAAATACCGGTGTGCGAGGCATATGAGCTTGACGGGGTCGTATCGGGTCATTTCCCTGTATCGGCCCGGATTGTTGAAGCGAGACCCGTATTGAAATCCCTGCCCGGATGGATGTCCGATATTTCCGGCATACGCCGCTTCGATGAATTGCCGCAGCAAGCCCGAGATTATGTGCTGTACATTGAACGCCAGCTTGGCGTGCCGATTCGCCGGATTTCCGTCGGACCGAATCGTGAACAGATGATAGAAAGATAAACGTTATCGATGTAAAATCTTCGTAGCAAGCGAAAAAAACAGAACCGTGTACGCGACCTGGATTTGCTGCGGTTCTGTTTATGCGCTTATGTAATTTTATTAAAATTCCGATTTCCGCTTGCGCGGTTGCGGCTTCATCTTGTTCTGAACGGCAGGCAGGTGCTTGATGCTTCTGAGCATGGGGCCGTTACAGAGCGGACAGCTTTGCTCGGCAGTTGCAAATTCGTCTCTCACCCACGCCTTGCACTCCGAATTTCTGCATTTCAAGATTTTAGTTGGCAATAATTTCGGCTTTGTGTCTTCGCTTGTTGTCACTTCTATTACATCCCTTTCTTATCTGCGATCGCATCCAAACGCCGATAAAATATATCATTAAACTAAAATTGAAGTCAAAGAAAACAAAAACCATCCACCCCCGTTTAGAGAGTGAATGGCTGGCTAACCAAGCTCTGATTACTTTGCGATAGATGAACTGTTCAGCACGCGCACGCCTTTCACGATATTCCAGAAGAAATAATAGACTCCGGTAAGTATGAAGGCTGCGTAGGTCAAAAATAAACCGATGCCAAATGTCGCTATATCCTGAACACCGAATCCGACCGCAGCAGATATCGCAAGACCGATAACAACAGACAAACACGGAATGAGATGCGTCCACAGCGCTTTTTTAGCGTGAACCTTCACTTCATCTGTTGCAATAAGAAGTACGATAATAGGAAACAGCAGCGGTGCGAATAGGATGCTGAAATAACATAAAGACGATAACACATGATTGGATCTCACCAAGACCACCTCTTCATTTTGGCTTGCTAATTTGATTGATTACAATACTATTTTTACATACCAGTCGAAAAAGTGCGATGGATTTTCCTTACACAAAGCTGGCGATTTCGTAAGGATCAAGTGCGGAATTACAATGGAAGTGCTATGAACGCAAGAAAGCTGCCGGGATATCCCGGCAGCTGCAGCTCGGTGTCGATTGGATTTACGATCGCTCTGCCATTCCGCTCAAAAAGCTCAGCATGAACTGGACGGCCAATCTTGATGTCACATTGCGGACATCAACCGTTGGGTCAATGCAGACGAAGTCCAGTCCCTGGACTTGTGGCAGTATGCCAAGTCGGTATAATGCGTCTAATGCGTCCCACGGGTCCATTCCTCCCGTACCGATGGCTGGACATCCTGGAGCGAAAGCCTGATCGATGACGTCAACATCAAAGCTGACGTATATCGCTTCCGTTCCCTCACCTGCCCATGCCAATGCTTGGTCTAAGATCGCATCGATGCCCTAGCGGCGCACGTCACGTGAAGTGAAGATATGTATTCCGTGACCGGATACATAGTCGTGGTACGGCTTGGAATTCATGAAGCCTCGGATGCCGATCTGAACAATATGCTGTACGTCGTGAACGACTTGAACGCTGCTCGCACAGCCGCTGGAGTGCTGAACGCTCAGGAATGAGAGATGGACGGCTTAGACAGCGGAACGCCAACGATGCCTGCTAGCAGCTGCTCTTGTCCGTCCCACGGTCGGAGCCAATAGGCGACCTTCGTCTCCAAATGATCGCGAAAAGCGGCTTCTTCCGGTGAACGCAGGTGAGGGGTGCGGGAGCTCATCGCGCATTTCCTCCTTTCCCCGTCAAGGCACGGTTCCAGACGACCGGTATTCCGTTCTTGATAACACCGAATGTGTGATTGATGCCGAAGTGATACGGTAAGTAGGCCAGATTGGGCGCATCGAAGATCGTCAAGTCCGCCCGCTTGCCTCTTTCGATGGAACCGATGTCGCCTGCACGCCCAATTGCCGCGGCAGCATTCAACGTGCATGCGGTCAATATTTCCTCAGGTGACATCTTCAAGTTCAAGGATGCCAGCATAATGATGAGCTGGATGGATTCGGTCGGGCATGATCCGGGATTGTAATCAGTAGACAGAGCCACCGGCAGCAGGAACTTGTCGATCATGTCACGGGCCCGGGCATGATGGGTCAGGCCCAGGTTGAAGGACGTTCCCGGAAGCAGGACCGGGACGACGTTCCCTGCGGCCAGACTGGCCAGCCCTTGATCGGTCGTCGTCAACAGATGCTCGGCAGAGATCGCTCCTACCTCGCCGGCCAGCTCGGAACCGCCAAGCGGCACGATTTCATCCGCGTGAATCTTCGGATGTAAGCCAAGACGCTTACCTTCCGCCAAGATGCGGCGCGACTGCTCTACGTTGAATACGCCTTCTTCGCAGAACACGTCGCAAAATTCCGCTAACCCTTCTGCCGCAACGACCGGCAGCATGTCGCGGATGACCAAGTCCACAAATTCATCTGCGCGTCCCTTGTACTCTTCCGGTACGGCATGCGCGCCCATGAAGGTGGACACGACGTCCACCGGATGTGTATCATGGAGCCGACGCGATACCCGCAGCTGCTTCAGCTCCGCTTCAAGCGACAAGCCATAGCCGCTCTTGGCCTCAATCGTCGTCACACCTTGCAGCAGCATTTCATCCAGGCTTCTACAGGCCTTGTCGTATAGCTCTTGTTCGCTCCAGGACCGCGTAGACTTTACGGAGCTCAGAATTCCACCTCCCTGAGCCAATATGTCCAAGTACGGCACACCGGAACGCTTCATTGCGAGCTCATGCTCACGCGATCCGCCATGAACGAGATGGGTATGCGGATCGACCAATCCGGGGGTTACCATACGACCACCGACGTCGATTGTTTCGACAATATGAGCGCCCTCCAAAGCCGTAATCACTTCGTCTTTCTGTCCAACTAGCACGATTCGGCCTTGTTCAATGGCTACAGCTGCATCTGTCATTTGGCGAATACACCCCATCTCTTCCCCGTATCGGGGTTGAATACCTTCAGGAGTATACAAACATCCGATTCCGGTAAGAAGCAATTCAATCTGTTTCAAAGAAGCCAACCTCCTTCACTGCTCTTCTGAATATGACATGTATTGTCAAGATTGCTCGCGCATCGGTATGCAGATCCCATGCTGTTCCGCGGTCACAATCGCTTCGTCATAACCCGCATCGACATGGCGAATGACACCCATGCCTGGGTCCGTCGTCAAGACGCAGCGCAGTCGTTCCGCCGCTTCTTCCGTACCGTCGGCGACGACGACCATGCCAGCATGCAGCGAGTACCCCATGCCGACGCCTCCGCCATGATGTACCGATACCCAGGAGGCCCCAGCCGATGTGTTGATGAGCGCATTCAGAATCGCCCAATCGCCGACCGCATCGGAGCCATCCTTCATGCTCTCCGTCTCGCGGTTCGGGGAAGCGACGGAACCGCAATCGAGATGATCACGGCCGATGACAATCGGGGCGCTCAGTTCTCCAGTCTTGACCATCTCATTGATGGCTAGGCCGAATTTCGCACGTTCCCCATAGCCCAGCCAGCAAATGCGTGCCGGCAGACCTTGGAAAGCGACACGCTCTTGGGCCATCGTAATCCAGCGGCGCAAATGTCCATTGTCCGGGAACAGCTTAAGCACGAGCTCGTCTGTCTTGCGAATATCCTCCGGATTCCCCGATAATGCCGCCCAGCGGAACGGTCCCTTGCCCTCGCAGAAGAGCGGGCGGATATAAGCTGGAACGAAGCCTGGAAACGCGAAGGCATTGTGCACGCCTTGGTCGAATGCGACTTGACGGATGTTGTTGCCGTAATCGAACACGACCGAGCCCATCTTCTGCAAGTCCAGCATCGCCTGCACATGAACAGCCATACTGGCCTTCGATAGCTCGATATAGCGTTTCGGATCGCGACCACGAAAATCAGCTGCTTCTTCCATGCTGTATCCAGCTGGGATGTAACCATTCAACGGGTCATGGGCAGAGGTCTGGTCAGTGACGAAATCAGGCTTAATCCCGCGACGCACGAACTCTGGAAAGATGTCTGCCGCATTGCCAAGCAACCCGATAGATAGCGCTTTCTTCCCGTCCAGTGCTTGCCGAGCAAGCTCCAATGCCTTATCGAATGATTCGGCCAACACATCACAGTAACGCGTCTCAATCCGGCGTTCAATCCGGGAACGGTCCGCCTCGACCGTAATGACGACGCCGTCATTCATTGTTACAGCAAGGGGCTGTGCGCCGCCCATGCCGCCGAGACCTGCTGTCAGCGTCAGCGTGCCTCGCAATGTTCCTTGCGCGTGCTGGCGTGCAGCTTCAGCAAACGTTTCATACGTTCCTTGAAGAATGCCTTGAGTTCCAATATAAATCCAGCTTCCAGCAGTCATTTGCCCGTACATCATCAATCCTTTGTGTTCGAGTTCACGGAAGTGCTCCCAATTGGCCCAATTCGGGACGAGCACGGAGTTCGACAAGAGCACGCGGGGCGCCCGTTCATGGGTACGGAATACGCCGACGGGCTTGCCAGATTGGATTAGCAGTGTTTCGTCGTTCTCTAGACGCTGTAGTTCACGCACAATCGCATCATAGGACGGCCAGTTGCGTGCCGCCTTGCCGATACCGCCATAGACGACCAAATCTTCAGGCCGCTCAGCAACGTCCGGATCCAAATTATTCATCAGCATGCGCATGGCAGCTTCCTGAACCCAGCCTTTGCACGTCAACTCTTTTCCCCGCGGTGCGCGGATGCTTCGCTTCACTTCATTCATCTTGTTACGCCTCCTTTTAGTGTGAATCCTCGTAAAATGAAATTCATTTAATACAACGGTCCAGATACCTTCTCCACAGCATGAAGGAATTCTCCCTTACTTAGTACTGACGCAATAATTTCAATCTCCTTGCCGAGGGAGCGATCTGTTGTTAGTGGCGGTACGAGTTCACGCACCTTGTCGAATAACGTGCGTGTCGACGGCGCAAGCTTATCTACGCCTCGAAATACTGCTGCTTCCGCTGCACAGATGAGTTCAATCGCCAGCACCTTGGCCGTATTGTCGATAACTTGCGCCGCGTGGCGGGCAGCCGTTGTGCCCATCGATACGTGATCCTCCTGATTGGCGGAGGACGGGATAGAATCGACGCTCGCCGGATGAGCCAGCACCTTGTTCTCGGATACGAGCGAGGCACTCACGTATTGTGGAATCATCATGCCGGACGACATGCCCGGCTGCTGGCTTAGAAATGCAGGAAGTCCGCCGGATAATGCTGGATTGACAAGCCGCTCCGTACGTCGTTCGGAAATATTGGCAAGCTCGCTCATCCCGATTTTTAAGAAATCCATTGCAAAAGCCATCGGCTGTCCGTGGAAATTCCCGCCCGAGATGACTACACCCTCTTCCAAAAACAAGAGCGGATTATCGGTTGCGGCATTCATCTCCACGTCAAGCTTATCCTCCACATATGCAAGCACCTGACGTGTTGCACCATGAACCTGAGGCAAGCAGCGCAAGGAATATGCATCCTGAACACGGATATCGCCTTGTCTCGTCGTCAATTGGCTGCCGTCGAGCAGCTTTCTCAGATTGGCTGCAACGCCGATCTGCTCCGGATAAGGTCTGACGCGCTGGAGCTCATCCGCGAACGCATCCGTAATTCCCTGCAGGCATTCAACCGTGAGGGCGGCGATGGCGTCCGCCGTCTTGGCAAGCCGCTGTGCATTCACATAAGTCAACGCGCCGATCGCCGTCATAATCTGCGTGCCATTGATGAGCGACAGACCTTCTTTCGCTTGTAGCTGAACCGGCTTGAGGCCTGCCTGAGTCAACGCTTCATGTCCCCCCATACGCTTGCCATTATAGACTGCTTCCCCTTCCCCCATGAGAACAAGTGCCAAGTGCGACAGCGGAGCTAAATCCCCACTTGCGCCGAGCGATCCTTGCTCGGGAATGATCGGATGCACTCCCCGATTCAGACAATCGACTAGCAATTGAAGCGTTTCCAGACGAATGCCAGAGTAGCCTTTTGCCAAGGCATTCGCCCGTAAAAGCATAATTGCGCGTACGGTGGCTTCGGGCAAAGGAAGGCCCACAGCGCACGCGTGACTGCGGATTAAGTTAGCTTGGAGCCCGGCCGAATCTTCTGATGAAATCGTGACATCGCTAAACTTTCCAAATCCGGTTGTAACCCCGTATACCACTTTATTCGCTTTCACGAGTTCCTCTACCATTTCACGACAACGGTTGACACGTTGTACCGCGTCAGCACCAAGCACGACTGGATTGTAATCGCAGGCGATGGCGGCCAACTGATTAAGTGTCAGCTGCTCTCCTTTTAACGTGATAGGTCCTGTTTGCATTTCTTGCTGTGATTGTTTGACAGCCAATACATTCATCTCCTTTCATGCTTTAACAAAAGAAAGAGGCTGTGCGGAAGTTCTCTACTTCCACACAGCCCCTTGTTGAAAAAGAGCGACCTATGAAATTGTCATCCCATTGATAATGATGAACGCGCACCATATTGCATCGCCCTTTCATTTGGATTCGGTATTTATATCCATTTGCTCTACTATTACATGTGGATGCGCTTCTGTCAAGTATGGTGCATCGACAGAAGATAGTGCAGATATTATACGATACGCATGATGATCATCTCGCCGCTGACATAGTCTATCCATGTTCAGTGACGTGACGGCAGGTACTCCAGTTACAGAAATCCCGTTTCGTTTCCGAGGAATGATGTTCTTACTCAAGCCTTAGCGACACTCTCCCCTTGGCTCAGGTACATAACAAGTTGGATCCAAGAAGACCACGAGTCTAACAAATTCGGCTCGTTCTTCACATTTTGACTTCGCATGTTCAGTCCAAAAAATGTAGGTTCATCGCTGTATGTTTTTTGAACAACGCAAGCATATCATCGCGATATAACTACAAAATTGACTAAAGCATGCTTCATGTCTGCATGCCTCAGGTACGGTGCAGGCACGATCATGTCTCATGATCCCAGAAACGTTGCTGGACACGCTTATGTGTGCACAATGACAGAACGTCGCAAGCAAGCTGCATAATCTACATGACCTGAGAAATTAAAAAGGCGACGATGTCAAAATGAATTCAGATATAATAGAAGTTAGCGTTTCACGTCTGCATGAACTCGGTTACGCAGCGGATTGTGCGGCAGAAGAAGGACTTGTGTCATGATGGGCAAAAAGATGTTCCAAGGCAGCGGGAAAAGACATGCACACGCATAAAAGTCGCTCCCACGTGGACGTAGGTTGAGTAGTTGCATTCAAACGGAAACAAAATTCATCCAGGTACCTCTGAAGATACTTCTCTCCAATTCCGTGAAACGTATCGTTCATCCAGCGACGTGCCCGATTGAAGGCTTGATATAAGCGATTATCCCTACGAGTTCGGTAAGGATGCCGGATAATAGTCGTCTCGAGAGCGGTCTCCGTGACGTGAAGAGCTGTGAAATGGTCACAGCCTGAACGAAGCAGCAACTTCCCCGAAAGATGCTCCTGCTTCACAAGCTTCATCTTGAATTTGCTCTCCAGCCCGTCTTCCTTGACGGATGCAGAAACGATAAGGGGGTACTCCCGGGGATGAAGCTCCAACATAGAATGGTACGTGAGGCCTTGAAAGGCAACTATACCTTGAACTTTGCCTTCTAGTGGCCGCGCGGCGTCGGCATGGCTAATCGCAGCCCGAATCTTGTGCAGCATCAACCAAGCTGTCTTATAGGTTACCTTGATGATCGAACTAAGCTGAACGGCGTTAATGCCAGCATCCGGGCGAGAGGCCAGCCAGAACGCCGTGAACCATTTCTGCAAGGGGGTGCGACTACCTTCCATGACCGTGCCGGTGGTAAGCGAGCTCTGATGCCGACACATGCGGCACTCGTACAGAGGCAACCGGCGTGTCTGAATAATGTAGGCATGGCCATGCCTACAACGCGAACAGACAAAACCCTCCGGCCACTTCATCTGATACAGTAAGCTTGCACATACGGATTCCGAATGAAAATAGTTATGTAACTCTTCCAGCGTATCAATAGATTGCCATGCTTTCATAGGTCGCCTCCTTGCTACAGCTCTTTCCGATCCACAATCAGAACATTTGTTCCTATATATTGATTATACCGAACAAACATTCCTATTTCAAGAGACTTTATCAATTATTCGAGACTTCGAATTTTACGTAGCTTTAGCTTCCTAGAATTTCAGTTTTTTAGTGTGTTCTAGCATGAATCCGCCGTGACAAAAAGTTTTGACTGAGCGTTAGGGAGAGTGTTGCTAAGGGCATAATCACGATGATCATCGTTGGCACAAGAATGGCGAAAAGGCTGCTAAATGTTCGATGACTATCACTTTTCCGAAAATAAGAAATACCGCAAAACACATCAGAAACCAACGGATGAACGACACCTCAACGAACTCTACCGCATATCGGGACATGCCGCGGCCGCTTAAAGCGGGAGATACAATATAATTGTGTCCTATTCTTCATGTTGATATTATCGTGGATAACAAGACTAATGAGAGGGGCATATTCACAAAATGATCTATCACATTACATACTTATCGGATGGATTACGTGTAAAGGGGTATTTGAGCCTCCCCTATGGCCATGAACGTCCAGCCAGCGAAATACAATCCAATATCGAACGATTCTATGGTGAAGGTAATCTGCCCGTTACGGAAATAGCCCATCCTTTGAACCGGGCGAACCAAGATTTATATGAGCAACAATGGCCTGTTCTTATCTATTGCAGAGGAGGCATGGGTAAATTTGGCCGGGTCAAATCGGACTGGTTAGAGCAGTTCTCGCAATTCGGACATCTTGTCTTTGCTCCTACCTACCGCGGCAATGAAGGTGGCGAAGGACGAGATGAATTCGGCGGTGCTGAGCAAGAAGACGTTCGTTCGGCTTATCGTCTGCTGCAAAGTCTTTCGTTCGTCGATCCTAGCCGTCTTTCGGTCATGGGCTTCTCACGCGGTGCCATCAATGCAGCACAAACGGCGGTCGACATGCCGGATATTCACCGGCTCATCCTCTGGAGTGGCGTGTCAGACTTGGCGCAAACGTATGAAGAGCGTATGGAGCTTCGCAGAATGCTGAAACGCGTCATTGGCGGGAACCCCGTCAAGAAACGAGAGTCTTATATTGCTCGTTCTCCCCTTTATATGGCGGAAGATATCTCCTGCCCGATTCTCCTTATTCACGGGACCGAAGATGCTCAAGTGGATTTCAGTCATGGACTCCAGATGTTTAAGAAGCTGCAACAAGATGGAGCAGATGTGGATATGCATACATTTGATGGATATGGACACCTTTTTCCGCCTGATATTCATCAGCAATCGGTGAAACGCATGTTTGCATGGATATCGAGAGACACAACAAAGAGACACCCATAGAATGGGCGTCTCTCAAGTCAGAATTACTCTCGCTCGAACAAAGCTGCACCAGCGATTCCCGGCTTGGTCATTTCATAAGGATCGAGAATCGTATCTAGCTCCTCTTCCGTTAGCACGTTGTATAGCAAGCACAGTTCTCTTACGGACTTGCCGTTCTCCGTCGCTTCGCGGGCGATACGGGCGGACACTTCATAACCGAGATGAGGGCTTAAGGCTGTAATGATGCCAACGCTGTTCTCCACGTATTCGCGGCAACGCTCTTCATTGGCTTCAATCCCCTCTAGACAGTGGGTACGGAATACCTTAAAGACGTTGTTCATCATGCTGAGCGATTGGAGCAGATTGTATACGAGCACAGGCTCCATCACGTTCAATTCAAACTGGCCGGCTTCCGATGCCAGACATATCGTATGGTCGTTGCCGATAACTTGAAACGCCACCTGGTTCACGACTTCGCACATTACCGGGTTGACCTTACCCGGCATGATGGATGAGCCTGGCTGACGGGCTGGCAGACGTATTTCACCGAAGCCGGCGCGAGGACCGGATGCGAGCAAACGCAGATCGTTCGCCACCTTGGACATGTTCATCATACAGACCTTGAGCGCTGCCGATACTTCCGTGTAAGCGTCCGTGTTTTGCGTGGCGTCCACCAGATGCTCTGCATGAATTAACGGGAATCCGCTTATCTCGGCCAATAGTTCCACTACCCGGTGAATGTATCTCGGATCGGCATTTAGTCCTGTTCCGACTGCGGTAGCGCCCATATTAACTTCATACAGGTGCTGCTTGGATTGCTCAATACGCTTCATGTCTCGCCACAACACTCGGCTATACGCTTCAAAGGATTGTCCCAATCGAATGGGAACAGCGTCCTGCAAGTGAGTGCGTCCCATCTTGATAACGTGATCGAATTGAGCCGCCTTCTTCCGATACGTCTCGTACAATTCTCCCATCGTGATCAAGAGTTTATCGATAAGCGTCAACACCGCAATATGTATAGCGGACGGAAACGCATCGTTCGTAGATTGCGAACGGTTGACATGATTATTCGGGCTTAAGCTGGCATAATCCCCTTTTGCTTTCCCAAGCAGTTCAAGTGCCCGGTTCGCAATGACTTCATTCGAGTTCATGTTCATCGAAGTGCCTGCTCCGCCCTGGATCGGATCGACAATGAAATGGTCGTGCCATTGCCCGTCAATGATTTCATCCGCGGCTCGAACGATGACCTCGCACATCTCGTCCTGAAGCTGCTTCACTTCCATATTAGCCAGCGCCGCAGCCTTCTTCACGATAGCTAAACCGCGAATCAGCTCCTCATTCATGTGTGCGCCCGTAATCGGGAAATTCTCCACAGCGCGCAGCGTCTGAATTCCGTAATACGCTTCGACAGGAACTTCCTTTTCTCCCAGAAAATCTTTTTCGGTACGGGTTAAATGATTCGTCATTTTGATCCCTTTCCTTCTCTTATGATCGGTTTTTGAAACGCTTTCATACTGCGTCATAAAAATGAGCACGTCCCCATTTACGTGACAAAGATAGAAAATGTAATGTGCCCACTATGATTGTAGCTCCCTTTTGATAAATGATCAATTTTTAAGATAAAAAACATTATATTTCACTTATTTTGCACGCCGTATAGAGTCAAATTATTAACACTTCTCTGCACTGGCTATGAAAGGCTTGCTAATTCTGTACGAAAATAGGTATAATGGCTAGATGCAAACATATGTTTGTGCCTCCATCAGGATATTAGCAACTATGAAAGGAGAACATATGAAAGGATCGACACACCTTACTATCGGTATTGCCGTCGGAGCTGCCGCAGCCGTGTATTATCCATTTACCTTTAAGAATGCGTCCTTATATATTGCGGTATCGGCATTATCCGCCTTGAGTGCGGATCTGGACGGCCCTAGCATATTGAGCAGCAAAATCGGCAAGATTTCCAGATGGCTGCATGAAATACTCCTCTGGCTCGGTGTCTGTCTTGCCGCTGGAGTCATCTACCAGTATTCGACGCAGGCATTTGTCAGTCAAGAATTGAGTATCGTCTCGGTAGTCGTGCTGCTGCTCGGCTTTGTCGCCAAAGAAGGCGTCACCCGCAACATTATGGTAAGCATGGTTGGCTGCGGGCTGCTCTATTGGGGATGGACGTTGGGTTGGAATTGGTTGATCGGCTTGGGTGTGTTTGTTGCCTGGGTTCCATGGCTCAGTCATAGGGGGATGTCACATACCATATGGGCCACCCTGTTATGGGGTTGCATCGGATGGGGCCTGGAGCAACAGCTTCGCATTGAAGGCATCACTGCCGTATCCATCTGCGGTTATGCTTCCCATCTGATTGCCGATACTTTGACACCAAGAGGCGTTAAATGGCTCTATCCGCTATCTAACCGCTCATTCAAAATTCGCCTATAAGCATAGCTAGAAGATTGGGACTTCTGATTGGAGTCCCGATTCCCCCATCACACTTCTCCTCCTCCTCATGGATTAAAATAGGAATCACATGCATTAAATCAATTCAATGTTATTATGCTTGCGGTACAGGGTCGGTGTCATGCCCATCCGGGACTGAAACACGCGGATGAACGTCGGGTAAGATTTGAACCCGGCCTCATAGGCAATGTCGGTAATTTTCATGTCTGTACCGATCAGCAAGTTGCAGGCATGCGCGACGCGGATTCGTTCCAGAAAGGAATAATAATTTTCTCCGACCATTTGTTTGAAGGCCGAGCTTATATAAGAAACGCTGTAATTGTACCGCTTCGATAGTGTATCCAGCGTTATATCTTCTTTGAAATTCTGGTACACGTAATGAACGACTTCCCACATTCCTCTGCGAGGGTTCCTTCCGTAGCTTTGAGGCCCTTCGTCCAACCTCTCCTGACGGTAACGGTCGAATAAGATGAACACCTGCGTTAGCTTGGCGAGAAACATCATCCGGCTCCACGGCTTCTCCTCACGCGCCTCCTCATGCATTTGCTGAAGCAGCAAATGCACCTCTCTTGCTGTCACCTCGTCCAGCTTGTATGTGGTGTTCTCGTCATTTTCAGCACCCTTCAGCAAGCTGTGCAAGGCCAAGAACGAGTCTCCCGCGCCAAAAAAAGCCTTCAGACCGATCGCTCCCACATATAAATGCAATTCATCTCCGGGAGCGATGTCTAGCTCATGCACCTGATGGGGAAACAATAAAGTGAAGGTGCCCGGCGTCAGTTCCTTTTCTACTCCGTTGATGATTTCTTTTCCTTTGCCTTTCAAGGCATACGTGTATTCAATGAAATGATGCACATGGGCGGGCACAGGCACATTCAAACGATGAATTTTCAGTGTGAACGGAAATTCCCCGTGGATTTCGTCGTCTCCATGCAAGTTGTAAGGAAACATTCCAATCACTCTTTTCTTCCTAATATAAATGACAGCTATCCTTATTTTATCATGAAAAGTGATAGAAATTATAAAAATATGATAGGTGTAATATGACATATCACCATACAATATAACATGAAAGGCATATTTAATATGACATTCAATTTTAACATGAGGAGAGACAATAGATGAGCTTACTAAAGCATGTGAACCCTCTGCAAGGAACAGATTCCATTTATCCGTATTCGAATGGGAACACTCTGCCCCTGATTGCGATGCCGTTCGGAATGGCATCTTGGAGCCCGCAGACGAACGAAGCCGCTGGCGGCTGGTTCTTCAGCCCGAACCATAATCGACTAGAGGGCATCCGGCTGACTCACCAGCCGAGCCCATGGATCGGCGATTACGGCCATATGACCTTAATGCCGCAGACTGGACCGCTTAAAGTGTGGGCGCCTGAGCGCTCGTCTTCGTTCCGCAAGCAAGACATGATCGTACGTCCGGACTACTTTAAGGTCCAACTGCTTCGCTACCAGACGACGATGGAACTCTCGCCGACAGCGCGTTGCGCCAGCATCCGGCTGACGTTCGATCGTCAGGATGAAGCGAGACTCATTCTGTCGACGTTCCCTGGCGAAGCGTCGATGACGATCGATCCGGACAAAGGCACGTTGACTGGCTACACGACGGCGAAAGCAGGCGGCACACCGGACAATTACCGCATGTACTTCGTCATGAAGTTCGACTGCCCGGTCGCTGCAGACGCAAGTGGCTTGTCCGATCATGAATACAAGCCGGTAAACAGCTTGTCGAAGACAGGCGAGCGCATCGGCGCGTATGTTGGACTGACCGTTCCTGAGAACGGCATCGTACATGTCAGCATGAGCACTTCCTTCATCAGCGAAGAGCAGGCTTTCATTAACTTGGAGCGCGAAGTTGGCAGCCGTACCTTCGATGAAGTGAGCAGCATGGCGACGGACACATGGGAAAAACAGCTCGGCGTCATCGAAGTTGAGAGCGACGACACGGATAAGTTGGATACGTTCTACACTTGTCTGTATCGGACTTCCCTCTTCCCGCACGCCATCCATGAATATGATGCAAACGGCAAGCAAATCCATTATAGCCCGTACAACGGCAAGATTGAAGAAGGTCCCTTGTTTGCAGATATCGGCTTCTGGGATACGTATCGTACATCGTTCCCGCTGTACAACCTCCTCTACCCTTCTTTCGTCAATGAAATGATGCAAGGCTGGGTCAACGCATATAAGGAAGCCGGCTGGATGCCGAAATGGGCTTCCCCTGGCGAGCGGAGCATGATGCCGGGAACGTTGATTGACGTATCATTTGCAGATGCCGTCGTAAAAGGAAACACCGGCTTCGATGTAGAGACGGCGTTCGAAGGATTGTTAAAGCATGCCATGACCGTTTCCAGCGACAATCGATACGGACGCAAAGGCATGGGCGAATATTTGAAATACGACTATATGCCTGCTGATATTCACACGCATGAGAGTGTGTGCAATACGCTCGACTACGTATTCGGCGACTTCTGTATCGCACAGATAGCGAAACATTTAGGCCGTGAAGAAGAATACGAACAGCTTATGGAGCGCGCTAAGAACTACAAAAACTTGTTCGATCCAGCCGTAGGCTTCATGCGTGGCAAGCTGCAAGACGGCAGTTGGCTCGAGCCGTTCGACCCGACGATGTGGGGCGGTCCGTATACAGAAGGCGGCGCTTACCAGAGCAGTTGGGCAGTGCAGCATGACCTGTTAGGCCTTGCCGAGCTAATGGGCGGGCGCGAGCAATGCAAGAAGCAGTTGGATGCGCTGTTCGCAGCAAAGCCGGAGTTCAAGGTTGGCTCGTACGGCTTTGAAATACATGAAATGTCTGAAATGGCAGCCGTCGACTTCGGACAATTCGCAATCAGCAACCAGCCAAGCTTCCACTTCCCGTACATCTTTGCGGCGCTTGGATACCCGTCCTTGACGCAACATTGGGTACGCAAGACGATGGATGAACTGTTCAGCTCTCGCCCAGACGGACTTCCAGGCGACGAGGATAACGGCAGCTTGGCCGCATGGTACGTCTTCGGCGCGATGGGCTTGTACCCGCTCAGCCCAGGAGTTCCGGAGTATGTCATCGGAACGCCGCTGTTCAAGCGGATGACGGTCCATCTGGAGAATGGCAAACAACTTGTCATCGAAGCGGACAATAACTCCGCCGCGAATAAATATGTGGCAGACGTACGCATGGATGGCGCACAAGTGGCGACGTTGTACTTGGAGCACGCTAAGGTGAAGAACGGAGGAACAATCTCCTTCGATATGGCGAATTCGCCACGTGAAGACCGCTATGACGAAGCAGCGCTTCCATACGCGATGTCAAAACAAGGTTAATGGCAGAAAAGGGTGCCCCTCGGTGAAGACTCGGGGCACCCTTTCTTTTTATGAAATGAGACGTGTCAGCAGTTGTTCCAGTTCGTCTATGTAGAAGGATGTCCATAAATTTTTTCAAGCTTGTTTTTGGACATCACTAAATATGTCGGGAGATGCCGCTTCTTGAATCGATTTATCGGATTTGACACCGAAATTAAATGAATAGGCAGTTGATTAATCCATTTAAACCCCCGATATAACGGATTGGAAATAGGCACCACGTCAAAGCCGAGTTGTCGGCATCCCCGATTTAGCATGGTGATTCCAATGATGGCTTTGATTTCATTCCCTCTCGGATGGTTCTGGATGAATTGGCACACGCCCGGCAATGAACGATCCACGCACCGATAAATGATGCGCCCCTTTTGAACGTTATTCGTTACATGCAACACTTGTCGCAACAATTGTACATTGTACAAATGAATCTTTACTAATAGATCCTTGTTCCGGATGCATGTTCCGTCAGACATCGCTATTTCCTTACCTCGATAAGTTAGCAATTTTACTCTGAAAATATTCTGGTTCGCACGGTCGATATAAGTAAGCCGTCGCAGTGAGCAGTATATAGGATCGAAAACGTTCCATGTGGATAACAGGTACATTTTTAGTTTCATGCGCATTCCCTTTCATAATCGGCCAATGATGATTAATTTGCATATTTACAAGGAATTTATGATGGGAGTTGAAGGAAAATAATTGCACGAAATAATGTTTTTTCCGACACTATAGATGAAAAACGGTTAGGTATCATGAAAAAACCTCCCTGGTGCATATACCAGGAAGGTCAACGGTAATATATTCGAATAGCATTTATTGCTGTCTAGAGACCAGATACAACGCAACCCATATTAGGACGAATCCCGTCAATTGCGGAATGGTGACGACCTCCTTGAAGACGATCCAGTTCATCATCATGCCGACGAGCGGGAACGACAGCTCCGCAAGAGTTGCGTAAGAAGCTTTCGTAACGGATAAGCCGCGGTAATATAACAATAAACTTACGAGTCCCAGCAGCAATGCCTGCATAATGATATAAAATGATACCGTGCCCAACTGTGCTGCAGGGAGACTCCAACTTGGATGTTCGTTCCATGTAAGCATGAACAACAGTGGCAGTGCCAACAGGAATCGCAATGCCGTAACCGTTTCATATTCCATCTTGTCCAGCATTAATCTGCCCATTACGGTGGACCCGCCCCATAGAAACGCGGCCCCGAAAGCAAGCAGACTGCTTACCCCTACGACCTCACGCACGTGGCCTATTGGCAATGACCATCCAAACGTAAGCAAGTATGTGCCGGCAACTGCCAGCAACAGCAGCATAGGGAAGCGTCTGGGAAGTGTTTCTTTCAACAGAACACGTGCCAGTATGACGGCAAATATCGGTTGCAGCTTCTGCAGAAGCAATACCGCATTCGGATTACCATGTGCGAAAGCTTCCGTGAACATGATGGTCGCCATTACCGAGCCCCCCCACGAAATGAAAAGGAGCGCGAACAAATGACGCCAAGAGCATCCCCGAAGTTCCCTCCGGTGCACCCATAGAATGGGGGCTGCATAAAGGAGTAAAATGAGATGTTCGATGAGGACGATTTGTGTCGAAGTCAAGTACTCCAACACTAGAACTCGGAAGATGGGCCCCAGTCCCCATAGGGCTGCCCCTAGCGCAACGAACAGAACTCCTCTGCGCGTGCTGCTGTTCCTCTGTTCAACGTGAATAACGTGGTCCATATTCAATAACCTCCAAGGTCGTTGAATATAGGATCTGGCTGAAGAAGACATACGTCGCCTATCCGTCATGATGAAGGTCATGATGAAGCAAATTCCGCATTAGAGCTGTCATGTGCAGTTCTTCACGTGAAACGCTTGAGCGATCTTCTCCCATCCGGACTATACCGTCGGCCTTGGAGTTGCACCAAGTCAGTCGCTGCAAACATGCAGCGAGTCGCGGGCTTGGGGCTGCTTCTCAGCCCTTCACCGCCGGTCAGGAATTACACCTGGCCCTGAAGATCCTTATTCAAATTCATAATGTAGGCATTCGAATAAACGGTCATGCCCCGTTATTAATTATAACTCGAATTGGATTTACATCAATATAATAATTCTCCTATACAAATTTCCAATTCGGCTGTAGAGGCTATTGCAATTTAGCTCTGCTGAAAAGCCAGCTCTCTAATGATGCCACGCTCCGCAAATCCAATCTTTCTGTACACATTATTCGAGTCGGGATTGACCATATCCGCATACAAGATTGGAATCAACTGTTCTTGTTGAACGATGTCACACAGTTCAGCGACCAAGGCGCTAGCGTACCCCTTTTTCCGATGCTCGGGAGCGGTATAGACGCTGTTAATCCGCGCATGTCTCGGTGAACGATGGGCAATCCGTGCCATTGCTACGGGCTCTTCCTCCCTCGTCCATACCATCATATCACCCGATGCAATGGAACGCTCAACGAATGGAACCTGATCGGAACGAGGAACTGCCGTGCCCATTGCCTCTGCGATAAAGTCAGTGACGAAGCCGCTAATCGTATTTACATGCTCCGGGGCTGCTCTCCGCATCGTCCCCTGCACATTCGCCGGCGCAGTCACATGCTCGCAAGCGTACGATTGCAAGTCCATTTGAAGCTTATATGATCCGCCTACCATGTCCGTATACATCTGTGCGAATAATTCGGCAACTTCCGGATGAGCGGAAATGCCGGGAATGTCTTTATCGCTCGTAAGCTCACATAATGCCATGATGAGCGACTGCTTCTGTTCCAATGTTGCTTCTTCGCTCACCCACAGCCATGCATGTTGTCCGGCGGTTTGGGCAAAGACGGCGTCTCCCTTCTCCGTCCTCATTCGTATGCTGCAATCTTGCGATCCGCAGATGCGATGCAACAGCTGGTACTCCACTTCATTGTCTGTGAAGGGCCGCCGGATAAGCACCGGATCGTTCGGGGAACATGAAATCCACATAATATAACCTCTTTCTGCCGTTTCATTTTTTTGTATTCTAACTAGTTTGGTAGTAGGTGTCAATCCATTTTAAAGAGCGGCGGCCGAGGTTTCAAAGCAGGCCCGTGTCCATTACATAAATAAACTGTGACATAAAAAAACCTCCCTCGGACTGAACGAGGGAGGCATTTTACCTTGCATATACGCTTATCGAGATAGAGATTGCTGGTAGTTCATGAAGAAGTGGAGAAAAATACCTCATCCCTGGTGGGTGCGGTAACCACATTATTGCTGCAGCTCACAATTCTCTGCAACGGTGTCAATGTCATGAATCAGCACCTCTTTAGCCGGAAGAATTCATTTTTGATTTAATCTTATATTGTATGTTCGTTATCCGTCCCCGGCACCTCTCCGCTCCAGATTTGTTTGGTCTCCCTAAAACTTTGGGTGGTATAACGAAAAAGCCGCTCATCACCAATAGATGAGCGACATTGTATATCCATTCAGAACAGAAAACCAAAATCATTCACTACTGCCGGGATGAACAGCTTCGTCGAAGTCATATCGTTTCTTCCTATTTTAATACGAATCAGTCTGATGCCCTTTACTCTCAGCTTCCTTGACAGCTTCGCCTGTATCCGCAGAGCCAATCGGGCCGTGATTGGCCGTACCTTGATTCGCATATTGCTGCAGTCCTTCAGCTACTCGACACCCATACTCTTCATCACATTTCGTAAATAACTCAACCATCCGCTCCTGGATATGGGAATTGCACGTTTTTAAGGTGTTCACGAGATTTAAGATGAGATCATCGCGCTCGAAGTCATCAAATGCCCGATAGGTTTCACCTGCTTGCTTAAAATCATTCGTTCGGTCGATGCTTTCGCGAACTAATTTCCCTTCTACATGCGGCGTGTACTCGTTATCTGTTTTCGGCGCCTCTTTCAATCCATTCAATGAAGATGGCTCATAGTTAATATGCGGATTTTGGCCTGGAGCGGCATCCACATAATAGGCCATTTGCCCGTCACGTTGATTGGTAGCCACACGTTTCTTCGGCGCATTTATCGGCAGCTGCAAATAATTCGCACCAACACGGTAGCGCTGGGTATCCGAGTAAGAAAGTGTGCGCCCCTGCAGCATTTTATCATCCGAGAAATCCATGCCGTCCACAAGAACTCCGGTGCCAAAGGCAGCCTGCTCGACCTCGGCAAAATAATTTCCCGGGTTTTTATTCAATACCATTCGTCCAACTGGCAACCACGGGATCTCATCTTTCGGCCATATTTTCGTGTCATCCAATGGATCGAAATCAAGCTCAGGATGCTCATCGTCACTCAATATTTGTACGAACAGCTCCCACTCGGGATATTCTCCGCGCTCAATCGCTTCATATAGATCTTGTGTGGCGTGATTAAAGTTTTTACCTTGAATTTCTTCAGCTTCCGCTTGCGTCAAATTTTTAATCCCCTGCTTCGGCTCCCAATGGTATTTAACGAGAACGGCGTGTCCTTCTTTGTCCACCCACTTGTATGTATTCACACCGGACCCTTGCATCTGTCGATAGTTAGCCGGGATCCCCCATGGCGAGTATACGAATGTGACCATGTGGACCGTCTCAGGCGAGTTGCAGCAGAAGTCGAAAAATCGTTCACCGTCTTGAATATTCGTGATTGGATCCGGTTTGAAGGCATGAATCATATCCGGAAATTTGATCGCGTCGCGAATGAAAAATATTTTAAGATTGTTGCCGACCAGGTCCCAGTTTCCGTCCTCCGTGTAAAACTTGACTGCGAAGCCCCGCGGGTCGCGTAACGTTTCAGGGGAATGACCACCGTGAATTACCGTTGAGAAGCGGACAAAGACAGGTGTTTTTTTACCCGCCTCCTGAAACAATTTCGCTCGGGTATACTTGGAAGCCGGCTCATCCCCGACTTTTCCGTAAGCTTCAAAGTACCCATGCGCACCCGTGCCTCGTGCGTGAACCACCCGCTCAGGAACACGTTCACGATCAAAATGTGTTATTTTTTCGATGAATTGGTAATTCTCAAGCGTTGCAGGTCCCCGGTTCCCCACCGTCCGTATGTTCTGGTTATTTTTTACAGGATGACCTTGACGGGTCGTCAGGGTAGATGCTTCTTCTCCTTCCGCCATGCGCTCATCGAGCGCATCCCCAGCACCTGTTACCGAAGTGCCATGTTCCAGCGCATTTTCTTTTTCATTTGTGTTCATTTTCTCATCGTCCATCACTTCATCCTCCTTACGACATGCAAATGGTAAATGTAGGGACATGTGTTATTTTGAAGTAATATGAAATGAATTATTCACTGTTCAATATCTCGGTTCTCTGTAACGGTGTAATGACCCCACAACACACTATACTGCTGATTCTCTCCCGTTAGAATTGTGCAAACTTTTTTTGCTGAAAGATAGGAACGTTGATTCGCAAATAAAATATTGAAGCACTTGGCCTTCCGTCTCATGCATCGCAAGCGGCTCCTCGAACCCATATAAGAGCAATGACGAGGTCCACTGCCAGAAGCGGTCAACGACCTCTTGCAGATCGAATTCTTGCTCCAATGAGCACTTTTCATATCGACAGACTGCTGGACCTTCTTTATGATAGATGGAATAGACTGCGGCGCCGTCAGAGACACACATGCATTATCCGATAATTGATGCAATAAGAAAGGTCAGGAAAGATGAACCATGTAATAGATATGCAGGGAGTATATTGGAAAAATGGCAAGGATGTATTGCTTAAGAATGTCAGCTGGAAAGTCGGGATCCAGGAGCATTGGGCTGCTTGGACTGAACGGTTCGGGGAAAACGACGCTTCTTAATATGATCAACGGATATATCTGGCCGACTCAAGGAACTGTATCCGTCTTGGGCCATCGTTTTGGCCAAGTCGATTTGCGCGATCTTCGCAAGCTCATCGGATGTGTCAGCTCTTCCCTACAGGAGAAGCTGTATGGATCCGATAAGACCCAGCTCGTCGTCATTAGCGGGAAATATGCCACTATCGGCTTATATGAACAATTGTCAGAGGAAGATACAAGCCGTGCCGAAGCGCTGATGCGCACACTCGGCTGCGGTCACTTATGGGATCGCGAGTTCAGGACCTGTTCGCAAGGTGAGAAGCAGAAGGTGCTGATTGCCCGGGCGTTGATGGCCGACCCTCAAATTTTGATTCTCGATGAACCGTGCAATGGGCTGGATCTGTTCTCGCGTGAAAGACTGCTCGACAGTATTCATGAGCTGACGTAGCAGGAACAGACACCTACATTACTCTATGTAACCCACCATACCGAAGAAATTCTCCCTGTGTTCAGCCACACACTGTTGCTGCGGCAGGGTGAGGTCATCCATAGCGATGCAACGGAACGGATTATGGAGGCAGCTACATTGAGTGATTTCTTTGAAGCTCCCGTGGTAGTAGAGAAGCATCGTCAGCGCGTGTATGTCCGGGTTCCGCATTTGGAGGATTGAAAACGAAACAAATCGAGGTAGAGGGTATCCGCTGGAGAGACCTGACGATCGCCTTTGAATCCAAGTCATCCCCGCGCAGTCTTATCCCAATGACTTGGATTCAACAGCGACGGAAGCGGATACTCCCACCATTCTTGTTTCTTTTTTACTTCATTTTGGGGTTCTCAACAAGGGTAGTGCAAGCAATTAACGATTAACTCCGAAAAATGTACACAGCGAATCAGCTACTTCCTCTATCGCTTCTATTCCTTTATCGATTTCGTCGGCAAAACTGACAAACGGATGAATCGTGCCTTCATAACGATGCAAGACGACAGGCACACCGGCCTCCTTCATCCGCTCAGCGTAGGCTTCACTTTCCTCCCGCAGAGGATCAAATTCAGCAGTAATGACAAGCGCAGGCGGCAAGCCGGTAAAATCAGTAAATAAAAGAGGCGAAACCCATGGATTCGTTGCTTCTTCTTCATGACTGTTTAAGTAGTTGTCAAAGAACCATGTCATTTGATCTCGGGTCAAAAAATAGCCCTCGGCAAATTCCCTGTATGTAGCGGTTTGCATAGACGCATCGGTTACTGGGTAGATCAGGACTTGATAAGCAATTTTGAGCGTTTTTCTTTCTTTGGCCAAATGAGTGACAACTGCCGCCAAGTTACCTCCAGAACTGTCTCCCCCAACCGCTAGACGGTTCGGATCGAGTTGAAGCTGTTCCGCATTGTCAAAGACCCACTGCGCCGCTGTGTAGGCAGCTTCTACTGCAGTCGGGAATTTGTTCTCAGGGGAAAGCGGATAATCTACAGACACGACGGCACAGTTAGAAGATTTCGTTAACCGGCGACAAATATCATCAAAGCGGTCCAGATCGCCAAGCACCCAACCTCCCCCATGATAATAGACGAGTACGGGGTGAGGTCCCTCAATTGCTGGTGTATATATCCTTATCGGAACTTCCCCATGTGCACCCTGAATTGTAAGATCGGAAACTGCTCCAACCTGGATTTTTTCTTTTGCGGACAATAATTCGGTTTGCATTCCCATTTGTCGTTGAAGCTCTCTAGCGATAGCAGGAGGTAAACTTTCAATCGGCGGTTGTCCTTTTAGTTTCTCCAGAAAAGCTTGAGTTTGATGATCGAGCGGCATCAGTCAACGCCTCCTTTATTGAGTGAAATATTTGTCGATATGGTCTTTAAAGCCTATGTAATAAGGTATCTCTATGTTTTTGGCTTGGCCGTCGTTGAGTACATCATAGTACATCCCGAGCATTTCATCTGGGGAATGTGCGATATGAGCCTTCAACATGTTTTGCATTTCTTCTTGTTGAAACATCTTGCGGGTAACCATCGTCAGCAGAAACAAAGGCAGTGTATCATACAAGGATTGAGGAGCAACTTTCTTTACCTCAAACCCTTTTTGTCGACATACCCGGAATCCTTCCCGCATGGCCAAATAAGTCTCTTTAATGAATACGGGATTACGGGAAAATTTCTCTACGGACCCAGCCTTGACGACTCCGCCGAGAAATGAGGCTGCCCACACATAATGTGTAGTGAGCCAAGTGGTCATATATTTTGAAACTACTGGTTTAAATCCCGCTTGCTTGAAAATGGCCGCTGCTGCTTTCACTCTCGGTGTTATTTCCCCATTGACTTCACCTAATAGATTCGGAACGGCAAAGCTAGATTCGAGAAAACAATCCAACCTGTTCTCTGTTTTACCTCCGCCTACTGACGGAAAACCAAGAAAATATTGCGAAGCTCGAAGATAGGGTTCGATCTTTTTCCTAATTTCCCACATGTTTTGGAAAAATAAAATATCGGCCTCACCTGCAGCCTCCGCTAGCATTGGCAACACGGATTCCAACTGATTATATTTCACACAGACGAGAATGAGGTCGTATCCGTCAGCAGAAGTAAATTGATCCGTCACCTTTGGCCGATAGATGGTGTTGATTTGCACTGGTTTTTTTCTTCGCTTGTCAAGGCAAGAAATAGGTACTTCTCTCATCGCTTCCAGCTTGTGTGGCCGAACATATAACGTAACGTCATAGCCAGCTTCATGAATAACCCAGGCATAAGCCGTACCGATTACACCTGCACCTATTACTAATATCTTCACGCTAACTCCTCCTCATCGATGGAGCTGAACGTATCCGAAGCATCTTCCCGCTGTGTTTCGTACGGTTGATTAATCCGTCATCCAACAGCTCGTGAAGCGCTTGAGTAAACATCTCCCTCGGCAACATTGACGCCACCCGTACATATGAATAAAGGAACACGCGCTTCAGGCGTGTTCCCATCAAAATATAAGTAAAGTGCAGCTTCGTAATTATTCTAGGAAATCCTTCAATCGCTTGCTGCGGCTAGGATGTCTCAGCTTGCGCAGCGCTTTCGCTTCGATCTGACGAATCCGCTCCCGGGTAACGCCAAATACGTGGCCCACTTCCTCCAACGTACGTGTGCGCCCATCATCCAATCCGAAGCGAAGACGCAGCACGTTCTCCTCGCGTTCGGTCAATGTGTCCAACACATCTTTCAGTTGCTCCTTCAACAGCTCATAGGCAGCGGCATCCGCCGGTGCCAGCGCTTCACGATCCACGATAAAGTCTCCTAAATTCGAGTCGTTCTCTTCGCCGATCGGTGTTTCAATCGATACCGGATCTTGTCCGATTTTCATGATCTCCCGTACCTTCTCCGTGCTTAGCTCCATTTCTTTAGCAATCTCTTCTGGCAGCGGTTCACGGCCAAGCTCCTGCAGTAACTGCTTCGTAATGCGATTGAGCTTGTTGATCGTCTCGACCATGTGTACCGGAATACGGATCGTTCTGGCCTGATCGGCAATGGAACGCGTAATCGCCTGACGAATCCACCAGGTCGCATACGTGCTGAATTTGAACCCCTTCGTATAGTCGAATTTGTCCACTGCCTTCATCAAGCCCATATTGCCCTCTTGAATCAGATCAAGGAGCATCATGCCGCGGCCAATGTATCGTCTCGCAATGCTGACGACGAGACGCAAATTCGCTTCAGCCAGTCTTTGCTTGGCTTCTTCATCTCCTTGTGCGATCCGTAAAGCCAGGTCAATCTCGTCCTCTGCGGATAGGAGTGGAACGCGTCCAATCTCTTTCAAATACATACGCACGGGGTCATCCAATTTAATCCCCGGCGGCAGTGTTAGGTCGTATTCTTGTTGGTCGTTCATCACAATCCAGTTCCCCCCTATATACTACTTGCAGCACTGAAAATATATTTGACAAAAATCCTATAATGTGGTATGATTTTGATTAATTATATTTATTTTTATAGCATCCGTTATTCTATCATTTTTTTGGGCCTAAATCAACACCTAAATTTCACCTTCTCGCATTTGCAGAAGGTTTTTTTTTTTATTCTACGTAAGTTAAGCCTAATTGGTTCATATGAAACTCTTAGGTAAACCCATTAAATACATATGGATTATAAGAAACCAACCCTCTCTGTGATGCTACGGATGAATCCATGAGCACACTCGTCATTGTACAACATGAATGAGTGCTACAGCAATTGTTGAGGTGAAACTCTTTTACACCGATATCTAATCTATTTTGACGAATGATATTCAAATTCTCCTTCGATCTATTTTCAGCTATCCCTAAAGTTATTTCATCGTTCTCTACGTACCTCTTATTGTGCGCCTCCCTGAACCTTCGTTATAATGAAGTCATAATATTAGCTGCAAGGAGAATCCTCAATGAATACGAAAGAAATCGAAGAACAGATTATTCGAAACTACCAACAAGACGAACAAATGATGATACTTGTGTTCGCGCAGTGGTGTATCAATCATGACCTTGATCCCGCTGAGTTATATCATCGCGCCTATCCGAAGCAAGGAGAAAACCATGCGTTGCAAGAAGCGATGGAATTGACGGTTGCCAAGGAAGAAGCTGGAGACATTCCCCTTGATACATTGCTTGGCGTCTTGTCCTTATTTGGCAACGAAGACTTGGCGTTCGTCGTTACGGAGGAAATCAACAAGCTCAAGAAGAGCAAGTAACTGAGCTTTTCTTACACAAGCTGCTCTCATATGAACAAACATAAGGATGAGAATCATGACGTGTCAGGCCGGAACGATACATGAACAAATCGAGATAAATGTTGAACGGCTGCAAACATTATTTACACATGCTCCGGACCTGGTTATTATTGCCAAACAGCTGCAGCAGAAGTTCGAGCGGCTCATTCGCAAGCTGCAAAACGCAAAGATTGATCCTACTGGCTTCGGCATGTATGCAAGGGCATATGCATATCCGCAATGGTTGAAGGTAAGCGATAACTGGGGCGAGGCGTTCAAAGACGCCGAGGTTAATGTGAAGGTAAATGTAAAAATAATTGGTATGGGCGCCGTAAAATAAAATCGAACGCGCAGGCGGTTAAATTTATGAGAGCAAATTGAAGTCAAAAGGAAACATGCATGGTGGGGGGTCTGCTTTCGTTGCTTTTGAATCCATGGCATTTGGTTAAGAATGTGCTCTGGAGACATGAATTCAAAGGCGATCGCCAGCTCTCTTAGCAACACCCTCCACCCCTATTTGTTTCATTTCCAACCTTATTAGGCATCTTCGACAGCCGAACACTTAGCCGGTTCATCCCGTTATGGTTCGTCTACATATTCGTCCTTGTCCGCGATTTCAACGATCCCATGTTGTAAATCAGCGGGAGAATCAACCTGAGCGATTGATGGTGTAACACATTGCTCCTGTAATGCAGCCTCTTCCTTGACGGATTTCTTGTCGGATTCAACATTTTTCTTTCCAGGCATGGATATCCTCCTTTCTTTCATTGACATTAGGATACCCGTTATGACACAAGCTTATTGATGCAATCATAGATGTTCGATGCGCATTCTTTGTTATAATAAGAAGAGATTACGTTCATAAGAAAGAAGAATGAAGCTATGGCATTTGGTATTACAAGAACAGAATTGTCGGTGTGGAAAGAACGCGTAAAACGGGGAGAACTCGCCTACTTGACCCATTATTGGCTGGACGATCGCTTTCCGGGCATCAAGACTGTAACCAAGGTAGGCTGCAGTGATTTACAACGCTTGACCGAGTGGTGTGCAGCTCATGGCTTGAACCCAAAGTACATTCATCATCGTCCTCCTTTCCCCCATTTCGACCTGATGGGACCGAAGCAGCAGCAAATATTGGCTGAAGCCGGGTTGCACAACCATTTAGAACGGTTTAACCTGTTGTAGCCGAGGAATGAGTGCTCTTCATTTTCATGGCAGAGCCTCACTCCCCCGGTTCGGTAATTTTTCGGAACTAGTTGACTGACCGAAGGGGAGAGTGATCGGAAGAGCCGAATGGAGAGATTATCGCCTCTCCAATATTTTGAGATAAGTAACGAAGCTGTATCAAATGCTAATCAAGAAATTCAATAGTTCAACTTATATAGTACCCTGACTATTTTTATAACTTTCTATCAGTTTCTCGATCAGTTGATGCGTGTCCATCACACGGTCGGCTGCGATCGTACAATGCTTCGGATTGTCTAATGATTGCAGGAAATGATTCACAACGCCTTCAAAACCGCGGCGATAGCCAATCGTATCCCAACTGCTGAATCGTCTTATTTGCTGACCGCTGTTCCGATCGTTCCAGACCGCAGATTCCAGGTTCGTAATCTCTGCTGTTCTCCCGCCTCCATGCAATTCCAGCCGCTCCACATCCGCCCCAGCTCGCCGGTTCATGCTGAACAGCGCCATCGAACGCGAAAAAGCCACGCTCCCTGCAGCATGCAGCAGTCTTCCCTCTTGATCCTGTTCCTGCATATATGACGCTAATTCGTATGGCTTGGCTCCACACCACAACAGGAGATCAATCATATGAATCAGATCATCATACAATGTCTTATCTGCCGACATCGATTGTTGTCTGGTCCGATGCTTTTGAACAATGCACAGATCGAATCCTCCGACTTCTTCCATCCAGTCCCGTGCCTCTTGATACATCGGCGCAAAGCGCCTATTGAATCCAACAGCCAACAATCTATCATGCTTCAATGCGGCTTCCGCCATCCGCTCGGAAGCATTGATATCGTAAGACAGCGGCTTGTCCACGTAGACGTGTACGCCTCGTTCCAGACAAGTCGTCACCACGTTCTCATGAGTGTCGGTCGGCGTATGTATGAATACAGCATCCAGATCCAATTGCAGCAGTTCGTTCACATCCGTATACTTGCCAGAGATACGGTACTGTTGTCCGATTTTCTCTACCGTAGACGGCGTTCTGCTCATGATGCCGGCGATATCGATTCCTTCATGCTTCCCCAGTACGGGGAGATACGCCTTCTGAGCGATATCCCCCAGCCCGATAATCCCGATTCGTTTCTTCATGACGGTTCCTCCTAGTTTGGTTAGGGTAACCGTAGTATAACAAATGAAAACGAACCAAGTCGAGGCTGGGGAGTATCCGCCAAGGAGGGGGCCCCCTCCTTCTTCCCGCTTGATAATCACACGGCTGGCGTACCTTGCCGCTCGTACATAGCTGTTAAATAAAGCAGCGCGATACAATAACCAATAGAATAAAGAGCACCAAAATTACGCCTGTTGATGTAAAGAGAGATCCGCAACTGCCAAATCCAACTCCGCCTACACATTCACCCATGGCTTAATCCTCCCTTCCAGCAAGATACCTTGTATTGTATTACTGTTTCGCTTGTCCTTGACTCGGTGAATTGCCTAATATGCATATTTTTCAAATGCCCAGTCTTATTCACTCCCCTGGGAGCATTGGTCTGACGATTTTACCTTTTGTTTTTTTTGAAACGATGCCGCAGCCAGCAAAAGCAACGGAAGCGCAAATCCGAAAGTTGAAACAAACGGCAGCCAGGTTTCCTTATTATAGATATTGGAATGAACGATGTTGGGATGGATAATTAGGGAGAATGCAACTAAAATCAGGCCCATTGGCATCACAAGCGGCCGGTACTCTTTCAAATGCAATATTAGCGCCAGACCTTTGACCGACACATAAAAATATATGGCCATTTTCAAATAAATCGTAATGAACCACATGACAGCGACTATCACTTCAATGTGCTGCAAGAAATTACCAATGTTTATTTTTTTGGCCAATACGTAGCTTGGGTACATCTGCCGCGACGTAGTATCCGCTCCAAGCACCAATATAGATGATGCGATTACAAGGATTAATACGATTCCGGCTAAGAGAGTACCGATGTAAAATGCCTTTTGAGCTTTTTGCGGTTCATTGATCGATACAGGAAAGACCATTAAAAACAAGACAGCAGGTAATGAAAATACACTTATAAATAGTAAAGTTGCAAAGATTAACGGCTTTATTCCCGTTTCGAATACAGGCTGGATGTTGTGAATCTCAATCTGAGGAGCAATATATAGAATTAAACCCAAAAATAAAGCAACAAAACATGGGAACAGTATTTCTGCTGAGCGAGCAAGTACTTCCAAGCCTAGACGCACCCCCATAATAACGACAAGCGCGAATAAAATATTTATGGCTTGGATTGGGGTCTCCGGCATGATTTGTGTCGTCATAAAAGTCCCCATGAAATATAACAATTCTGATGCGGTAATCAATGCAAAGAAGACGAGCAGTAGCGAAACAGCCTTGCCGCACCACTTTCCGAGCAGCTGCTCGTTCGTTTCAATCAAGGTCAGACCGGGAAACAAATTCCCTACAGCACTATACAACCTTACTAATAGCAAAGCTAGTCCGACACCAAGAACCGCGGCAATCCATGCATCCTGCTTAGCCACTTCTGCCAGACTTGAAGGAATAACCAATATCGTAGTCCCTACCGAATATAGAAACACGAGTATCGTGAATTGACGTACCGATATGTTTCCATTTTCGCCCGCTGGCATTTATCATTGCTCCTTTCATTTTTCATTGCAATAACCTGGATATCAGGCTGCTTACTGGCTTGTACACTGCCGCAATCCAGTCCAGCGGGTTCGGAATATCGATCTTAAATCCTAATGCAATGCCAAGGGACGTCCCGATTGCAAGCAGCACCCAAAATACGCGCAGTTCTTGCTTGGTTCCGTTCTTCACCAGAGCAGGAACTTCGATAGATATAATTACGAAGACAATCAATAGTATCCCTATACTTGCCAACATGAAGTCTGCTCCTCCATTTCCTCGATGAAGGAAAGATTGTGTTTGATATGCGCTCTATTTCAATTATGGACGGCGCTCCTCTTTTTAAACTTATTTCCGGCCAAAATAATCTGAATCATGAAAAAAGCACGAACAGTTTTCCATTCGCGCTTGCCCATTTATGCATTTTTCATCATTTATTATTTCAACTTGATAGCCTGGCTCTTGACACCGAACACAAGCCAGCTGTCGATGCGTTCCAACACTTGCGAGCGGTCGCGGTGGAAATCCGGAAAACGGTCAAGCAGAGCGTTCAGTGCAATGGTCGCCTCCAATCGCGCAAGCTGGGCACCGAGACAAAAATGGATACCATGACCGAAAGCGAGATGTGGATTCGGACTGCGGCGGATGTCGAATGATTCCGGCTGTTCAAAGATGTCTTCATCATGATTGGACGATCCGATCCACAGATTGACGATTTGTCCTTTGTTAAACGTTAATCCATCCAACTCGGTATCGCGCTTGACTCGTCGAACCATCATTTGTACAGGAGAACAGTATCGCAGCACTTCTTCAATCGCAGGGGCAAGCAATGAGCGATCTTGGCGAATTTCGTGCCACTTGTCTTTACGGCTGTCAAAGCAGAGCAGTGCTGAAGATAGTAAGTTCGTCGTCGTCTCATTTCCAGCGACGAGCAGCAGAATACAGAAGCCGATTAACTCCAGCGGCTGTAACGGTTCGCCATCCGCTTTCGCTTGAACAAGCCGGCTAATGAGATCATCCTGCGGCTCACGGCGACGTTCCTCGGCGATGGCTGCAAAGTAAGCGGCCATTTCCTTTTGACACCAGACATAGCGCTCATAATCGTTCCCTACCAACGCATCAGACCACTCTTTGAACCGGTCCCGATCTTGCACAGGGATACCCAACATATCCGCGATGACGATAATCGGGAGCGGTCCGGCAAAGTCGCTGATGGCCTCCATCGCGCCTTTGCCCTCCGCCCGATCGAACAACTCGTGCGATAGAGCTTCGATACGGGGAATAAGCGCTTCAATTGCACGCGGAGTAAAAGCTTGCGACACCAAGGTTCGGAGCTGGCGATGCTTCGGCGGGTCCCGCCGCAAAATGCTGAATTCAATCGGTTCATCATAGCCCGGATCCCCTTCCGCTTGCGAAGAGAAATGTTCGTGATCGCCAAATATCGCTTTGACATGCTTATATTTGTATACATTCCATACACCATCTTGACACGAAACCGGATCCGCTGCGCGTTTCTGCGCAAAGTGGGACAGCGGCAGGATGTTATTTTCATTTGCCCATTCCATTGCATTCACCACTCCTTCACTATTCAACCTTACGTATCAATCCTGATGTAACAATTGTAATAATTACTTCTTCAAGCTGTTCCCTAACGAGGTGTTCTCCTTCTGTCAAAAACTCCGCGCACACATGCTCAATCATACCGATGATACCGACAGCGGCCAATCTGCTGTTAACGGAACGGAGCATCCCTTCCGCTCTTCCCATTTCCAATACTTCGGTTAGAAAGCGGATATATTCTTGGTGTATCTGTTGAATGTTCTCTAGCACCTCGTCCTCCAGGCCGTTGGACAATTCATAAAAAACAATCCGAGCCAGAGCGCCGTTATCCAGATATAGGTCCAGATGGTGTTGCACAATGCGTTTGATTTGTTCCTCCAACGTCACATCCGTATTTAAATCCGAACGGATTTTGGCGACGAGTTCACTCATGCCTTCCGTTACCAAGGTTTGAAACAGTTGCGCTTTTCCCGAAAAATGATAATACAGCGTTCCTTTTGCCACATTTGCCTGCATAGCGATTTCATCCATGCTTGCACGCTGATATCCATGTGTGGAAAATACGTCTGCCGCGGCATTTAATATTTTCACTCTGCTCACTGTATTTCTCCTTCCACCACCACTTTGAACTGACTAGTCAGTTCAAATAAAACTTACCATTCAAGTTTTATTATGTCAATGAAAAAAATGAGCAAAAAGGCCGTCAACTGCATTTCAGCAGCCAACGGCCCGGCGATAAAATAGATCCTATTTGAGTCCTCTGTACAATGCGCTTAACAGATTGCCCGTTCGGTCGCAGCTGTACTCCCAGAACATAATGCCTGCGATTTGATGCTCTTTAATATACTCACATTTGCACGTCAAAGATTGTTCGTCATCATAGGTGATAAAGGTGCTGCCGTCGTATAGATAAGGAGCCTTCGCTTCGTCATCCCAGTAACGGATGTAACCGTTGCGGTCGATGTATTCAGCCGCTAGTGCCGAATAGTCAGGACCATAGCCTCCTGAGGACGAAGTCATTTGCAGGTAGCCATCATTCTCTTTCGGCACATCCTTCCACATTCTCGAATAGAAGGCAGCCCCGATAACAATCTTCTCGCGCGGAACTCCCGCGTTCACGAAGAGACGAACCGATGCATCTACGCTGATCCGGAACAGGTCCCCGGTAGAGGTGAATAGATTCGTATGATGGCCCGTAAGCGTCTGGAATCCGCCGCGCATATCGTATGTCATCAATTGAATGAAGTCCAAATATTGCTGAACCTTATCCATTTCAGTCCCATCCAAATAATATTGATCGGCACCCGCTGCAATCGTAAGCAAATAATGACGTCCGTCTTCTTGTCCCTGACGGTCAATCGCCTCTCTCAACTCTTTCAGAAGCAGCGTAAAAGTCGTCTTGTCATCAGGACTGGACTTAATTCCCGCTTCTGAATAGCAAGGATATTCCCAATCCAGGTCAATGCCGTCAAACGGATGCGCGCGCAGTATTTCCACAGCAGATTCTGTAAATAGACGGCGCCCTTCCGCCGTTGAAGCCGCTTCCGAGAAACCGCCGGCACTCCATCCGCCAACAGACAATAAAATTTGCAGTTCAGGATTGTATTCCTTCAACTTGGACAAATAAGCCAGATTCTGCAAATGGCCGATCGTAATTTTGTCGTTCTTCACATGACCGAAGGCCACGTTCAAATGGGTCAATCTTGCCGCGTCAACTGGCGTAACTTGCGGTAGAACACTGTCCCCTGCATAGCCTGCCAATATGTAGTTCATTGTTTTCATCTGTCATCACCTTTTCAATGGAGTTATCGATATCAACATGCACAATAACTTCTTTTTTAAGGTACCCATCTTAGTCTCAGCTCTCAAAGATATTATAGCACCTGAATCGCACATTTCATATGTGTTCCCGTGGATCAACAAAAAAGGCAGCAGTCCCCTGCTACCTCGTCGTATTATTTGATATGAGCCAATCAAAATTTGAAATAATTTTTAGCAGAATGCTTACTGGAGGCGTGTTCGTAAAGAAGCGATACATCTGCTCCCGTTTTGAAATGAATGGATTTGCACACTTCCTTTACGGTATTTATATACGGTGTATAAATATTGCTGATAATCGAATAATCGAATGAGATCGGCGCCAATTGCCACAAATCGTATTCGTCTTGATTGTAGATAAGCATATTTCCGAAATGGTAAGATACAAGCTCGTTATCGTAAATAAATACTTTATTCTCTTGCACCCCGACGGAATAATGGTTGTTCAAGATGACGTTCCACGGGGCGGCATTAATTCCTTTATGATCGATTAATTTAATATTTTGAAAAATGAGCGGGATATATTCTAAATATCTTTGATCTCTGAACGTTTGATCATTCGCATCGTAATTTTCACTGCACTTTTCTAAGCATTTGTCCTTCCACCACTTCAAAATCGTAATGCTGTTTTCTTCTCGCTTGAATCCGACGAGGCTGCTTTGGAACAGCCCTTGCACCTGTTCATGCTCATAATTCCCTCTTTGCTTGCATAAGAAAATGGAATACTTCCACCATTCATCCAATATCGGCTTCGGGTCGGAGAAGAAATAAACTTCCGGGTCACAATAAATGATGTGGTCGATTTCCTTATAATGGCTAAGGATATGGAGACATAATGGCGCTTTTAATGTCCAACTGTATTCGTTTCGTTTTCGCGAGCTTTTAACTCGTAACAGCTCTTCGTTTTCAACCTCCTTCATTTGGATTAACGATGCATTTTCCAGGTTCATTCTGCTCAACGCATGATAGCTGTAATCATCCATGCAGCAGATCCAATGATGAAAATTCCCTATTTTGTTTTTCAATGAATGATATAGCGCCAACCCTCTAATCAGGTTTTCTTGGTGGACGATGGTTGCGAAGTTAAAGAACTGGTCCCACTGATCCATTTTTCTTCTGAATCCGGAATATTTATAATACGTTTTCGCTTTGGATGGATCCTCGTGATTTAGAGCTTGACTTAACGCATAACCGTCATTCACTTTGACAGATGCAATGATGTCTCTTAATTTATCGAGGTACGGTACATAAATTTCATTTTTAATGATTTTGCCGATCGTTATTTCACCAATCGACCAGAGATCGAACTCATTCTCGTTATAAATGGCTATGCAGGCAAAATGATAAGCGACAAGTTTATCATTTTCGATATATAATTCGTTGTTTTGCCGATGAATTCTGAAATCATTATTATAAATGCAATTCCACGGAGCCGCGTTAATTCCTAGGTTATCCGATATTTTTATATTCGGAAAATAGTTCGGCACGTAGTCTAAATACTTTTGATCCCCGAACTTTCCTTCTTCCGCTCTGTGGTAGCACCACTCCAGACATTTTTCTTTCCACCATCGCAGACTCTCCAGACCGTATTGATCATTTCTGAAGCCGATCAGACCGGCTTGATACCTTCCGTACAATTGTTCTACCCATTCGACATCCCTCTGTCGGCACATAAATACGGAATGGCTTCCCCATTCGTCAAAAATGGGCTTCGGATCAGAGAAAAAGTATATATCCCCATCGCAGTAAATGACAGAATCGATTCCATAGTGAGTCAGGCAGAATTCGATCAGAGGGGCCTTGAGCGTCCAGCAGTACTCATTCATTTTCCGATCGCTTTTGGCATACCGAAGGCGATCATCTTCTATGACCTCAACTCGAATAAGAATGACGTTGCTCAGATTCATTTTCCCTAACATAGAGAAGGCAATCGGATCCATGCAGCATATGAACAGATTGAAGTTGCTGGTATGCCTTTTTAAGGAATCATGCAGAGCGGCGGCTTTCACAACGTACTCCTTGCCCGCAATGATGCAAAAATTGTAATTGTTAGCTCTGGTGATGGTCCCGCTGATTGACCCTTCCTGCATGAGAGAAGGGATGTTTATCTCCCGCCATGGTTGATCCGCCTCCGGCTGACTGCTCCAATCCGGTGCGGATTGATGCGACTCCGGCTGACTGCTCCATTCCGGTGCAGGTTGATGCGCCTCCAGCTGACTGCTCCATTCCGGTGCGGATTGATGCGCCTCCGGTTGACTGCTCCATTCCGGTGCAGGTTGATGCGCCTCCGGCTGACTGCTCCATTCCGGTGCGGGTTGATGCATAACCGGCGGCTCCTGGGGAGCCGGAGACGGCGGAGCAATTGCTTTTGGAACAAACGACAAAGGCTGACCGATTCGGGAATTATATTCGGCTACTGCATATTTTAAATGTTCAAACGTTACATTGTTGATAATCCCGGTCGCCGGTATGCTGCGGTCCATTTGAAACTTACTCACGGCTCGCTGGGTGTATCTATCGAATTGTCCATTCACATCTACGTAATACCCTAAACGGCTAAGCATTTGTTCAGATTCCAGCACTTCGGGTCCGGCACTCCCGAGTGACATGTACAACTCCATTCGTAATAACCCCTTTCACGACAGGACAGCTTTTATGAACCTTATCCCGACGCACTACATTTGCAGTTGGCGGCCGGATATCAGCCATCGTCTTGTATCTTCACCATTGTATGATTGGCGATGCCTTTGTGCATCAGCATTTAAACAAATGGTCAAGCGTGATTTTAGGGCTTCAAACCGAAAAAATGCGCTTCACGGAGACATATCGTATAAATTGGCGCGAACAAGAAATAGTAAACGGTAGAATAAAAAAAACGATTGCAATAAGGAGTTACAACCAATGAAACGATATGTTATTTCGTCCCTGCTGGTCATCATGTTGACGATGACAGTTGGCATATCGGCGTATGCCTTTGAGAACCACGCTTATCATTTCGGATTTAAACGAAGCCAGAACGGCCAGCTACCTTCAATTGATCAGGAAGGATTCAAAAATATCATCGATAAAAACGGAGCGATATTTTTAGGCGATACCGACAAAAAGGTGCTGTATCTCACGTTCGACAACGGCTATGAGAATGGATTAACGGAACAGATCCTGAACACGCTAAAAGACAAAAAAGTGCCCGCTGCTTTTTTTGTGACCGGACACTACGTGAAGAGTCAACCGGAGCTTCTGAAACGAATGGCCGCCGAGGGACATATCATCGGCAACCATTCATGGAGTCATCCCGATATGACGCAAATCTCTAACGCGCAACTGAAGGAAGAACTGGACAAGGTGAAGGCGGAAGTCGCACAAGTAACAGGTAAGCAGCAAATGATCTACCTTCGCCCGCCCCGTGGCATCTTCAGCGAGCGAACGTTGGCAGTAACTCGCGAGATGGGATACACGAACGTATTCTGGTCTTTGGCCTACAAAGATTGGGATGTGAACGCTCAGAAGGGCGCGCGTTATGCATATGACAAGGTGATGAGTCAGCTGCATTCCGGGGCCGTTATGCTTCTCCATTCGATTTCGAAGGATAACGCCAATGCTCTGGGCAGTATTATTGATGGTGCCAGAAAACAAGGATATGAGTTTATTGCGCTGGATCAGTTGCAGCAGCCGAAGTGAATATCCTCAGCATGAACGACGGTAAATGGATAATCGCCCGACCTTCATCATACCTAGAAGGAGTCCTCAATTACGGGGACTTCTTCTTCTGTGTATCGAAAAAAACTATCATTCCAACTTCTTCAGGATTGTTGTATACTAACGCTTTGATGCTAGGAATCCATTTTATAAATACCGAGGTGTCTGTCAGAAAAATGTCATCACGAAAAACATCGCATTTATATGCCCTATTGGTTATCGGCATGATCGCAATTTCGTTCTCCGCCATTTTCGTCAAATGGTCGGAAGCCCCTGCTCCGGTTATCGGAATGTACCGCTTGCTGCTGACCAATCTGGTGCTGCTGCCATGGGTATGGTCGTATCGGGCGGAGTGGCGCTCGATACAGCGCAGGGATTGGCTCCGGATGACGATGTCCGGTTTCTTTCTCGGGCTGCATTTTCTTCTCTGGATGGAATCGCTTCGTCACACGACGGTAGCTAGTTCCACTGCTCTGCTGACGCTGGAGCCGATTCTCGTCATGGCCGGTTCCTTCTGGTTGTTCAAACAGCGGACGACGTCGCGGGCTGTATTCGGGATTGTCATCTCTCTCTTTGGAGTTATACTTATCGGTTGGGGAGATTTGAAAATTTCCGGGCAAGCGCTCTATGGAGATTTGTTGTCTGTGTTGGGCGCCATTGCTGTAGTCATACATATGCTGCTCGGTCAAGACTTACGGCAACGTGTCTCTTCTTATGTATACAACTTTACCGTATTTCTCGTGGCGGGAGCTTGTCTTGCCGTGTATAACATCAGTGCCGGTTATGCAATGACTGGATACGGGGCAAAGGAATGGGTGCTGTTCAGCTTAATGGCGATCGTCCCTACCGTGTTGGGGCACATGCTATTCAACTGGCTTCTCAAATACATGAATGCCACTTCCATTTCGATGGGCGTACTCGGTGAACCAGTTGGCTCTAGCATACTCGCATGGATTTTGTTGGGGGAAGCGATGACGCCTTTACAAATGCTAGCTTGCCTGCTTCTCATCTTCGGTGTGTGGGTGTTCCTTGTGAACGATCGCAAGGCTCCTCAGAATGTTTCAACCACGGCGGATGTAGGTACCGCATAGCAATCGAGACGTTATGGCTACAACATCCTCAAAGCTTTGCTGCAGCGCATCGTCGTCTCCCCACTCATTGACCGCATCGAAGCACAGCAGATTAGAGCTAGTACGCGACAAAGCCCAGGCATCCACCGCCCGGGCTCAACGTATCGGTTATCATCTTCCAGTGCCTTCTCCAACTCAGCTACGGCTATCTCGGCAGCAGAACCCAGACGGGCCAAGGACAGCCCGGTCATGAACCGCACTTGAACATCGGTATCATGCAAACATTGAATTAATCCCTGCACGACGTCCTCCGCTGGCGTATCGATCATTCCCAATGCATCAACTACGGTGCGTCGAATCGTCACAGATGAATGGCCAAGCAGACCAACCATGGTCGGAATGGACTGTGACGCAAGCTGGCGCAATTCGCCGAGCGCAAAAACAGCATGAATCGATCGTCTCCTCCCGCTTATCGCTTAAGGCGGCGATCAAACCGGGTACGGCGTCTGCACCTGCAGCTGATAATCCGTATGCCGCAATCCGCGACACTGGGATGTGATTCGTACGAAACTTTCCTTAATGGTAAAAAAAAGGTGTGGAATAATACATAGACGATGCTAACGTTCTTTTGCAAAATACTAAGATTTGAAGGATTTTGTTGTAATGGATCAGAATTTGACAGGTCACTTATTCGTCTTTGAACAGCCGTTCTCCACGCTGTAATCGCCACGCAATGCGTGCGATGTGTGACTGCTCGCGCGCAGTCGGAGCATGTGCAGCCAAATAGCGGGTCAGTGCCAGAATCATCGTTCTTTTTGCCCGATTCGCAAGCGGGCCGGTAATGTTCGACCATTGATCATATTCCTTGATGGCGGCTTCGATCATTTGGAAGGAGTGGAACTCGGCGTCCTCACGCAGCAATGAGTGGCCCAACGTGTTGAATAACGAATCGACATCGCCTCCTTGATCGAGGTAATTTGCGACCCAGTTAGCAGCTTCTGCAACTTGTTGGCGTTGATTCATTAGATCCAGCAGCTCGCTTAAGTCAGTCGTGTAGCCATAGCTGCCATACTTTTCAGCTGTCGGTGGCGATGCGGCGGGAATGTTGAGGAAGCGGTCAAGGTATATGCTGACGGCCGCATAATAGACCGCACGGATCGTAAGATCGTTTGCTCCGCGAAGCAAGCTTTCATGCACGGCATGAGCATGTGTAAACGTATGCAACACTGCGATCCAGTCTCCGAAATCATTTTGCGTATGGAACCGGTTGATTCGCTCTGCAGCAGCGAGTGTCACGAGGCGCGCTATGTGAACGGGTGCCACTCCGCCTTGCAATGCTTGTGTGATGGCAGCAAGCGCGGCAAGCGGCTGATCACCGAGCAGTTGATGAATGAATTGCTCCTCGTCCAACTCGTCATGTTGTTCAGTGCTGCGTTCCCCCAGCTTCGGCAGCGCTTCAAATGCTTGATGCAGCGGAGCAACCAGATTAATCGGATGCTGCCAGCTGTGCCGTTCTTCGCTTCGCGAAGGATTGCCGAGCAGCGGGACCAAGGAAGCAAGCACACGTTCTGCCAGCTCATCGCCTGCCTTCTCCAGCATTTCAAACGCTTTATTATGAAAATCGAACGTATGGCCGCCATCCAGATAAAAATGGTCCGTTGCCGCTGTCAGCATCATGTCCAGGATATGCCGTGTGTCGGCACCACTCCGGATCGCAGTGAGCAGCACGCGTTCTGCCCCTTGTGTATCGCGAACTTCGATACATTGACGATACCAAGATGTCAGCCTATCTATAGATGCGCCACTATTCGGAAGCGCTTGCATAAGAAACCTCGGCGGCCGACCTGAACAATCAGCAGCGACGCGTCTAAGACCGTGATAGAGTGCCAGTATTCGGTTATAATGCTCTAGCTTCGGCAGGATGTTGACCATAGCTGCAAGAATGGTCAACCCAGAGCCCCATCCACCCGAACGGTACGTTGTTCCGTACTCCAATCCCACTTGGGCGATCTGTGAATCGGGCACGCCAGCTTCAACCAAGGCAACGACAGACTTGGCGATGACGAGCGCCAGATTCTGCTCCATCCCCTCATGCAGCCGCTGGAAGTGTCTTTCCGTTTGGCCCTTGGTCAGCGGCTTCGGATTGACATAGATTTTTCCCGCTTCCAGCTTGACGGGATAGGTCGGCACATCGTCCGCCCAAGGATCCAGCGTCCCTCCGCTGCACACGTCAAAGCGCGCATGGTGCCAATGACACGTAAGAATGCCGTCGCATAAGCTTCCCATATGGAGCGGAAATCCCATATGAGGGCAGCGGTTATCCACCGCATATACCTTCTGCTCATGATAGAATACGGCGATGCCGCCCTTAATAACCTTTGCGCCTTCCTGCTTCAGATCTTCAAGTGCACCTGCGTGAACCCAGTTCGTCAATGCAGTCCCTCCTCTAGCATCATTTCTATAATATAATGATTACAATAAGATATTTCCTACAATGTAATAATATACGTTTTTGTTTCAAAAGTGAAACCTTTTGTTATTTTCTACCTGCTTCTGATACCAATCGTTCCTCCATACAATTGATTGTATGTGTCATTGCTATGTCACAACGTATAGTTCAGTCCAAAATAAAAAGCGGACAACATATTGGTTGTCCGCACAAGCTATCTCGAATCGAAATCAGTTTAAGGTTAAAATGAAATATCTATCACACCGCAAGTATGACTGGCTTCACGCACACTGGCTTCGAAACCTGAACCGAACTGCCGGTATATTGCAGCTTGCCTGTCGCTTCATTAACCCGGAATATCGCAATATTGTTCGTATCGCGATTGGCGGCGATTAGGAATCGTCCTCCCGGCGTCAAAGCAAAGTGACGCGGATGCTTGCCTTCCGTGGACACGTGCTCCACAAGCGTCAATCGTCCGGTCTCGGAATCGATGGTGTATACGACGATGCTGTCGTGACCCCGATTCGAACCGTATAAATATTTTCCGTTCTCAGATACCGTAATTTCCGCGCAAGAATTATCTCCTATAAAATCAGTCGGCAGTGTCGGAACGGTTTCAATCGTATGTAAACGGCCCGCTTCTGCATCGTAACGGAAGGACGTAATGGTAGAATTCACTTCATTAATAACATAGACGAGTTCCCCGTTCGGATGGAAGGTTAAATGACGCGGACCCGCGCCCGGCTGGACTTCCGTATCCCCGTGCCATTGCAGCACATTGCGTTCCTTATCAATTGTATATGCGCGAATACAATCAATGCCGAGATCCGATACGAACAAATACCGGTTATCCGGGCTGAAGAACACCGAATGCGGATGCGGCTGAACTTGCCGTTCCGGATGTGGTCCATGGCCTTCATGCTGCTTGACGTCTAGCTGCTCGCCGATCAGACCGTCTGCTTGAAGCGCAACGAGTCCTACTCTACCGCCGTGATAGCTAGCTACTAATAGGTAACGGTTGTCCGCATCGCGTTGAATATGACAAGTCGGAGCATCGACAGCGAGCGCACGGTTCAACTCCTGCAGCTTCGCTTGAGCAGGGTCGATGGAGAAGCATACCGCTTCACCCGTCTTCACGCCCGCTTCCGACTGACCTTCTGCAATGGAATACAGCTTTGCATCTGGCACATTCACATTCAGAAATGTCGGATTCTTCAATCCCGACACTTGATCCTGCAGCGTGAGCTCTCCTGTTTCTTCTTTAAATTCATAGACGTATACCCCTGGATCGGATGCTTCCGCATACGAACCGACAAATACAAGCATGCGTTCAGTCATGTATTTATTCCTCCTTGAAAGCAATCATTGCTGAAGACGTATATTCTCTTAATGTACACTTATCTCGTCCCCAAAAGCAATCCGCATTTGCTGCTCCTCTATTAAGTGCTGAAAAAATGAAAGGGGCGAATGAAAAAGCTCTCTCAGCTTCCCCGACGGCGTACGAGCGACTTATGGATCCATATCGCCGCTTGCGCTCCTTCCCCCATTGCAATCGTGGCCTGTTCGGAATGCACGCCAATATCGCCAATTGCCCACACTCCCGGAACATTGGTCATCTTGCTGCGTGGATCTGTCGGGATGTGCTTATTTTCAAGCCGTTCAACCCCCAGTTCCGTCGCCAGATCCGTATGGACGGCATTGCCGCCAAAGGCGACAAATCCCCGCTCCGCCTCGATAAACCCGCCCTGTACGAGCTTGACTCCGGTCATCTCTCCATCTCCAGCAACCGTGATTTCGCTCATTTGTTCATGCATGACGGGGATTCCGTTCTCATTGAGTTCACGGTACATTTCATCTTTAATTGCAGTGCGCTCATGATTGATATAAATTAATTCGTTCGTCCGGCTGCGGAGGGTCAATGCCATCTCGGCACCGGTGTTGCCTGCTCCGATTACGACAGTGCGGCGGTTGCGGACTTCATAACCGTCACAGTCCGGGCATACGTACAGCGTCAGACCGAGGCATTCTCGCAGCCCAGGCACTGGTGGGAGGCGATCCATGATGCCAGTGGCAAGCAGCAGCGTACGTGCCCGATACCTCTCCCTATCCGCTCCATCGCCGACTGTGACGAAGAACCCTGCTTCCTCACTTCCGCCTGCGGATCCGGCTTTGCCAGTGACGAAGTGAACACCGAGTGTATCCGCTTGTATTCGTCCGAGCCGGCGCAGCTCATCCCCTGCAACACCGTCGGGCCAGCCCAGAATGTTGCGGTACCGGCGGCATAATGTAGAACGTCCGGTTCCCGAATCGATGACGAGCACGCGATGCTCATAGCGTCCAAGCTGAATCGCAGCCTGCAGGCCAGCAATTCCGCCGCCAATAATGATGCAATCGAACATGTGAATCTCTTCCTTCCATCGTTTCCCTGCTATTTTCCATTTTATCGTGTCCCGGCGTTGGCTTCGTTATGCTTGCACTCACTTTTCACATTCCACTATTACCCATATTTAAGTATAATAGAACTTTGGGATACATAGAGACACTGGGGGGAGAACATATGGCGAAACGGATTAATCTCGGGCTGCTTATCGTCATCGTTACAGCAATATATTGTTTGATTTGGGGGAATCTTCACCAAATGTTCGTCGGCAGCGGCTCTATCGGTCTCGGTCTATGGGCGCTTGCCGGACTGCTGTCCGGCATCTTCAGCGATGCGAACTATCAGCGGTTCAATCAAGAATATGATACCGTGGAGGATGAACAACGACGGTTGCGGTTGAACGTGACCCTATGGCTGCTTGGTCTGCCCAGCATCATAGCGGCGCTCATTCTGTATATAAGCGTTTACCGCTAAAGCCTGTAATCACGACAAAGGAGAGCCACGTGCGGCTCTCCCCGATATTATGACATGACGTCACTAGATATGTTTGGCTACGTTTCCTTCCGGCAACGGTCCTTCATTCCCTATATAGTAATGTTTAATTGGCTTCAGATTGTCATCCAATTCATATACGAGCGGTACTCCTGTAGGAATGTTCAAGTTGGCGATACCGTCTGCAGGAATGTCATCCAAATATTTGACGAGCGCCCGTAACGTGTTCCCGTGCGCAGAGATGATGACTCGCTTGCCCGCTTGAATCGAAGGCACAATCGTGTCGTGCCAATATTTGAGCACTCTTCGTTCCGTGTCCTCCAAATTTTCAGTGAGAGGGAACTCCCCTTCCTGCAATTCTTGGTACTGAGGAGCGAACGCTTCGTATCTCGAATCACTCTTATCCAAGGCAGGCGGTCTTACTTCGACCGACCTTCTCCATAAATGCACCTGTTCTTCACCATATTTCGCGGCGGTTTCCGCCTTGTTCAAGCCTTGCAGCGCACCGTAGTGACGCTCGTTCAACATCCAGGTCTTATGGACGGGAATCCACATTTGGTTCATTTCATGCAGCACAATCCACAGGGTACGAATCGCCCGTTTAAGCACGGAAGTATAAGCGATATCGAACGCAAATCCGTTCTTCTTCAAGATTGCCCCCGCTTCCCGTGCTTCGCGCAGCCCTTGATCCGACAAGTCGACGTCCGTCCATCCGGTGAACCGGTTTTCTAGATTCCACACACTCTGGCCATGACGAATAAGCACGATTTTCGGCATATGTATCCTCCTATCTGTCCATGCAATATCTAGTCTGTACTCATTTCATTATAACATAGCAAGCGTCATTGTATCCTCTTACCGGTATCTAAGCCTTCCTCCATTTCGATGGACCAATCCATGTTAGTATACAGCTTGTCGACGACCGTGCGAATCAACGTGAGCCTAGCCGGAACGTCCGTCATGCCGTTGATGCGCAATTAATCCAATAAAGCCCGCACGTCCGCTGCGATCTTGTCATGATCCGGCTCCAGGCCATCGTATTTCGTCAATACCGTTCCCGACTGGTCGACCAGAAAAAAGGAAGTGCCGTGCGTCACCTGATCCGAATCCTCCGTCTTCAGCACAAGCGTCTTGAAGGAATCACGGCTGAATTGCTCAATCGTCTTCTGGTCGTATCCCGTGACGAGCCGCCAACTGCTCGTGTCCGCCTCATATTTCCCGATGAATTGCTTCAGCTTCTCCGGTGTATCCACACTTGGATCAACGCTGAACGATACGATCTCCACCTCTTGAATCCCTTTACCTTTCAGCATGTCCTGGATTTGCGTCAAATTGTAAGTCATTGGCGGACACACCGTCGTGCAGCTTGTAAACATGAAATCCGCCAGCCATACCTTCCCTGTCATATTTCCGGTCGCAAAGGCATTTCCGTTCTGATCCACCGCAGACAGCGCGTTGACCTTCCAGTCGAAATCATTCGGTTTTTCCTTGCCCGAACAGCCTGACATGATCACGGCCAGCAGGAGCACAATCCCAAATCCGATATGTATGTTCTTCATGTTCAGCCTCCGTTTCCCAAATCTACGTCTCATTGTAACGGATTGCTGAAGTACGGCATGACTCGATCGGGCTAGTCATCCGCACAAATTTGTGACAGTTCAAATTTCTAAGTTTTGAATGCAATGATGTCATATGTCATAGTACAACCCGTAGCCGGATACACATTAACAAATTCCCTTTATGGAGATATGAAAATGAAGCTGAAACCATTCATCGTTGGCGCAGCCGCCGCCATCAGCCTGCTCCTCCTCATCAGCGCCGGCTATGCGTGGAAGGATTCGATTCAATATGAAGCAGTGATGACTGTGCAGCAGGAAGGTGTCGAGCTGCAGACGGAAATCGCACCGTTTCCGCCACAGATGCTGGCATCAGCCACACTGTCGATTCGCCTCAGTGACGGCAGCGGACAGCCGGTGAGCGGAGCGGAAATGAGCGCCACCCTATCGATGCCGCACATGATGTGCGGGCGGATTGAGGTCAAGATAAGCGAAGCGGAACCGGGTATTTACACGGGAGAGGCCGTGCCCCTCATGGCGGGAATGTGGGAAATGCTAGTCGTAGTGCATAGCGGCGGAAGCTTGGTCGAGGCCGTCCATCCATTTGAGGCCGTGCAATGAAAAGCGGCTATCTGCACCTGTGGCCTACCACAGCCATGGGTATAGATGGGGAATCCAGCCGTTCGCAGCCATGCCTCGCAATATCGACAGCAGGCCGATGATGACCGCCAACACTTTACCGGCTGTCGTCATATAACTGCGCAGCCATTTATGAATGTGGCTGGCGAACAAGGCAACGACTAATAGCGTCGGGAACGTGCTTAAGCCGAACACGGCCATGATTGCCGCACCGCTCCACGAGTTCCCGCTTGCGGCGGCGTTCATTTGCATGGCATAGGTTAAGCCGCATGGCATGAACCCGAATAGCACCCCGCTGAGCAAGATGGTCCAGCGCTCCTTGCTTCCTCGCAGCCTGGTGAGCCAACGCTGGACAACAGCCAGCCGCAGCGGGCTGAAGCGCTGGACAGGCAATGTAATTTTGCCGAACACCCATAGCATGATAAGGAGTCCGCCCATAATTCCGGATATCCCTTGGAGACCGATCAACACCCCTGCTCCATCGACGAACGATCCGATCAGGCCCATGAAGGCGCCAATAAGCGTATACGTACACAAGCGCCCCAAGTTGTAAGCGGCTGCTACGGCAAGCGGTCCTTGGTTCGCATTTAAGGCGAAGCTCGCCATCGTCCCTCCGCACATGAGCACGCAATGCGGCGCGCTCATCAGGCCCGACAGCGCGGTAAGCAGCAAGGTCTGATTCATCATTCGCCTCCTGTCGCTCATTTCGAATGCTGCAGCCGCAGCGCGTTGCTTACTACGGATATGGAGCTTAACGCCATGGCAGTCCCGGCCATCCACGGCTCCAGCCAGCCAATGACCGCAAGCGGAATGGCGAGCACGTTGTAGATGAGGGCAAACGACAAATTTTGCTTGATGTTCGTCATCGTCTTCTGGCTAATGCGGATAGCATCCGTCAATCCGGTAAGATGACCACGCACCAGATTGACATCCGCCGCCTCAACGGCTATGTCAGCGCCGGTCCCGATCGCGACGCCGATATCTGCCGCAGCTAATGCGGGAGCATCGTTAACTCCATCACCGACCATCGCGACCTTCCTGCCTGCCTGCTGCAGCTTCTGCAGTACTTTGACTTTATCATCCGGCAAGGAACCGGCATGCACGCTGCGGATCCCAACTTCCTGCGCAATCGTCAAGGCCGTTCGTTCCTGATCACCTGTGACCATGACAACGTCGACCCCCCACTTGCGCAATGTGTCAATCGCTTGGACTGACGTGGCCTTGATGCTGTCACGAGCCGCCAATAAGCCGGCCAGTCTCCCCTGAATAGCCACATACAACACCGTCTTCCCTTGCGACTCGAACTTGACGGCCTCCGCCATATCGTGGACCTTCACGCCGTCTTTGCGCAGCCAGTGGGCTGTGCCGATGAGCACGTCCTTCCCCCCGACCGATGCGCGAATGCCGTAGCCGGGAAATGCCTGGAAGCCGGAAGCAGGCGGAACCGCGAGACACTTGGCCTCCGCTTCGGCCACGACTGCACGGGACAGCGGATGCTCTGAGTGGACTTCTGCGGCGGCCGCGTATCGGAGTAGAGACATCTCGTCGATGCTGCCGACTGCGATATAATCCGTTAATTTTGGCTTCCCTTCCGTAATCGTTCCCGTCTTGTCCAGCAGTATGGTATCGATTTGCTGGAGCATTTCGAGATGCTTTCCATCCTTGAACAGAATGCCTTTTTTGGCGGCCTTGCCCGAACCGACCAGCACAGATGTGGGCGTCGCCAATCCGATTGCGCAAGGACAGGCGATGACAAGCACAGAGATGGCATGTTCCAGCGCTTCTCCGAAATCGCCCGGAGCGAACACGAACTCCCACGCCGCAAAAGTAATCGCTGCAAAGCTCATTACGATCGGAACGAATAATTCCGCAATATCATCTGCATGACGCTGAATCGATGGTTTCGTATGCTGAGCCTGCACGACCAATTGGATCATATGGGACAAGGCCGAATGACTGCCTATTTTCTCAGCTTTCACATGCAAAGTCCCGTTCAGGTTGACCGTTCCGCCGATAACGGTATCCCCGCTATGCTTATCCACCGGCTGTGATTCTCCGGTTAGTAAGGATTCATCAATCGCTGACCATCCGATGATGACGGTTCCATCTGCGGGAATTTTTGCTCCGGGCTTAATGACAATTGTATCGCCGGGAAGAACTTCCGCCAGCGGAACACGTACAACAGTGCGCCCCCGCAGCACATCGGCTTCCTCAGCCTGTAGTGCATGCAGCTGCTCCAGCGCATACAGCGTCCGTTTTTTCGCCATCGCTTCCAGCCATTTACCAAGCAGAACGATGGTGATAATCATGGCGCTCGTCTCGAAATATAACGGCGGATGCTGTCCAATCGCAGTTGCATTGGGATGAAATACAACATAATGACTGTATAAATAAGCCGCCGATGTGCCGAGGACAACAAGAACGTCCATATTGGCGCTCTTATGCCGAAGCGCACGGTAGGCACTCGTATAGAAAGGTCTGCCAATGACAAACTGCACGAACGTCGCCATTGCAAATTGAAACCAAGGATTCAGGAACAGTACGGGAATCCAAATGCCGGAAGTAAAGTGAAAATGGTTCACCATCGTCCATAGAAGTGGAATGGTAAAGCATGCGGACAGGAGGAATCGGTTACGCAGCCGATTGCACTCCGCACTGGTCGAGGCTGACTTGGCGAACAGATTCGTTTCGACGCAGGCGTCGAATCCGAGACGCTTGATGTTGTCTGTAATCTGCTCTACCGGAGTTGTCGTATGATTGAACGTCACATCCCCTTTTCCCAGAGCAAAGTTGACGTTGATTTCATGGACTCCTTCCATTTTGCTGACGACTTTCTCGATTCGTGCCGCACATGCGGCGCATGTCATGCCTGAGATCGACAAAGACTGCCGTTCCATAGTAGGCTGACGGTTGCTCATCTTTCATCTCCCCTTACACAGTTGTTCAAAACGTCCCATTAGTGACCTTTTTTGAACTACGCTTATAGACAAGCCTTTCAGACAGTATATGAAGAGGTTGAGATTTTAGGATAGCCCGATAGGGCTATGTCTTGCCTTTCGATACACACAGGCTTGTCATGATGCCGCCGCTGGAAATCGCAATGAGAGAAAGCAGCAGTGTCTCCGTCGAAATAAGCAAGCCGCCAATACCAATCACGATCGCATCCATAATGAAAATAATGAAGCCTGCATTGATATTAAGCACATTGGAGATGTGCTTCGCCAACAGATCAGTTCCTCCCGTACTTGTTTCGAATCGCAGCATGATGCCTATACCCGTTCCAATGATGAGGCCTCCGATCGTGGAGCTCATCGGTGGAGATAAGTTCACATAATAGAGAAAATGATATTGCAGCGGTTCGAACAAATCGATAATGAAGGATGATATGAACATTCCGTGCAGACTGTTGTAAAACAATTCGCGTCGGTATACCCATGCCACAGCGAAGATCGGAATGCTGCATCCGATAATGACCAGCCCCACCTTCGTTCCAAACAAATAATTCAGTATGAGCGAGATGCCAACGATTCCTCCGTCGAGCACCTTGAAGGGGACAAGAAAAAGTTGAATTCCTGCAGCGATTAATAAACTCCCAAGTAATATTGCAATTGCTTTGTGGACATACCGCACCTTGATCAACTCCGCTATAGGCATGTCTTATATATATGCGCGCGCGGATAAAAATTGCCGCAATCCTATGGACTGGCTGTCCCATACACAACAACAGGCGATGGGAATCTGTCTCCCATCGCCTGTTCTGTTTTAATGTGGTCGAATGGTCATCATCGTTCCACTAAGCTGCTTAAAGGGACCTCCCGTTCTTGCTCCGGTTGGTCAAGCGGAAAGATGCGGGCCGTCTCATTCTGTTCGTTCACGTGTTGAATATAAATCGGCGTTCCCTCATAGGTGACCTCCACCACGTCCGGTGAAGCCGCAATCTCCATAGCTCGCTGCTTATTCATACTCGATACCTCCCTCTTGGCTATACGTTAGTAATGTTGTCGCAAGGAGGTCCATTTATTCCTATCTCCAGCCGTGATGGCCTTATTCCGTCTTCTTCGCGCAGCGATCGGCCAGCACTTGCATCAGACCTAGCGGACCGCCTGTCGACGCAGCAATAGCGGAATGAAACAGAGCGGATAGAGAAGCAGATACACATTCGGTATCCACCAAGCCAGATCGAATTCGAGGCGAATCGCCCAGTAGGAGATCGCCTGCAGTCCTGAGCAGAACGTAAGTACGAGCGAAATGAGCGCCCACATGCGCCAAGCTTCCCGTCTGCGCTTCTGCAGCAACATACTGTATAGACCGGTAAACGAGATTAACAAATCTAGGGGCATGAAAGACCAGTTCCATGCGACCAATATGGGGTTGCTGTAATCGCTGTATAGATATTGAGGCGGAATCAGCTCTAACGCCGTCACCGCCCAATACAAGATGAATCCGACATCTGTTATCCAGAAAAACACTCTCATCCATCGCATCGCTTATTCCCTGCTCTCGACGATTTTGACGTCGCTAGTTAGAGTGGAAACGGTTGATTCCGCAGCAATTGGGATCGACCGTTCCTCCTTTTCCGAGCTCTGAACGGCTCGAACATCATTCACTTCACTGGCATGCGCTCCTCCGCCAATGTTCAGGCCGATTACACCGAGAATGATTAAGATGATGGATGCAATCTTCAGAAAAGTCAGCTCCTCTTGAAAATACATGTAGCCGATAACGGCGATGGCCGCCGTTCCAACGCCAGACCAGATGGCATAGGCGACACTGACGTTAATTTGCTTGAGCGAGAAATTCAAGCTAGTGAAGGCCAATAAATAAAAAACGATCATAAGTGCCGACGGCAGCAGCCGCGTAAAGCCTTGCGACAGCTTCATCGATACCGTCCCGGCAATTTCCAGTACGATAGCGCCAAGCAAAAAGAGCCAATGCATCGTTGTCACTTCCTTTTATGAGGTTGTTACTCGCTCTTTATCCTTCCCTTGCATCATTCACATTCTCTTGAGCTGCAGACAAACCAAAAGTCAGCATCTCCGCCATCGTTTCGACAGCCTGCCGCAATGTACAGGACGAGCGCAATAAGAAGTCCGGATCAAATATTGCTGCTGACGCACCTATCATCATTTGCAGCACGCTCGGGACATGCACGGGACGGATATCACCGGCTGCTACCCCTTCTTCGAGAATGTTTTTCACCGTTCCCCATCCGCACTCTTCTTGCAAATAATTATTGATTTTGCTCCATTCATTCGGGGCGAACCGCTTCATCTCCGCCAGCAGCCGTCTATCGCTCAGCTTCAGACCGCTTGGAACAATGGAAAGCACCTGCTTCAATTTCTCGACACAGCTTAAGCTGTCGTCCTCATATATTCCTTTTTCGATTTGAATGACCTCTGCGATGGATTTGTCGACGATCGCCCCGATCAGCTCCTCTTTAGACGCAAAGTGCTCATAGATGGTCCGTTTACTCGTGCCTAACTCACTCGCAAGATCACTCATCGTGAACTTGAGACCATGCGATGTCATCAATTCCAAGGCGGATTGCATGAGACGGTCTTTCATGTGTGTCTCCCTCCTCGCTGTAACATGGGTACTAATATATTTTTTTTAGTACCATCACATCAGTATATTTTATCCCGTAAATCCCTGTCAAGCGCCGCTTGCTATCTTATATCCGAAAATGATATAACATATTCACCCAGATTCAATAACTGGTCATACTAGTTCAAGCAGCTTCTAGAATAAGGCAGGTATCTTATGCAACTCAACATATTGACGTTCAATATACATCATGGCAGAGGGACAGACGGCAAGTTGGACCTGAGCCGGATCGCACATATCATTGAAGCAAGCGGTGCAGATGTCATCGGATTAAATGAACTGGATCGGAGCTTTTTAAGAAGGAGCGCTTTGGTCGATCAACTGCAATGGTTGGCTGAACGCTTGAACATGCATGCGGCTTTCGGAGCGACGGTGACTCTGCCTACATTGAAAAGAACACCAAGACAGTACGGAAACGGCCTTCTCTCCCGTTTCCCAATCATCAGCCACTCCAATCACCCCTTGAATGTGCTTCCGATTAAGCTCGAAGGACGCGCCATGCTGGAAGCATGTCTGCTGGCACACGGGCAACCGTTTAAATTGTTCGTGACCCACTTAAGCATTAATCCGGTGTTGAAAGCAATACAAGCGAATAGGATTCGCAATAAGCTTATCAATGAATCAATGCCGCACCTTGTGATGGGTGATTTTAATTTAAGACCGGGGACAGCAACCTGGCTGAAAATGAATGACTGTGTGCGCGACGTGTGTCATGCTGCTCACTCATCTCCCGTGCACACTTTTCCCTCGTATCGTCCTTTGTTTCAGTTCGATTACATCTTCGCCAGCTCACACTTCCAGATCGATTCGGTCGAAGCGCTTCGCCTCCTGCCTTCTGCTTCAGATCATCTGCCATTGAAGGTGTCGCTCACTCTGGCTAACAATCCGATTTCAGGGCAGCATTGAACCTGACTAGATCGACGAAGCCGGCACTCTGCACAGAGATGCCGGCTTCGATCAATAGACCTCGATTCAATTCAATTGAGCTTGCCTAGAACAAGCTTTCCAATTCATCCACCAGAGAGCCTACATAAGCGACAGCCTGTTGGATCGGTTGGCGCTCGGACATATCAACACCAGCCAGCTTCATCAGCTCCAACGGACTGAGCGTTCCTCCGGCTTTGAGCGCTTGCAGCCAGCGATCTACAGCAGGCTGGCCTTCCTCCTGAATCAAGCGGGCCGCTGCCGTAGATGCTGTCAGACCGGCGGCATATGTGTATGGATAGAGCTGCATGTAGTAGTGCGGCTGGCGCATCCAGGTCAGTCTTGCGCCTTCATCCAGCTCCACTTCATTGCCCCAGAAGGATGACAACACCTCGCCCTTTTTCTCTGACAATGTCTTTGCAGTAATAGGCTCATTGGCCATCGCCGAATGATAGACGCGTCTTTGCATTTCACCTTCGAGAAGGTGGGTGACGAAGTTATGGTAATACGTATTCAAGAGCTGCATAATGACCCACCGACGCATGCGGTTGTCTGTCGATTGGCTCATCATATGCTGAGCCAGCAGCATCTCATTCATCGTTGATGGCGCTTCGATGAAGTACAGGGACGGGCGCGTGTTGACCAGTCTTTGATATCGTCCTGCCAGCATAAAATGCCCAGCATGGCCAACTTCATGAGCAAGCGTAAACATGCCCCTCATGTTGTTCGCCCAAGACACGAGAATGTATGAGTGCGCTCCGTAAATAGACGAACAGAATGCGCCTGTCGATTTGCCGACATTATCCGCGTAGTCGACCCATCTCTCGGAGAATGCGGTCTTCACAATCTCTCCGTACTCAGGGCCCATAATTTGCAGCGCGTCCTGAACTAAGCGGCTTGCTTCTTCATAGGTGATCTCTGGATTGAACTCCGGATCCAACGGCGCCTTCAAATCACAATACAGCATCTTGTCCAAGCCGAGGACACGCTTCTTCAGTCTGGCTAGCCGGCGCATATGGGGAGCCAGCTCTGCTTGAATGACATCGAGAATATTGTTATACATGTCCATCGTTACCTCTTGCGGCTGAAGCAGCATATGGGTAACAGATTCATAGTTCCGCTGACGGGACAGCACGATTTGCTTCTTTACTTCCGTCGCATACGTCTCGGCAAACGTATTCTGATAGGTTGATAGCGTTTTTGAGAACGATTGAAACGCTGCCCGCCGCAGCACAATATCCGGAGACTGCTCATACTTGTTCTCATATAGAGCAAAGGATACAGGCAATGTGTTCCCGCTCTTGTCTTGCACCTGTTCAAATGTCATATCCGACAGCTTGCTTCGCAGGTAGATTCGATAAGGCGCACCAAGGACCTCCCCCAGCGACGCCAGAACCGCTTCCGTCTCCGCGGATAGCTGATGCGGCTTCGTCTCCAGCAGCAACAGCAGACTTCTCCGATATACTTGCAGTTCGGGCTCTTCCTCGAAGTAGCGCTGAAGTGTACCATTCGGCAGCGCCAAAATCTCCGATTTGACAAACGATAGCGCGGAGGACACCTCAGACATAATGTTCCCGGCCCGGCCCGAATTGGCTTGGTGATCCGAGTTCGTGCTGTCTTCGGATAGACACAACCGCGCGTATGCGGATACCTTGCCAATCCGTTCTTGAAGTGCTTCCTGCGCATTGAGGCAAGACAACAAGGTTGCGGCGCTCTCATGTAATTGACCCTTATATTGCGTCACCGTACCTACATCTGCATGAATGGATTGCAGCTCAGCTTCCCACGCCTGTACGGTCGTAAACAAATCTTCCAGCTTCCACGTTGCCTCCTGCGGGACTTCGGCGCGTGTCAGTCTCTTTTCCATCTTTATTTACCCCTCTCACCATTGGAATGAACAGTTCGAATTATGTTCTATTATAAAATAGTACCATATACTAACAATCTAGTAAAAAGACTTCTCCTGACCGCCAATCTTTCGCAACTTATGTACGATGGTAACCCAATCGGAAACCGCCGCGTAAATTGGGCGGCTTCCGTTCATGGACAGTGAAGAGATACGGGCCAAGCCAGCAGTCCTTTCCCGAGTCTCTGAGCTATTGCTACTTGTTGGCGAGTGTTCAACCCCTTTTTGCATGTTTGCGATATGATGTCGCACGCGAACGAGCTGTCTGTGTTTTTCGGGTTGTATTCTGCAAACGTTTACCGCGTGAATTGGATACGGCCACTTGTGGCGCGCCCAATAAACCGAACGTTCGCATCATCGAATTGAGCTGCTGATACATGCCGTACAATTTTTGAACGTGACCGACCGTCGTCATGATGCCATCAATGCCCCCGAATCGCTCCAACAATGAGAACTTGGCAGTAAACGGCCCGCTACCGGTCGCTTCAGTCAATGATGACTCGGGTCCAGACAATCCTGGAACATTTTGATTGAGCAGCGGCAGCGCTTGCTTCACGCGTACAGTTTTTCTTTTGTTCATCATGAAAGCCTCCATTTTATTTTTTATCAATATGGTTTGCATTTGATGCGAGACGAAGACCGTCCATTATGAACAGCTTATGTCCGCAAGCCTTCCTTGGATTAGGTAAACATACTTGCTATGAATAATTTTGCAGCAAAAAAATCAACAGCGGATGATGCGCTGCCGCACAAATTCGCTGTTGATGACAAACATATATGAAAGCATAACCAGTCCTTCCGGCTGGTGCTCCGGTTGATAAAATGATGCCTCGAACCCCTTCAACAACTCATTAAAATTGTTTCTCCAATCGTATTCCAATCAGGTGCAATTCGCAAGAACACGAACCGTGGCTTGATTGGCAGTTAGTTCAATGGCATACTGTACTGTATAATGCAGCAGAACGCAGGAGGAATCGATTCATGAGGAGCAGAAAAGTACTAAGTTTGTCCATTCTATTGATTGCAGCGATGATCATGATCGCAGGATGCGGCGCCAAATCAAACGCGGACAATGCCCAATCCGCCACAGACACATCGAACGTGTCTGACACTGAGAAGAAGGAGCCGGCTTCGAACGGAAAGAATCCCCTTGTCACAATCGAAATGGAAGACGGTAAAAAAATTGAATTGGAGCTTTACCCCGATACTGCTCCGAATACGGTAAACAATTTTATTTCATTAGTGAAAAAAGGGTTCTACGATGGACTGATCTTTCATCGCGTCATCCCAGGATTCATGGTTCAGGGCGGCGATCCGGAAGGTTCAGGCATCGGTGGTCCCGGCTACAGCATTAAAGGGGAATTTGCCGACAACAATTTTCAAAATGATTTGAAGCATAGCGAAGGCGTCATCTCCATGGCAAGGTCCGCTTCTCCGGATTCGGCCGGCTCCCAGTTCTTCATTATGGTTGCCGAAGCCTCTCATCTGGACGGACAATACGCCGCCTTCGGCAAAGTGACTAAAGGAATGGAGATGGTCCAAGAGATCGTCAGCACACCTAGAGATGCGCAGGATAAGCCTAATACTCCGCAAAAGATGAAGAAAGTGACGGTCGATACTTTCGGCGTGGAGTACAAAGAGCCTGAAACCATCAAGCAATAGCGCTGCCAAATTAATAAGGAGGGATCGTATGTATCAAACGATAAACGGTTTTCTGCAAACGTGGGAATTCGAGGCAGGTGCAACTCAGCGCATACTCGATGCGCTCACCGATGAATCGCTGAAGCAAGACGTGACGCCGCAAGATCGAACGCTTGGAACGATCGCATGGCATATCGTGACTTCAATACAGGTCATCATGGGGGGAGCCGGTTTGCAGATCGAAGCGCCTGGCGGCGATGCTCCAGAACCGTCAGAGGCTCAGAAAATTGCCGAGAGCTATCGCCGCACGACTGATGCATTGATGCAAGCGTTGAAGTCGCAGTGGACGGACGACACGCTGCAGGTGAAGAGCGACATGTTCGGACAACAAATGCCGAACAACGTGATTTTGATGCTGCTCATCAATCATCAGAACCATCACCGCGGTCAGCTGACAATATTGATGCGACAGGCTGGTCTCGCCGTGCCTGGTGTATACGGACCTTCCCGAGAAGAATGGGCTGCAATGGGTAGGGAGCCTCTGAAGTAATTTCGTAGTTCCTCCCAAGTACCCGTTCGAAAAATGAGACAGGCTGCCATGTGGCAGCCTGTCTTTTGTCTTTGTTCTGTTGTTATCGTATCCGGTACGTATAAAAAACGGTTGAACCATTGCAGCACCCGCTCGATAATCTGCAACGATGTCCTCACTCTATGAGTATTGGGAATGATCCAACTTTTCTGTTCCTTGAAAGTGAAGCCATCCTGAGCATGACACATGTGTTGATTCTCCGCTTGCATTGCTTGTCCAAGTGTATTCTTTGCCGATTACATGGATGACATGACTCAACGGGAAGCATGTGAGCATAGTTCATTTACATGCCCTTAGCGGCACTCTCCCCTTCTCTCAGAGAGACATCATTTTACCTGACATGGTCCCGTTCGCGCTACGGCAATTGCGGCTCTATCTGAGTATTAGGGAGAATGGATCAAGGCACCGTATGATGAGGTACAACAGCTCAGCTTCATAACCTTATAATAGTGTTCCATAGTAGTAACAAGGCTCCTTGAGTCGAGTCTGAGCAACCCCTAGGGCCATCACACTCAAGACTCAAGAGAGCCGCCAGCCACGTTCAATCTAACCACGCAGCTCGAGCCTGCGCGCGAACATGGATAATGCATAGTTGACGATAAAATAGAGCAGAGCCGCGAAGAGGTAAGTCGGAATGATGTAGTTGACGCTTTGTCCGTTGACGATCTGCACGTTGTGCATCAGCTCCGGGAGCGCAATGATGACGGTGAGCGACGTATCCTTGAGCAGCGCGATGAATTGGCTTACCATCGGAGGGATCATGCGCCTTAACGCTTGCGGCATGGTGACGAATCTTAACGTTTGGATGAAGGACAGCCCGCTGGAACGGGCAGCTTCGATTTGGCCTTTGTCTATGGACATAAGACCAGCACGAATAATTTCTGACACCATGGCAGCCTCGAAGATGGTGAGCGCCACAATTGCCGCCGCGAATACGCTCATCTTCAGCCCGACCTGCGGCAGGGCGAAGAAGACGAAGAAGATAATGAGAAGCAGCGGCAAGTTGCGAATTATCTCGACAAGGACGGCCGTGCACTGTGATAAGACAGGAATACGGGCATAGCGGACGACGGCGAGCAGACAGGCAACGAGAAAGCTCAAAATAATCGCGATGCCGGCCACTCCAATCGTGACGAGAAACCCTTCCAGCATATAGAGCACATTATCGGATGAATAAGCTCCGATGAAGTCCAACGATTCCCCCCCCTCTTCTATCCGCTTCGGGCCATTCGTCGTTCCAAGGCATTCACTGCGAAGCTCATTGGTATCGTTAGGATGAGATAGAACATGCCGACAAATATATAAACGCTGAATGTCTTGAACGTATCTAAATTGATGAGGTCGCCGTAGTACATCAGATCGAGTCCTGCAATGACACCGAGGACAGATGAATTTTTGATGAGATTCAGGAACTGATTGCCGAGCGGCGGAATGACAATTCGCATCGCTTGTGGAAGGATAATGTGCCGCATCGTCTGGACGTACGTCAATCCCGCTGAACGTGCAGCTTCCGTCTGCCCTTGAGGAACAGACAGAATACCGGCCCGTATCGCTTCTGCGATGAATGCCGAAGTATACACGGTGAGTCCGAGTGTTCCCGCCACAAAGCCGTTCAGATTGAGGTGAAGAGCAGGCAAGCCATTGTAGAACAGGAAGACGATTAAGATGAGCGGGATGTTGCGCACGAACTCCACGTAAGCCGCACCGATGATGTTCAGCAGCCGATTGGGAGCTATGCGCAATACCGCGAACAGTGTCCCGATGACAAAGCTGCCGATAAGGGCGAGAACGCTAATCGCCAGTGTGTTGCCGAATCCCGTCATGTAGCGGTCCCAATTTCCGATTAGTACGGAAACATCCAGCATGCCTTTCCCACCTCCCCGGTGCAGTTAGACGTTCGTAATGTATCCGGTACTGGCGCCAGACGACAGCTATTTAGAAGGCTTCTCGCCCATCCATTGTTCGTACAGCTTGTCGTATTCACCGTTTTCTTTCATTTCCTTCAACAAATTATTAATGAAGGAGGCAAATTCCGTATCTCCCTTACGGACCGCAATCCCGTACGGTTCGTCGGTAAAATTGCCCCCGACCATCTCGAAATTCGGGTCCTGCTTCATCATGCCGAACAAGATTGAATTGTCCGTCGTCAATACTTCTCCTTTGCCCGATTTCAAAGCGGTGAACGCATCCTGATAGTTCTCGAACTCAAGCACTTCCGCGTCAGGCGCCTTCTCGCGGACGTTCTTCGTCGAGGTCGACCCTTTGACGGCCACCACCTTAACGCCTTTCTTCACGTCGTCAATCGATCGAATCGGACTTCCCTTCTTCACCAGCAACGATTGTCCGGCATTGAAATAGACCTCCGTAAAATCAACCTGCTGCTTCCGCTCCTCCGTGACGGTCATTGTGGCGATTATCGCGTCGATGTCGCCGTTCTGCAGCATCGGAATGCGAGTCTTCGAAGTCACTTCCTTCAGCTCCAGCTTGCTCTCGTCCCCGAGCAGCTTCGTGGCTATTGCCTTGGCGATATCGATGTCGAATCCTTTCACTTCGCCGCTCGCTGGGTCCTTCAAGCCGAACAGATTCGTATCGAACTTGACGCCGATGACCAGCTTGCCGCGCTCTTTGGCTGTTTCGACGGTCGAAGCGGCTTTCCCCGTACCGGATTGGTTCTCGGTTCCGGCTTCCTTCCCTCCGCATCCTGCTACCGCGAAAGCCGCCAACATCAGAATCATTCCGCTAAGAAACCATTTGTTTCGGTACATCTTTCTCATTCTCATCCTCCAGATCTCAGTGATTTAATAACCGGCTTAAAAAGATTCGAGCCCGTTCCTCCTTCGGCTTGTTGAAAAACTCCGCAGGCGCCGCTTCCTCCACAATCTGTCCTTCATCCATAAAGACGATGCGGTCGGCAACCTCACGCGCAAAGCCCATCTCATGCGTAACGACGACCATTGTCATTCCTTCGCGAGCAAGCGATTTCATTACATCGAGCACTTCACCTATCATTTCCGGGTCTAGCGCAGACGTAGGCTCGTCGAATAGCATAATAGCCGGATTCATCGCAAGGCCGCGGGCGATGGCCACACGCTGCTGCTGTCCCCCTGACAACTGCGATGGATACGAGTCAGCTTTCTCAGGAATGCCGACCTTCCGCAAATAGTACATGGCTCTTTCTTTCGCTTCCTGCTCCGGCAGGCCGAGTACTTTCATCGGGGCAAGCATAATATTGTCGATTACTTTTTTGTGGGGGTACAAATGAAAATGCTGAAAGACCATGCCGATCTGTCTGCGCAGTGCATTGATTTGCAGCTTCTTGTCATGGACGTTCTGTCCGTTCACCGTCAATGTGCCCGAAGAGATCTCCTCTAAGCGGTTGATGCAGCGCAGCAATGTGCTTTTGCCGGAACCGGACGGACCAATGACGACGACAACTTCCCCTTGCCCGATGTGAAGATCGATGTCCTTCAGTACCTGAAAGGATCCGAAATACTTGTTCACCCCGGCACACACTATCATGTGAGTCACCTCCCTTCTTCCGGTAATGGGTGGATAAGAAGCCTCTATTATACATATGGACCAGTCTTAGGTTTATTAATAAAAAATGCGAATACATCCGATTGACAAAGTCCCGGGTGCAACCTATCATTTACCAATAATGATTATGTTTGTATGGAATCACATCAGAAAGAAATCGGGTTGAAAAAATTGGGAGCAGGGACAGACAATCAGAAGCTGGACTTGAGCCGGATTGTATTTATCGGGCGTACATATGAGGAATATACAGGCATGTTCAACTTATCATTAGAACAAATGGCAGGCAAACGAATTCTTGATTGTACAGGAGGCGCATGCTCGTTCACCGCGCATGCCAATCGCCGTGGAATTCAAGCATCAGCATGCGATTCGCCTATGAATTCAAAGCAGACGACTTGGAGCGAAAAGGCATAGACGATCTCAACCATACGATGGAGAATATGGGACTGGTGGCCGATCAGTATGTATGGAGCTATTTTAGTTCCTTGAAAGCGCTGCAAGAAGAGCGAGCGCGGGCGCTGCACGATTGTGTCCAGGATATGCGTGAGCAACCCAGACGATATCAAGCCGCGACTCTCCCTTATGCAGACAAACAATTCGATATGACACTGAGTGCGCATCTCCTCTTCATGTATTCAGATCGGTTGGACTATGAATTCCATCTGACATCCCTTGTGGAATTGATTCGTGTCACGAATGACGAAATTCGGATTTTCCCATTGACGGATCTGTCTGGCCGGAAATATGAGCATCTTGATCGTTTATTGCATGACGTGCAAGCTTGCATTCATTCCGCGCACATCGAAAAAAGCTCTTACGAGTTCCAACGAGGTGCCAATGAGCTGTTGTCCATCCGCCTGCAGCCATAACACAGCGGCAAAGCGTGCGGATACGATGCACCCCATCGTTCCTTGGCTTGACCAGACGGAATGCTCCTTAATTTAAAAGGCATGCTATTGTCTTCATGACAAAGCATGCCTTTTCCTTTTCGATATCCTTTCAACCTGCCGTGCGGTTTGCCCGCATCTGCTTCTTCTTGAAAAAATGAATTATCTGTGCAATCGCCCCGTCACCGGTCACGTTCGTCGCCGTGCCAAAGCTGTCCTGAGCGATGTACAATGCGATCGCAAGGCTTATCATCGCTTCATCGAAGCCGAGCATCGATTGGAACAAGCCCAAGGCGGCCATGACCCCGCCTCCGGGAACGCTCGGAGCGGCAATCATCGTAATGCCCAGCATAAGAATGAATGGCAGCATCATTGCAATTGTCAGCGGTTGACCGTGAATAAATAGAATTGCGGACGTCACTGATGTTATTGTAATCGTCGAACCTGTAATATGAATGGTGGCGCATAACGGCACGACGAAGTTAGCGACTTCCTCGTCCGTACCCAACTTCTTCGTCTGCTTCAAGGTTACCGGAATCGTCGCGGCGGATGATTGCGTGCCGAGAGCTGTGAAGTAAGCGGGAATCATCGTCTTCAGCATCGTAATCGGATTGCGCTTGTTCAAGGTGCCGGCAATGCCGTATTGACACAGCAAAATGACCACATGCAGCAGCAGTATCATTACGAATACTTTCAAGAACACTTGCAAGATGAGCGCCACTTGCCCCGCTTGTGTCATGTTCATGAAAATCCCGGCGATATGAATCGGCAGAAACGGTATGATGACGCTCGATATCACTTTGCCGATGATGTCCTTGAACTCCTGCGTCAGTCCCAGAAGTGACTTCGACTCCGTTGCGGTAATACCGATCCCGATGACAAAAGACAGCAGCAGTGCCGTCATAACGCCGAATACGGGCGGCATGTCGATGTTGAAAAAGCCTTGAAGCAGCATCTCTTCCGGATTGCCTGTCTGCACGGCCGAAGCGCCGGACAACAAAGTCGGATAGGCAAATGCGGCCGCCGCATACGCAAGCAGACCGGATAGCACCGTCGACACATATACGATTGCGGCGGTCAGCCCTAACAACTTCCCTGCCCCGCGTCCTAGTTCCCCGATTCCCGGAATGATGAAGCCTAGAATGATTAATGGAATCATGAAGCTAAGAAATTGATTAAATATACTATTAAAGGTAGCAAATATCCGCACCACCCAGTCCGGCGCCACGAGACCAACCCCGATCCCGAACACCATGGCGATGATGATCCGTGGAAATAGCCCCAATCGTTTCATACAATAAATCCCCCTCCAGTCAAAGCGAACAAAACAGACCTTTTGTCCTCACTGAGGAAACACAAGTGTTCTTTGTGAAGACAATTTCATATGATAGCACAATTCCGAGCGGAACCCTACTGCCAAATTCAGGAGTCATTTGCTTTGCTGGGTTAGACTCCTTGCACTATGGAGATATAGCCGCTACAAGCTGTCCTTCTCCACGAACGGCTTAATCTTCGGAAATACACGCAACGCCGTATTATAGAACACATCTTCGTGATACGCCTCAGGAATGAGTTCTTTCACAAATTGAATGTACGGCTCCACAGGAGCGAGCGGCCAATCGGTTCCAAACAGCAGCTTGTCGTAATGATCGCAATACGTAATGGCATGCCGCAAATGGGCGAAGAAAAGTGGCGAATCTTTCAGACGCGCACATTGTGCGCCATCCCCAACCATGAGGCCGGATAGATCGGCGAATACGTTCCGGTTCTTATATACCACCTCAGCTCCGTCCAGCACCCACGGATCACCGAAATGCGCCATCATGAAATTGACACTCCGGTGCGTAACCGCGACTTCGTCAATTGTCAGCGGATGCGAATATTTGAGCAGGCCGCGTTCCGAATAGGTATCTCCGGTATGAAATACGACCGGCACCTTGTAGGACGCCGCCAGCTCATAGATCGGATCGTAGACGCGATCGTAGGCGTAGAACGGATAATAACCAAGGTAGATTTTCAGACCGACCGCTTCTGGTTTCTGTAATTCCTGTTCCAACTCTGCCAGTGCCTGCCCATCCAGCTTGTGCGGGTTGATGCCTAAGCAATACACAATTTGGGAAGGAAGGTGTTCTGCAAGATCCAAGCCCATCGGAGTGACAGCCTCATCATCAGGGAAAGCGCCTTGCTTCGTCTCTGTCAGTCCCATTCCGATACCAAGCACTACGTTGTTATCCGCATATTCGTGCAAGATGCCTTCCGCACTGTAATCAACGAACGATTTTTCCGCTGCGGTTGCCTTGAATTCTGCAATGTGAGACAGATGCATATGGGCATCAATGATTTTCATGAGCAGCAGCCATCCTCTCTATTCCGGAAATCGGATCTGTTTCAACGCAGCCAATGCTGCCGATTCAATCAAGTCATCAGTAAACAGGAACCATATCGGCGCAATATTCTGCACGCTTGTATTTTCCATGTTCAAATTCCGGTATACCGATGTTTCGCAAATATCGTTGTTGAAATAAATATTCGTATGGGCACTTGACGTCGAATTCACAATCTGGAGCATCTCTTTGCGTTGCTCCGTACCAAAGGCGCAATCGTTCGCCTCCCGAATGGACATGTGTCCCTTCCCTAAACGGTACAGTTGCGAAGCGCCTTGAGAAGGGTTGGTGCGAATCCAGCCCTCATCCATTCGTTCGTCGGGTTGAATGAATATCTCAGTCGACCACCCCTTCGATTCGAAGCAGGTGCCGGTTCGCTGATCGATTTCAACCGTATGACACACAACCGGAACGCCCGGAAGCAGCAAATAATACTGGCTGAACTTCAGCCCTTTGAGCTTGTCATGCTTCCGGATGTCAACACTAACCTTCAAGCCCTGCCATACGTTCCCATGTTGATCCCGTCGTTCCGTAAATTCAACCGTGCATGCTTCCTTCAAAACGGATAATGCGCTCAAACCGCCAATCTCACTTGCAATACCGCCGATGTATGGATTCCACCACGATTTAGGTCCGCGCTCCGGAAATCCGCTCGACAACCACTCTCTTCCTTCGTATTGCATCGAATAGAGTGCAGGATAGAAATCGGGCGCTACCTTTATCCGAATCAGACCGTTGTCAGCCACGTATGTCTGATATCCCTTCTCCGTCTCGTTATAGAGCGAGATATCGGCATCTGTCTGCGTAAAGACGACAGCGCTTCCTTTCACGTCATGCGTGCTAAGACGAGCGTGGATCTCGACGACATCGAGCGGCCGCTGTGGTGCCGGAAGCGCAAAGCTTGCTGTTCCCGCTTCCTGTTCGAACTTGAACGATTGGACCACCGCAGAGTCCGCCTCATGGCGCAGCTTGGCCGTAATCGTCCCATCATAGAAGTCGAATTTGCGCTGCTGTAAATCCACGTTCATGTCTGCGCGAACAAAGGGATTGTGCCCATTGACGACTAGCTCCGTGTGACTCGTCAGATGCAGATCGTCACGCAGCGCGTCCTCCAATGCAAAGGCACGGAACGATTTCCAATCGGTAACTCCGCCTAAAGTCAAATATATCGGCTCCATCGTCCGCTTCTCATGAGCGTCCAGCAGCCCGATATTGAATTCCAGACTGAATCGCCAGCCGTCCCTGTATAGCTGGCAGGACTTCGGCCAGCATATGCCGCGCGGCAGCGGACCGTTCGGAGAAAATATCCACGGTTCGGTCACTTTCCCGCTTTCCCAATGGTCATATTCGCTGCCGGCTGAATCATTGATTTCAATGAATCGTCCTTCATACGGCAGTATGGCGCCATACAAATCATATGGGATTGGCTGAGACAACCACAGATCGGCCGTCAGCTGCACCCCAGACACATTCTCTGCTTCATACCAATGCTTGACCGTTCCGTCTCCGTACAGAACCGTATGCGAGATCAGCGCGGTCTGAGGGAACGAAGTCGAGCGGTAACGCACCGACAGACCGATGGCCCCTCGCTCCTCGAACCATTCGACCCGTTCCGGCTTCGCCTTCGACAATTCACTGGAGTACGGCTTGCCCAGCTTCGGATACGGCAGTGTGAGCGAGAACTCTTTCATGCCGGGACAAGAAAGTGATAGTTCATTGCGTTCTTTTCCGAATGTCAACGTAAATTTGCCGTGGAACAGCTGCCACTGCTGCTCATTCTCCCCTGCAAACGCTGCTCCCAATTCACGGAATCCCGCACCTATCAATTTCGAGAACGTAACGACACTTCCACATTCTTGACGTGCCTCGACTTGCAGCGCAGCGGAGTAATAACCTGGCGCAAGCACGCGATAAGGAACGGCTATCGAAGTTCTTTCTTTTGCCTGCAGCTTGACGCTGAAAGTCCGCCGCCCGAAGTCCAGATATGGACTCTCTGGGAGCTCGAGGCAGAACTCCGCCGGCTCGGCGAAGTTGTTCTCGATGTCCAAGCAGAAGCTTCCGCCCCGATTCGGGTATGTATCCCGGTCAGTCATCTTCAAGCTCAGATTGGCCGGGAACTTCGGCACGACGCCGAGCTGGAACAACGCCTCTGCACCGTTAATCCATATTCGCGTACATACCCGCGGACATGTCCGCCATTCACTTTGCTCTTCATTTACAGGACCTACGAAGAAGCTCGCATCGAGAGTTGCTTCTTCTTGCACATTTAGCTGCCGCTTCCATTCGAATGTAATATTGCGATCATTTTCGCCTTGAAGTTCCAACTTGAGCGGTTTACCAGACTTGTTCACGATGTGATATCCGATCTTATAAGACTTGCCAAATACAGGCTCTGCTTGCTCCACCGTTGCGCTTACGACATAATCGTCCGTTTCAATCAGACGCATGCCTCTGCCGCGCCGCTCGAATTCCACCCGCAGAGAAGAATCGCCCTTTTCCCAGGTGTAAGCGTAATAGTCGAATCCGTTCTCTTTCCTTCCGTCCGGCTCCACGGCGATTGCCCGCGTCGAGTCCGCATACCAATCGATCTCTGCCCAGTAGTTCGCAAGCGCTTCCGTCTGCAGCACAGCCGGGATGAAGTTCATCAGATGAGTCGTATCCTCCCGATCTTCCCAGAAAAATCCGCATTTCTTGTATAACGGCACGGCTTTCGTGTTGCCTTCCCAGGTGTATAGGTCAAGCCGAGGCCAGCCGAGCCGCACGGTCTCATCCAACGCTTCGCGGACGAGCATTTTGCCTGCTTTCTTGCCGTGATAATCCGGGCGGACGTTGAGCAGTCCTACGTATAGCGCTCCCGTATCTTCCCGGTATTCGAGCAAGCTGCAGTATCCAACCACTATCTCCTGTTCCATGGCCAGATATACTGTCAGCGAATCAGAGTTCTCCTCCTCCATCCGTACTTGCTCCGCCGTACGAATCGAATTTCCTCCACCCCAACTATCCTTGCTCACATTCCACATGTCGGCTACGGCCGCTGCATATTGGGGTTGGTAGCGGACGATCGCAATCGGTTCCATTGTGAACAACCTCCTTCCAATTCGATAATGCCGAATTCCTCTTCTGTCTTCTGGAAAAGGATTGATTTGAAGTATGATGACCATAATATGCCATCTACTATAAATATAACGCCGTTAAGCAACAAAAGTTACATAAAAATGGGGCAATCCGCTCGATGCAGAGGATCTGACAATGGAAACGTTCATAAAGGCATTTGTCTCCTAAGCTGAGAACGTGCCAAACAGCCGGTCTATCTTCGACCGGCTGTCCATGACAGGCATTCGCTTTTTCCACTTGCTGATCACCCTAATCTTTGGAGTAAATATTGCTCTATCAATGCAGCAATCCCAGCCACAGCTAACATAAGCAACAGCGGGAACGAAGCCGGCACATAACAGTAAAGTGCTGTGACGAGCATGGCGCACCATATCCCCGTGCACCAATGACAGCTAAGCAGCATCCCCATCCACCGGCGAATGCCGGTGCCTTTGATTTCAATTTCCCGGATAACGGTGCCATTCTCATGAGTCACATACGATACGGCGAGAAAAGGAGACCGAAGCGCCCATGTTATATCGTCGTAGACGATCAAGTGTGTTAACCGGAACGAAGCGAGTGCCAGAATGAACAGCTGAATCCATGTCAATTCAAACATTTTCACACCCCCTCATATGCGCAGTTCGTGCGAGTTCAAAAGGTCACTTTTCAGCACCGAGAAGTACAAGTTTTCGTAAGAAACCTGCATCGGAAGCATACGAACAACAATCAGGCTGGCATGTCCAATCATTCTAGCAATGCACTGCATATGATAGAACTAGGTACGGGAATGGAGGTGACCGCTGATGTGCTTTTGCAACTCGATGAATAAGCTGAATGCGAATGGCACGAGAACTGTGGAAGTAGTGAAAAATGGACAAACACCGCAGCCTCCCCAGCAAATCATGTTGACTGCCCGCAAGGTGGAAGGTATTGCCTATCCTGCAAACACATGGCGCAGCAAGTAACGGATGAGCTGAGTAAGAGATGATAGTACAACGTATGCTGTTCTTCCACAATTGGTGAGCAATCATATATTCATAGGTTGGTAAATAGGATAAATACCGTTGCCTCTTTGCTGCATCAATATCGGTCTCATCGACTCGAATCGATGATGCCCATAAAAAAATCAGTCATATCGTCTGATCAGATTGTTGAGAAAAGCGGTTTTTAACTTCTCCAACAATCAGTTATAGGTTGAAAGAACAGTGTGTCCCTTTAGAATGTAAATCGCCCCCTACTTGGCCTTCCTGGCCAGGTGGAGGGCGATCTTTTTAATGTTCTGTGCAGTGGCAGTCATCAATGCTTGTTCGGGGACGTTTGCTTTGCCCCGAAAACGGCAGTAGCGAAGCCCGTGGAGCTCTTAGGCATCCGCAAAGCTTCGCTCGATCGTTTAGTATCGCAGTCGGTACAAATACTTGCCAGAGCGGCTGAGTCGATTTCTCCACTTGGTATTTTAGCCGCTCTCCGGATCCGTCGTGCTGACCTTAATTTTCTTTTGTCTCCGCCACCTCCTCCCGGACTTTTAGCGGCTTTTTTCCAAGAGTTCGCCGATCTTCTTCAATTGCTTGTTCCAACTCGTCGATGTACTCCTGCGGGGAACGTTCGACCACCTGAACATTATGTTTCCGCTATGCTTAGCGATATGGCGAAGTAGATGATCTTCAGGCACCATATGTTCAAGGCAAACCAACTCGTAATCTAACTGAGGGTTAGGTTGAAGAGAATACAACATGCTAACACCGCTCCTTTCGGTCTATTATTACCGATATTATATTGCATTACCGCGGTGATATATTAAATTATTTGATTAAAAAAAGACTGTCGAGAGACTTTCTCGACAGCCTGTTCTCAACCTTGTTGAGACGGTATCATTCGCTTACGGCAGAACTTGGCGATCGCTCCTCAGCGGTTACCGGGAAGCGATCGCTGCAAGCTGTTTTTCGGGCCTGGATGGTCAAAGCTGTAAATAAAGCCGGTACAGCATTCGGGCAGCTTCCCCGCGCGTAACAGCCTCGCGGGCTTTAATCCGCTTATCAGCGGGAACATCGATCAAGCGCTGCTTCACCGCCAAGGACATCGTTGGCTTGGCCCACTTGGATATCGTTTCTTTGTCTACGAATTGGTTTAGGTAATCCTCCGGATTCGAAGGGTAATAATAATGCTTCCTCTCATGCAGGAATCTTGCGCCGATGGCGGTCATTTCTTCCCGGGATATCGTACGATCCGGCTTAAATGTGCCGTCAGGATAACCTTCGACGATATGATTTTTTTCGGAAGAAGCGATAAATGGATGATGCCATTGCGGCGGATGCACGTCCGAAAAGCTTTCCTTCGCCGTTTCATCCATAACGTTAAACGCTCTGACCAGCATGGCCGTGAACTCTGCACGGGTGAGCAGGGAATCGGGCTCAAAATTGCCTTTGTCTTTTCCGGTAACGATTCCTTTGGAGCCTAGAAATTGTACCGCTTGCTTTAATTCTGGATCTCGGTCGTCAATATCAGGGAATGATTTCGAATTATCGTCCACGAGATACGTTCCGGATCGGTTGATTTCCGCTTCCATGCCGTTTTTGGACGGATTGTACTTCCCGCCGATCGGCTGTTTTATTTTCCCATTAACATAGAACATACTGCTATGTACTGCGTCTGCATCATTCGCAGGCAAAATGAGCTGGATGTTGCTTGATACACCTGAAAGCTCCTGCCCTTGTTCATCTAAAAATTGTATGCGATATCCGGCGTTATTCTCTTTCACCAGATGAATGACGATAACCGATTGCGAATGGAACAGGCGCTCTGCGGTCGCAACATTGAATACGAGTTTCGCATCCCCTGCATAAACGGTAATATAGTCAATATCCTTCCGGCCGACTAAGCCATTCTTATCCAGCTTGTATCTATATTCATTCTGTGCAGGCAAAGACAATATTTCCGCATTCACGATCAGCTCTCTCGCAGGAACAATCTTATTTTCTGACAGCGCCTGCTTTACCGCTGACTTCGCCTTTGACGCATTGCCTGCTAGTCGGTCAATTAACTCGGGCGTTATGACAAGCTGACCGTTAACAGGAGTCGGCTTCTCGCTGCTTGCGGCTGTGATCACAAGCTCTCCTGCTTGCGTCAGACCTTCCACGATAACCGAATTCTGCTTGTCAGTGTCAGGAATAGACCGGACGGCATTGAAATACGTATCGGACACCATGCTGCCGTCCACGACATACAACAATAAGTAAGTCGTCTCATCCGGAAAACCGGCTCTGGTTGTCGTGGCCCGTACAATGGTTTGTCCGGATTTATTCGCTGTTATGACCGGTATGCCATTCACATTCGCTATGGTTCCTATGCTCGGATCGTCAATGGTATACGTTATTTTGGTTCCGGGAAGCACATTGTTTGCGGCAATGGACTGTTGTCCGCCAGGCTGCAGCATCGTGATAAACGGATAAAGGCTGACTTCCGGTGAAGTCCGTATCACAGGTTGAGTTTTTGTCTCAGGACGATCACCCGTCGATTTGTTTACTGTCCCAGAATGATCGCCAGTTGGTTTGTCTGCTGTCCCTGAATAATCGTCAGTTGATTTGTTTCCTGTCCCAGAGCGATTGCCAGATGCCGATTCTTTCGTGAACACAACAAGCTTCGGCAAGGCAGAAACACTATCTTCCCACGCCCACAAGGTCTGATCCTTTTTCAATACATAATTTTTAAATATATATTTCCCCATATGTCTACCCTTGTCCTTATGGTATACGGAAGCGATATCCGTAAGCCCGGGGAACACTTTACCGTTGTCTATTGACCAGAGCTTATCGTCCTTTCGCAAAGCATAAGTAGTATCGATATTCGAATCTGTCGGCTGTGAGCTAAATTGAACAATACCTCGCACGCCTGTTGCTTTATGTAATTGGACAGGTATACTTTCGGGTTCATACATTGGCCAAGACCAGACCGTGCCATCTTTCTTATAGGCATAGTTTGTCAAACCGCCCATCTCTATGTTGACGATATCTACAAGCCCTTTGATCTGCTTTGGACCTTCGTTATTAAATTGGTTTTGCGGCCAGTACATGTATGCCTCCCATTGCCATACCGAACCGTCTTTTTTAACCGCGTATACGTGTCTGTCCGCAGATTTTATGGATACGACATCATCAAGCAGCTTGTATTGAGCCGTCGACGAAGCTTTTCCTAATCGACCTACCCAACACCAAACCGAACCGTCTGATTTTAATACATACAAGGTCTTAAATTTTTGGTAGTTGCTGGAATAATCGGCGACGAGTGAAGTTACGTGATTCAAATCTTTGATAGGCTTCGGAGTAGTCCTAGAACTATCTATAAGATAGGTGTTGTTCCTAGAATCCCAATACCATACGGTTCCGTCTTTTTTTAGCGCAGCATAGTTCGTCATAAATCGACTTTCCCCGTCCCTGCCCTCGAACGAGAACTGTTTCACATCCTGCAAGCCCGGAATTTGCTTCAGCCTGGCTTTATAGAATGGATCGGAAGCATGAAGAGGATAACCGAAGATATCCCAATACCATATGGTTCCGTCTTTTTTTGACAGAAGTATATTCCCATCAAGAATGTCGTAATCCTCGCCGATACGTGTATATTCCTGTTCGCTAACGGCACTTATGTCATTCCCCTTGGCTTGCACTAAACCTGAATGAGACGTGAGGATTAACATAAGGCTTAACAGCGCTGCCATCAATCGTTTCATTGTCGCCCTCCACTATAAATTCTCTTTTCAATCTCAATGTTCTGCCTTCCGGATTCCCGACGGTAAGCCGATTGCCTGTCCTCGTTTTCCAATCTGGTTCCCTCTCTTTTTTCTATTATTTCTCATAATAGTTTCATCGGTTAAAAGGCGTTTCGATTTCACTTTCACCAAATTATTCATCATATAATTACTTTCCATGGTCAATGATTAATCCTCCAAAAGAATAACCCCCGGCGTTCCCACACGCCGAGAGTGAAAAAATGCTATTTTAGACCGAGTCATCACCTTAATTCATTCAGCAAATCCAATATTTTATGGGTGACCCGCTGATCATCACTAACCACCCGATCTGTCGCCAACCGGAATAGCTCGGGATGGTCCTCGACACAAACCAAGGGCTTCCCTTCAAAACAAATCGTCCCATCTAAATCAAATACAAATTTCATGTCATTGTCCACCTTCCTTTTACTAATCATAACAGCTTCCTGTATGATTAAAAGGACATATGTCCGAAAAAGGTGAAGACGATGAAGACCTCACAAGATCAAGCTATCGGTCAACGTTTTTTATCACGACTTAAAATAGATGAAATATTTTCCCGATCAGATACTATCCCATTAAACATCGGATCTATGAACGTAAAGAAATCATTTTGAGAGAAGGAGATGCGCTGGACGGTTTATATTTTCAAGCAGAAGGTATACTCAAAAAAGAAAAGAAAAAAATAATCGTTTTGGACTGGGACGGTCTAGACGATCTTTCAAATGGTCTGCGTTACGAATGAAAAAGTGCCGGCAAATATGCTAATCTTTAAATCAAATCTAAGAAGCGCTTTGAGCCAAATCGCCTTCCGGAGACATGATGTTGACAAAAAGCCTGTAAACACCAGCCTGATCAACCTTCATGAAGGTCATTCCGGTTTCCGCAGGTTTAATCTGAGCGCGGAATTCCATAACTCAACAGGCTGATCAGACATAGCGTCTGATTTTTTTCTTTTCCGGTCAACTCGTCACCATAGCTGCACATTCATTGGCAAGCTTGGAGGTTGCCATCGAGACGATGTTGCCCAGTACGATAACAGTAACCTTGACATCCGGGATTCTTATTAGAGATGAAGTAAATCCATTGATTCCTCCATGATGGAAAATCATCTTGTGCCCGCTGCGTATTGCATAATCGCTGTTGCGGTAAATGGCTTCGTAATGGAACCGATGCGGAACTTCATCTCCGGCGTATTGGGCACCTCTAGCTCTATATTTGCCATCCCATAGCCGCACCGAAGCATGATCTCCCCCTCCTTCGCCACGAGGGCGGAACCGCCAAATTTCTTATGTGCAACCGCCTGTTGTATGTGAGAATCCAGTGCTTGTCTCATTATGCTTCTCCTCCTGAAATCGGAGTGATGCTCATATGCTCCAGAGATTGCGCCAACGCCTTCGCCATGCCGTTCAGCTCCTCTCCGATCTCTTCGATTCCCCGTAAGTTGGCAATCATGCCGAGCAGGATGACTCTGCGCGGCTGCACTTCCATCAGTTCCTTTTCTAAGATAGCGACGGAGTCCAATGCATCCTGCATCGACTTGGCAGGGAGTGTCAAGCGTGTAAGTTGCTCCCGTACTTGCTTGACGAGGACGAGTGGATGAATCGATTTGCTGTGCTCGCTGGAAGCTATAAGCTCCATGCGCGGCCACACCTCCTGACTGAGCAGCGGCTCAGGCCGTTCCTGAATTAGTCCTTCAGCGGCGTAGTCCACCATCCGTACAATGTAGTCACTCAGCATTTCGATCGATAACGATACTTTCTCCAACAGCATGATGCTGTTGTATGTCGAAATCATACTGCTCAGAAGCAGTGCCATTTCGAGCGAGTAAGGAGCAAATGATTCGCCATAAATACTATTGATATTATCCGTGAACATCTGAAGATGTGCCGCGTTTGCCTTTTCGATGAATTGCTCAATGTCTTTATTGGAAAAACTGGCGTTCTCCCTCATCTGCATCGTTAGGAACTCCGGATATTGTTGCGACAAGGTGAAAATCACTTCGATCTGTTTCACCAATCGTTCGCGCGGAGACAGGCTCTGCTCACGCATAACAAGTTGTAATTGGTCATTGATTAGCTTAAAGTAATACTTGAAAATGCTGAACAGCAATTCTTCCTTTGAGGTGTAATGCTGATATACGCTCCCTTTTGACATTTTGCAAAATTGGGCTACCTCCTGCATCGTAGTCTGGACGTACCCTTTCGTTGCAAACAGCTTCATGGCCGACAATAATATATGTTTCTTCTTCTCGGATAATATTTCTTCCACGTTGTCATACACCATCCTTAGAACTATGAAGTTCTTTCGTTGACTAATAAGTACTAGACACTGTCATTACCTTAATCGATCTCTCATGAATTTGCAAGCTTCTTCGTCGAAAGACCAAAATGCAGTTGCTTTTGGTTGTTTTCAGTGTGATCGTTGTCACAGAAATGACGGATTTGCAGCAATATTCTGCCAAGTCTACTTGCTATAATGTGATGCGTACATAGCAACTGTCAAATCTAACCTGAAGCGGGGCGTGTTATGATGTGGAATTTGAACCGTCATAGTGATGTACCGCTCTATCGCCAAATCATGGAGTGGATTGAACAACGAATCACATACGGTGAGCTGCCTCCAGACAGCATGTTGCCTTCGGAAAGGAAGCTGGCCGAGCAATTGGATGTGAACCGCAGTACAGTTGTGCAAGCATATGATGAGTTGCGGGCAGCCGGTCTCATCGAGCGAGTCCGAGGCAGCGGAACGCGTGTCCGCTCGAACTCGTGGAACATCGATGCCAAGCGCACACCGAACTGGAGGGAGTATATCGATGGAGGAATGCTGCCGCCGAGTCCGCCGTTCATTCGTCGAATACGCGATGAACTGCGGCGCTCTGACGCGATTATCGACGTTGCCAGTGGAGAAATGGGTGCAGATATGCTGCCGCAGGAAGAGATTCGGGCGATCCTGCGCGACCATTCGTTCGATGATTATTTGGGTTACTGCGATCCATACGGCTACGGACCGCTGCGTGAGATTGTCGCCTCACACTTGAGTCGGTCTCGGGGCATTCAGGCAACCCCGTCTTCCGTTCTTATCACTTCCGGTTCCCAACAATCGTTATACTTAATCACGCAATGTCTCTTAAGTCCCGGTGACTCGATTGCCATTGAAGATCCTTCTTATTGCTATTCGCTGCCTATATTCCGTTCTGCCGGTCTGAAGGTGTTCGGTCTGCCCGTAGATGAGCACGGTGTCATTCCTGAGGCGATTGTAGATTTGGACCGCAAGCATCGATTGAAGATGATTTTTGTAAATCCCAATCATCACAATCCGACCGGAACGGTGCTCGAACATTCAAGACGCGTCACTTTGCTATCACTCGCGGAGCGGTTCGGCATTCCGATTGTGGAGGACGATGCTTTTGGACTGAACGGCTTCGGAACCCTTCCTCCGGCATCGCTGAAATCAATGGATGGGAGCGGAATTGTCATCTATATCGGCACGATGTCCAAGGTGGCCGCTTCCGGACTGCGCATCGGCTGGCTGGTTGCACCGCAGTCCATCGTAGATCGGCTATCTGATGCGAGACAGCAGATGGATTATGGACATAGCATTGTACCGCAGAAGATCGCAGCTCACTTCATCGATTCGGATTATTTCTGGAAGCATGTAGACAAAGTTCGGGACGTGCTGCAGCTGAAGCGGGATTTAATGGTGCGTGCGCTTCGCCGGGAACTGCCCGGAGCAGTCGACTTTCATCTGCCACAGGGCGGATTTCATCTCTGGATGAAGCTGAACAGCCCTGTCAACGAGGCCAAACTGCGAGATGAAGCAATGAAGCGAGGAGTCGCGTTCGTTCCCGGTTGTGTCTTTGGTTCCGCGTCAGGCTATGTCCGCATGAATTTTGCTAGGCCCTATGCCGAGGATATCGAACGTGGCATTGCTAGATTTGCTTCGGCCCTACGATCTTTGACAGAGCATCCATAAAATTACGACAAAGAACCGCCGTTACTATTTCGTAACGGCGGTTCTCATTGCGATATTAATTGAAGACGAGCGCCAAGAACAGCGCTAGACATATGAGGCCGGCTATTGTGTAGTAGACGGACAGCCGGACGAATATATTTTTCGTCTTCTGGTCGTACGTAGGGTTGCCTTCCCGGTTCTCTTTCGAATTGCCGACAACGATTGTGGCGATGACAGCAACGAGAATGACCGCGCAAGCAACGAGGATCAATACGGATGCATTCATACGATTCACCTAACATTTCATTATGATGAGCAAATCATTGTTTTAAGTATAACGGAATGTAATGAATCCGTGACCTGCCATTTTCCTCTTAGCCTGCCCATCCAATTGGACCGTATAATATATGCGGTTAGGTTAATCTCGCTCGCTATCGAATCCGACCTGAATCCGATATTTCAGCTCATCTATGTTATGCTCTAGCTGTTTCACAACGTCTTCGATAAATTTCTTGTCAATTTCCGGCAGCTTCTCTGCGGGAGGGTTGAATTCAACCTCCTCCACCTTTTTATGCTGGAGCGCTTCATAATTGGCACGTGCTTGATGCTGCACTTTTTCATATTGGTTCAATAAATCATTTATAATGACAAAAAATTGCCCGTAATCCTTAATTACTGTGTCCAAAAACGTATCCACTTCATCAGGATCATATCCACGGAATTTAGTTGCAAAATCCTTCTGATGAATCGTCAACGCATCCAACTCAACGTCCAGTTGTTTAAACAACTTCTTCTGTTCCTCAAATTGGCGTTCTATATTCTCTTCCATTATCCGTTCCTCCATTCCAACATGCACATACGCTAAATCACTACACACTCTAATTTATCACACTATCAGTCTTGTATACAGTTTTCAAGTGGTCTTACGTCGCAAATTCAATCCAGCAAGGACAGTTGTCCCCCGCATATATTCTTATATTACCGAATACGTTGTGTTATGCAACGTTATTATTTCATGTTTTTTCAAGACCATGGATATGACGAGGGGGGAAGCGAATCATGAGTGACAATCGCATTTCATCTGCCTTGTTCGAGCATCGGTTCTGGCTTCAAATCTTGGGTGACCATGCGCGGTTCATCTTCAATGCGCTATCACCCCGAGAAACGAAGGATATCCAGACGGCCCAATATTTCATTCGAAGCTTCGATACACTGCTGGAACAGTCAAAAAAACAGGCCGCAGAAGCAAGTCTCGACAATATTGCGAAGCAAGCTTATCCCCTTACTTTGCAACTGCGTTCCTTCAAGCTGGACTTGCAGCGAAAGCTGCTGCTGAATCAAGTCGCGGTTCATCTGCCACCGACTTTTTTCAATCACATGGTGAATGAGCTCGATGAATATGTGCTTATTTTAAACGCTCTCCTGTCCGGCCATGCTGTTCCCCAATTCGATTCGCTTCATTACGATTTGGTATGGCTCTCAGATGCAGCGGGGCATGCAGCTGCCATTGCGTCGAATTTGGATGCCGTCGAGAAACGGCTGATCGAGAAGAGCACAGAGTTCGAAAGGCACTTTAATGACTTTTATTTGAAGGCGGTGGAAATGGTCGGATACATGCGCACGCAGTTAAAATTATTTCCGGCGCTGCGGCGGTTCCATTCGGATGTGAACCTGGAAATCAAATTATTCACGAAATTTCTGTTGGAGCTGGAGGAGATGGGGTTGAACTCGGAAACACTCGATATCATCAGTCCACTCATCCCTGATCATATGGCACGGGAAGAGTGCTATTACTTAATTAAACTAGCCCAGTCCGGGGCCGTTCCGGACCCACTATGTGATCCGACAACACCCCGAGTGGGAAGCTGAATTGTACAAAATGAAGGCTTTGTTACATTATTGCTTCAACTATAATTTCATCTAAAAGGAATGGATCTATGAATGCCTATCCACCCAAAGGAATTAGAAAAAGCCTGGCATTAGCCAAGCTTTCTTATCTTCCATAAGATGTACTATTTTTCTTCCGCCTCTGTTGAGCGATTGGCTTCCTGATGTTGAGTATCTGCCATGTCAGAGGCAAATTCGGTGTCTTCATTGTTAACAACCGGCATTTTATTGAGTTTGGTCGACTGCACTTCCGCTTTTGTAGCTTTATCGTGAGAATTGTCCATTTTCAGATCGCTCCATTCATGTAAAGATGTCTAATTGAGTGTCAAGTTATAGTATGTATAACAAGGATTGTTATTATGTATCTCGTATGACGCCCGGTAACTGAAATGGTTATTACGCGTAGTGGCCCGAGAAAGAGCTCAGCTGCCAACAGTGAATTCAGCAATGTACTGTTGGCAAACGGGTTCGTAACCGAGCGATTCATATAGACGAACCGCGCCTTCATTATCCTCCATTACATTCAAATAAACATGCGGCGCAACCTCTCTCCCCTTACGTGTCAGCTCCGCACATACCCTTTTGCCGAAGCCTTGCCTTCTCCATGAGACGTCCGTTCCAATATTCCCTAGCTCAACATAATCATCATTGTAAATATGATAGCCTCCTACTGCGATCAGACCCCGGTGTTCCAACACGCCATAGAACGGATGCCTCAGTTCTTCTCTCGTAAAGGCCATCGTCTGCAGTTCGGCCATTTTCGACTCAATCTGGTCAAAATGGGACGGTCCCAAATGCACGACGCGCTCGTCCTCCTGCGGCAACGCCTCCTGATGGACATGCTTCATTAGAAGCAGTTCTTTGGGCGGCTTGAGGAATTCGAGCTGTGAAGCGAGGAGCGCCATTTCCTCCTCATTAATAATGAAGCTCCCGACGGCATCGTCAGGCAACTGCAGCTGTTGCTTCATGAACGATAACAACGGACGGATGTGAAATGACGCTTGTACGGGATATACAGAAAAGGCATGAAACGGTAGTCCTCTTAAATAAGCCAATACTCCGAGCAACTCGCCCCAGCCGGTAAACTGCCCGTAGTGCACCGCATTCTGCTTGCGGGATGTTAGGTATGAATAGTATAGAAAATGCTGTTCCCTGTTTATTGAATCTAATAGTGCCTTCATCTCTGCTGGCGTTAATTTGCGTATCATGCTTCCGGTCCCCTTCGATGTCTGTTGTTGGTTCACTACATATGTAATCAATTAAAATATATAGTCTTCCGCTGCGTCAATGTCAATCAAATGAGAAGGTGGTGAGACAAAGGAGGAGTCGGCCAAGCCTCCTAGTGATTCGCCTTGAATGATTTCATCGTGACAAGACTTGTCTTGTCTCCTTTTGGAGTTGCGCGATCTCGACCTATCACATCTCCGGGTGGATATTCATTTTGAGGGGGTCCGCTCGTCATCCATTGGATTTCATCCAATGATTGGGTGGTCAGAGACCTCAAACGGGCCATTTCATTGGAAATGGTACAGCAGAATCCATATAAACAGCTGGAGTGTGAGATAAAAGCGAGATTTGATTGGAAGTTTTCCAGCGGAATGTGATTATCCAGTTGAAATGAGCCATTTGACTGTACATTTTCCAGTCTGCACTATCTCTTCATGAAAAGAAGATTGGCGGATGAGCGCTGCAATCTTGATTCGGAAGATTCAAGTTAAAATTATATGTTTTATACAGAATCTCGTTATAGCGCAATATCTAATTTCATAAAAGAATTTGATTGCAATAAATCGTAAGTCACGAGAAAAGTTCAAGGCTAACGATAATATTAGACAAATTTTTATGTAATTCATCACTTTTCACCATAAATCTACTCATTCAACATTAGGACAAAATCCTCATGGATAAGGTCAGACAGTGTATTAAAATGATGACTATGAATCCATGGTAACATATGGAATCTAGTATTTTGCAAAGGAGGGTGCAGGGTTTACATATTATAGACCGTTGATAGAGCACAGCCTAAATATCCGAAGGGAGGCTACAGCTTGAGAACCCACACGATACGTAAAAAATTAGCCGGACTCATTAGCATCGCCATGGTTGCCGGGATGCTGTTCCCGGCCCCGTCAATGACCTACGCACAGGAGACTCCGCCTCTGGAGCAAGTGACGCCGAAGGTAAAGTCCACGCTTTCGCCACAGCTCCGGATCAATTCTCTCTCCACACCTTCCTTGCTTCATTCCAAGGCCGACATTTTTGTCGCGCAATCCGACAGCGATGAACCCGTGACGGTAATCGTTGAATTGGAAACGGATCCCATTGCCTTGCATGAGGCAAATACAAAAAACAGCATTGTGCCGTTCTCTGGCAATCACGAGAAAAAAATCCGCTCGGAACATGCCGCATTCAAAATGAAAGCCGAGAGCAGCCTGAATGTTGAATTCAACCACGAATACACGACGGCATTCAATGGATATTCGGTGCGCATTCCCGCAAATGAAGTAGAGCGGTTGGCAGAAATCCCCGGTGTCAAAGCCATCTATCCGAACTTGGTATACAGTGCGCCTCCAATCAATGATGAACTGCCGTTCGGACCGCTCATGGATGACAGCGCTCCGCATATTGGCGCGAACAAGCTCTGGGATATCGGCGTTACAGGCCGAGGCATTAAAATCGGCGTGCTGGATACAGGCATCGATATGAATCATCCGAGCTTGAAAGGTGCGTATATAGAAGGCTGGGATTTCGTCGACAACGACTCCACTCCGATGGAAACCTTGCCGGATTCGACGAAGCTGCCTTTGAAGGACGGAACCCCATATCACACGACGCATGGCACGCACGTATCCGGTACGATCGCCGGACGCGGCAATCCGGATGACCCGAACAGTCCAACCGGCTGGGTCAAGGGTGTAGCTCCCGGCGCTGACTTGTACGTGTACCGCGTGCTCGGGCCGTACGGCAGAGGCTCGACTGATAACATTACGGCAGCGATAGATACAGCAGTAAAGGAAAATCTGGATGTCATCAATCTGTCGCTCGGCGTAGACTTCAACAATGCTTACACGGCCGATTCGGTTGCGGTCAACAATGCGGTGGCCGCCGGCGTAACCGTCGTCTTGGCGAATGGGAACGCAGGTCCGAAGTCCGGCACCGTCGGCAGTCCCGGAGGAGCGCATCTTCCGATATCCGTCGGCGCTTCCACGCCTCCAACGATTACCCCTGTGTTCGATGCTCCCGGGTTGCAAAGGGTCTATGCACATTTGGCCGAGAACGCCAAAGAAATAACCGAACAAGGCAAATCGTTCGAGATGGTATATGCCAATTACGGAGATGCCGAGGACTATAAGGGCAAAGACGTTGCCGGCAAGCTAGTGCTTGTTTCGCGCGGCGGTACCATTCTTGTCGGAGACGAAGAGGTTGGCCTGTCTTTCGGAGACAAAGCGGTCAACGCGGCGCAGGCCGGCGCAGCCGCACTCATTATTTTCAACAATGTAGATGGGGAACTCAAGGCGACACTCGGAGACCTCGGCGAGTATATCCCTACCTACTCACTCTCTAAAGCTGCCGGCTTAATGCTCAAGGGCAATATTGAACGCGGAGTAACTACTGTCACTTTCTCTACGATTGAAGAGCAGGATCTGTTGGCTGACTTTAGCTCCCGCGGCCCTGTTTACCCCGATTATACAATAAAGCCAGACATCTCCGCTCCGGGGGTCGCCATCCGCTCTTCCGTTCCCGCTTGGGACGGCAACTATGAAAATGCTTACAAAGATTCGCAAGGCACCAGCATGGCCGCTCCTCATATCGCAGGCGCCGCCGCTTTGCTGCTCGAGAAATATCACCACCGAATTAGAACGAACGAACTCAAGTCGCTGATGATGAATAATGCCGTGCCAATGTATGATCGCGATAAAGCTCCCTATTTGATAATGGAGCAGGGCGCAGGCCGGGTCGACTTGAACAACGTCATCTCTGCAAAATCGATTGCAATGGCCAAGGCAACAACGACAGCCACAAAAAATAAGCAAGAGTCCGAATACGAAACGGGAAGCGTATCTTTCGGTTTGGTCGGAGCAGGCAATCAATATTCAAAGAGCATTAAAGTTAAGGATATCGCTAACGAAGATCAAAGTTACAGCATCTCGATCCAATGGAATGGTACCGATAAAGGACTTAAATTAAGTGCTGACACCGACACTGTCACAGTGCCTCCGAACGGAGAAAACACGTTTGACGTTAACGCGATGGTGCCGGCAAACGTTCCCGATGGAAGCTATGAAGGCTCCATCATCTTAACGGAGGCGCAAGGACATGTGCTTCGGCTTCCAGTCAGCCTGTATGTCGGGGATAAATATGAAATCGATACGATTACAAACATTACGACTGATCCAGTGTTCTTCTCTCCGAATGGAGAATCCCCCAAACAGAGGACTAAAATGACCTTTGCCGTGACGAGGTCAATCGAAGATTTCACGATTTCTGTCACCGACAGTGTATATGGCCATTACATGGGAGACGTTTATGTCAGCAAGGATTACGGTAACATACACGATCCAGATATATATGGCATTCAGAATTGGAATGGAACCGTAAAAAAAGACGGGCAATCCGTCACGCTGCCAGATGGAAAATATGACCTTGTTCCTGTCATTGGAGAGAACAAGCTGGAAAAACAGAAATCATGGTTCATCATCGATCGGCAAGCGCCTGAGTCCGTAATGGATGAGGATCCTGTTCGAATCGATGAGGTAAATCCAGGGCAGGGCATTATATCGGGAAAAGTGACGAAGGATTTGCTAATTGATTTACTCCCTAATGAGCCTGTAGGCAACAATATTTTTGTAGCGGCAATTCATCTAAGCAGTGGGAAGCAGAACAACGGCACCGTTAATAATGACGGGACGTTTATGATTTCCGTGCCTTTGAATCCGGGCATGAACAACTGGGCTATTTTTGTTTATGACGCAGCCTCTAACGGGGTGCTTGCCCCTGCACACCACGTCGTGTTTGACAACAAGGACAAGGTGTACGTCGGAAGCGCCAAATCAGAAGTGCTGACAGGAGAACCGTTTGATGTCAAGGTCAACTTCTCCGTTCCGGAAGCTGTCTACTCGGCTTCGTTCAGCCTGACCTATGACCGCAATCTGACTCTGGAAAAAATAGAGCCAAGCGTTGTGTTGGCTACTTATCAGCAAAAGCACCATCCTGATGTGCCGCTAATCATCAAGCAAGAAACAAGCGACTTGGATAATGGCATGAAGAAATTAGATTACACCGTCAGTCTGACTGGCGGCGCCTATGAAGGAGCCGGTGCTATTGCAAGCATCACCTTCTCTAGCAACCAGGAAGGAACGTATACCTTTAATCTGACGGATGCGAAGCTGCTCAATGTTAACGAAGAGACCATTCCGATTGAAGAGCTCCTCTCTGCGACCATTAAGGTAATCAAACCGACCGTTCCGAATCCGAAGCCGGGTACCGCGCCTTCAACATCTTCTTCGGGAAGCTCTGCCTTCGCGGCCGCAGTTCCAGCAGCGGGCAGCAAACTGAAGGCCGGAACGTTGACCGAAACGAAGAAGGGCGATACGGTGTACGCGGTTCTCAAGATCGATGCCGCAGCATTGAAAGCGCAGCTTCAGGACAAGGACGCCAAGCAAGCGCGACTCGATCTCAGCGACGTGCAAATGAAGAAATTCGGTGAAGTAAGCCTCACGCTCGAGAAGTCGGCTGCGCAGGCGCTGTCCGACTCCGGCAAGGACTTGCTGCTGTCCGCCGCTGATTTTGACGTCTCCATTCCGAACAAGGCGATTGCCGGACTTATCGGAAACAATGGATTCGAACTAGTGCTATCCTTGGCTGACCATAAGGAAAAAGGATTCAGCAAGGATCAGGGCAAGACAACCTTTACAGCTCCAAAGCTGACCATTCATGGGCCTAAGGACATGAAAGATACCGCATTGGAGATTACTTTGAAGCTCGACACTGCAGCATTGCAGGATATTCGCAAGGCCGCCGCATACGCCCAAGATGCGCAAGACGCTTGGCAATATGAGCAGGCCGGGACGAAAGCAAAAGATGAGAAGGCCGTTACCTTCAAAGTAACGCAATTCGGCACGTATACGATTGCAGAGCACGCGAGATCGTTCCTTGATATCGTTGCCCATTGGGCCAAGGACGAGATCGAAGTCATCGCGGCGCACGAGCTGTTGCGCGGCAAAGACGGCACGGGTACGTTCAAGCCGAACGATATGGTAACGCAGGCGGAATTCGCTACCTTGCTCGATCGTTTGACGGACACCGGCAAGACATGGGAAGACCGGATTAAAGAACCAGGCGCCCGCGATCCGCTGACCCGCCAGCAAATGGTCGTTATGCTCGCGCAAACGCTGGGGGCGGATCCGTCAAAGTTCGACGCGTCACTCGGCTTCAAAGATGAAGCGGTCATCTCGAAGGACGCCAAAGCGGCTGTTGTCTTCGCCGTAAGCAAAGGCTTTATTAAAGGAACCACCGGCAACAAGTTCGAGCCAGCGGGCACGTCCACGCGGGCGCAAGCGGCACTCGTTCTATATCGCGTCATGAATCTAAAATAAGATCGGCTTAACACAAGAAGCAGATCTCCAGGCGTTATCGCCCGAGGAGACCTGCTTCTTCTTGTGCTCTTTCCCGCAACGAGTGCGCAATGATTTCATCCAGCAGTTGGCTGTAAGAAATGCCTGCCGCTTGGGCGCTCTTCGGCAGCAAGCTGTTCTTCGTCAATCCCGGCAGCGTGTTCACTTCCAATACGTAGGGAATCCCGTCTTTGATCATCATATCGATACGGGCATATACGCTGCATTTCATCGCTTTATAAATTCGGAGGGCTGCTTCACGAACCTGGTTATCGTAAGACTTAGGCAGTTCGACGACTTCCTCTGCCGCCCCTCCGTCATCATACTTGGACGAATAATCGAAGAAATGCGCATTGGCCCGGATAGTCACGATCGGCAGTATCGTTCCGTTCAGTACGGCACACGTAATTTCGTCGCCGCCAATATATTGCTCCAGCAGCACTTCCCGATCCCACTGCAGCGCATCCGCCACCGCTTGACGCAGACTGTCCGCACGTTCGACAATCTGAACGCCGATGCTGGATCCACCCGTATTCGGCTTCACGACGACCGGGTAGCCGAGCCGGTTGCCGACTTCCGCGGTGTCCAGCTCATCAAGCGACGTAATCAGCATCCAGTCCGGCGTCGCGATACCCTCGAAGCGGATGATTTTCTTCGATAACTCCTTATCCATGCACAAGCTGCTGGCTAAGACACCCCCGCCAGTATAAGGAATGCCGAGCGTCTCCAGCGTCCCTTGGACCGTTCCATCCTCGCCGTATTTGCCGTGCAGCGCCAGCACGGCGATATCGACCGCCTTGACTTTTTCGACCAGCTCTTCTTTCGAGTTCAGTTCTATCGGTACAGCTTCGTATTTCTCACCCAGATGAGCCATGATTTCCTTCCCTGTCATAAGCGACACTTGCCGTTCAGATGAGATTCCTCCCATGATAACGCCGACTTTCATTGCTTTCATCAAAAACCCTCCCGCATAAGCTGCCATACCGTCTCGCCTATCGTTGCAATGCCTTTCTCTAACTCTTCCTCAGATACACGCGAGAAGCCGAGTCTGAACGTATTGGAACCAAAACCATCAGTATGAAAAATATCCCCTGGCGTGAAAACCACGCCCCGACGCACACACGCATCGAGCACATCGCGCGCCGACAAGGAATCATTCAATTCAATAAATAGATGCAATCCTCCGTCGCCGCTCAACCTTGTATATGGAATGTGCTCCTTGCACCATTGAACGGCCAGTTCGTACTTGCGCTTGTATGCATTTCTGGCTCGCTTGATGTACTTCTCGAAATTCCCGTTGTGCAGGTACTGATACAGCACCGCTTGATCCAGTGTAGATGTATGAATGCTCCGCGCCCGCTTCATGCTTTCCAAATAATCGATGAGTTCCCGATCCGCCAGCACCCAGCCTACGCGTATACCCGGGAACAGCACCTTCGAATAGCTGCCGATATAGACGACGTTGTTGCCGCTGCCGCCGCAAGCAATGAGCGGCGCGACGTGCGAACCAGAATAACGCAGCTCCTCATTGAAGCCGTCTTCAATGATCGGGATGCGATATTCCCCGAATAGACGCAGCGCTTCCATCCGCTTCTCAGGGGACATGACAATGCCTGTCGGGTTGTGGTAAGACGGAATAAGATAAGCCAGGTCGAATGCATGCTTCGCCAAAGCTTGTTCCAGTTCCCCTAACCGGATGCCGTCATCTTCCATGCTAATACCCTCGATATCCATTTCGTGCATCTTGAACAGCTTGATGGCGGTATTATGGGTGGGATTCTCACAGAGAACTCGCCGATGGGTCTTACGCATGGCGGACAAGACTAGGTCGAATCCTTCTGTAAACCCGTTCGTCACAAGAAGATCTTTTCCGGCCAAATCCACGCCCTTCGTCTCCATATATCGCAACAAATAATCGATTAACGGCTTATAGCCTTTCGCATAACCATAGTTCAATAAAATCTCGCCCTCAAGCGACATCCGATCCAGAAATGCTCGCTTCACATTGTGCAGGTCGAACAGCTTCTCATCTGGAGCAATGCTCGTGAAGGAAATCATCCCCTTCTCCCAACGGACACCGTGCTTCATGAGATCCAGCTCCTCGGCCGTACGGGCGCAGTCTCCGATCATTTCCTTCCATTCCAACCGCGCGCTGTCTGCAGCAGGCACGACCTCTTGCGATACATAGCTGCCTTTGCCGGCGACGGAATGGACGAGTCCTTCGTCCTCCAGCTCCCGATACGCCGTAATCACCGTATTGCGGCTCAGCTTCCACAGCGCGGCGAACTCGCGGGTCGAAGGGAGCTTCTGATCGGAGCGCAAAATTCCTTTATATATCAATTCCTTTATATAGTCCTTAACCTGAACGTAAGCAGGGCGCCCATCCATGAGCTTGAAATCGTTGAACATTCACTCATCCCCTCACGACTATATTGGCACATTTCAGCTGATAAAAAAAGAACCGCGCCATGCCTTTTTCAGGCAAATCGCGGTTCCTGCGTATATTAATGAGGTGATTAGGCCATACTATGCGCTTCTTTCAGCACAAGCACATGTCCTTTGGTGCCGTCCAATCGAATCAACGCGCCGTCTCGGATGAGCGTCGTCGCATGCTCGATCCCGACGACGGCAGGCATGCCGTACTCGCGGGCGATGACCGCGCCATGCGTCATCATGCCACCGATCTCTGTGACGATCCCCTTCGCTTGCTGGAACAGCGGTGTCCAGCCTGGATCAGTAAACGGCGCTACCAGAATCTCGCCTTCCTTAAGCGCAGCCGTGCTCGGATCGATCACGACTCTAGCTCTGCCCTCGACGATGCCGGGAGAGACCGGAATTCCAATTAAGGAGCCTTCCGGAGCATTGCCGCCGTCCAGTCTACCCTCGATAATCTCCCCTTCGCTCGTTATAACTCGCGGCGGCTGCAACCGCTGATAGTGCTTAAAGCTATCCTTGCGGGCAGCGATCAGCAACTGAACGTCTTGTTCGAATGTGCCGGTTATGACATCTTTCATTTCAGGCAAGGTTAAGAAAAAAATATCGTTCCGTTCGAACAGAACGCCCCGTGCCGCCAAATCATCGCCTAACTCTATCACCGCTCGTCTATAGAGCTCAAAATGACGAACCAGCACGAATTTGTGATGCTCCCGCAAGCCCATGAAGCTGCGGTAGACGGTAATCAGCCTGGACACGATCCGCTCCTTGAACGCTCCATCTTCCATGCTGCGGACTTGTGAAAGAATGCGTCTGGCTGCCGCATCGGCTTCCAGTTCCCCTTGCCGGAATCGCTCACGGTGTTCTCCGTGCTTGACGCTGTCCAGATGACCCACGATCGATGAGATAAGCATATAAGGCCGTTCCGACCAACGCGTTCTGACGATGTCGATCTCGCCCGGGCAACGAGCGCCGTATCGTTCGAGCCACTTCTCGAAAGCCGATTTGAATTCCGAGCCTCCGGAAACCGTATCCAGCCCCTCCATAAATCCATCCTCAGCCGCGTTCCTCAAATACGCCGCCAGCTCCGGGTAGGCACGGGCCCTATCCGCCAAGTCCCCCAGTTCCATCCCCATCTCGCCCGTGACATTGAATGGCAGTGATTTGTTCAGCGTGATGAGTTCGCCATCATCGAATGTCCACCATTTCGCAAGCAGTTCGAGCAGATGCTGCGCGACCACGGACGCCATCATATAGTGAAAGTCATCGCGCATCAAACTCTCAAATAAAGACTGGCAATTTTGCTGAATAAACGTAATTTTTTCGGCTCCGCCGCATTCGTTCATACGCTGCCGGCACATCTCCACGCGGCGCTCCGCATTTTCCTCAACCTCCGCGTAAGCCGCCTGGCCATCCCCCTCCAACATGTCCTTCAGCACTTGCGTCGCAAGCGGGGGAATGATCTCCGCCATTGGATCCGCATCTGGGACAGACCCTTCCTTAATTGGGAAGCGGTCTAGGATTTGTCTCGCCGCACTGCCTATCAAGGCATCCATCTTATCGATTATCCGCAGCATCACCTTGCGGGCCAAGTTGTATTGCAGTGAATTCGTAATATCGACGAACAGTCTCCCTCCCGCTTCTACCAACGATTCCACGCGTTCGTCCCCGACTGAAGCACGTTCAGTCGGTATCTTCCAGATCGAAATACCAGCAGGTGACATCACGTCCGTCATCATCTGCAGGTGGCCGAATGAGAAATAAACATGCAACCCGTCGTTCGGCGTGTTAGGTATCGGAAAGATTGAAGTAATCGGCCTGGCCTGAACGATGAAGAATTGTCCGCCGGACAGGCACCATTCAATATCTTGCTCCGATCCGTAATGAGCTTGAATCTGCTCTCCCAGTCGGGCCAGCTCCACAATCTCTTCGTCGGACAGCGCCTGCTTATTCTGCTTCTGTTCGGGAAGCCGTTCGATAACCGTGCCTCCCTCGGCTAGCGGTAACACAGCCACATTCTTGCACGATACCTGTCTCTTGACGATGACGCCTTGTCTGACTTGATACAAGTCGGGATTGACCAGACCCGATACGAGCGCTTCACCCAGCCCGAAGCTCGCATCAATGGAGATCATGCTGCGGTTCCCTGTAATCGGATCGGCCGTGAACATCACCCCTGACACGTCAGGCACGATTAAGTGCTGGATGATGACGGCAAGCCGGACAGAACGATGATCAAATCCGTTCTTCATCCGGTATGCAAGGGCTCGTTCGGAGAATAGAGATGACCAGCATTGTCGAATGGCATCGAGGAGCTGCCGTTCCCCTTTTACATTCAAGAAAGTATCCTGCTGCCCGGCAAAGGAGGCTGTCGGCAAATCCTCTGCCGTCGCACTGGAACGAACGGCATACACGTTATGGTCGCCCAATTCTCTCCATGCGCCTAAAATGTCTTCGATCAAGTCACTCGGAATAGCCAGACCGATGATGTGCTGCTGCATCCGTCGGCTTACGCGCCGTATCTCCTCCATATCCTGAACGCTCAAGCGGTCGAGCTCTTCATAGAAGGATTCCATCCGAGCCGATTGCCCCACTACCGCGTCATAGGCGGAAGTAGCTAAGCAGAATCCAGGCGGAACGGAAAATCCTGCTTGCAGCAGTTCACCCAGATTGGAACCTTTTCCCCCTACGATTTGCAAATGGGACCGATTCACTTTCTCCAAATACATGACATAAGGCAACAACGGCTTCAACTCCTTAGCAATAGGTTAAAATATCCACAAATACTAGTTAATGAATGTATTGTTGATAATCATCCAATTGGATGTTTATAATTTTACCAAGAGCTGTTATTTGTTCAATACGCAGTTTGCTGTCTTCTGTTCATTACCGTACAAAGCGAGCCGAATTGTTGATTAAATGTAAATTATTCGTAAATGAGAAGGTGATGCTCAATGTCCAATACGGCGGATCGGCGGGTCAAAAGAACGAAAAGGAAAATAAAACGCGCGCTTATCGAATTGATGAACGAAAAAGAGTTCGGGGCAATTACGGTGCAGGACATTGCCGAACGAGCGGACATTAACCGGGGGACATTCTATTTGCACTATCAAGACAAATACGATTTATTCGAACGAAGCGTAGATGACATGCTGGAAGAGCTCGCCAAAACGGTTGGGCCAACCGAAAATGAACGGGGGAACATTGCCCGTACCTACCCGGAACAGCAAGTTATCAGGTTGTTTTCCCATTTTCAGTATCATAGCGATTTTTACAAAACCATGTTCGGGGACAACGCCAGAACGTATTTTCAGAACCGCTTCATGGACATGTTATTCAAGCAATTCAGCCAAGCCTTTGAAGAGTTGAAGCTGACGCCTCGCGCCATGAACGGCATTAACAAAGAGATTGTGACCCACTACGTTCTGTTCGCCCATCTGGGAGTATTGGTAAACTGGCTGGAGCAAGATACCCCCCATTCTCCCGAATATATGGCGAAACAATTGGAATCGATTTATGAATACGCATATCAATTTACGCGCCCGGAGGAAGAGCGCTTGACTCGCGCCAATCGGCATAGTACCGATTCAAGATAGCAACGGGCCGCTAACTGTAGTAAACTATCCTTGCAACTTGTCTCATAGACTATAGACGATGGAGTGACTGCATGTGACTACAATACCATTACAACGCAGCGGCTATCCGGTCACCCGCCTCGTACTCGGCTGCATGGGGCTGGGCGGGGGCTGGAATAGCGAACCGTTTGCCGCCGATCATGTAAAGCAAGCCCGCGAAGCCGTGGAGGCTGCTCTTGATAGCGGCATTAATATGTTTGACCATGCCAACATTTATACGTGGGGCAAAGCGGAGCAGGTATTTGGGCAAGTACTCAAGGAACAGCCTGAATTGCGAGAACGCATCTTCATCCAATCCAAGTGCGGCATTCGCTTCGCCGAAGGGGACGTGCCTGGACGATATGACTTCTCCGAACAACATATTATTACTAGCGCAGAGGGCATCCTGTCACGCTTGGGCGTAGATTACATCGACTTCCTGCTTCTCCACCGGCCAGACCCGCTGATGGATCCAGACGAAGTCGCAAGCGCCATTCACCAATTGAAAGCATCCGGCAAGGTCCGCGCTTTCGGGGTGTCTAACATGAGCTCCGGCCAGATTCGCCTTCTGCAGGCATCCTGCGACGAACCGTTCATTATCAATCAACTAGAGATGAGCCTTGCCAAGATTGGCTGGCTTGATACTGGCGTGCACGTGAATCAGGCTGCGGCCACTGCCGATATTTTCCCGGAAGGAACCATGGAGTTCTGCCGCTTGAAGAACATTCAGCTCCAAGCATGGGGACCGCTTGCGCAAGGAATATTCTCTGGCCGTTCCATTGACGATCAGCCTGAATCCATTCAAGCGACAGCGAAGCTGGTGCAGCACATGGCCGAAGAGAAAAGCACGACACCGGAAGCCATCATCCTTGCCTGGTTGATGAAGCACCCTGCCGGTATTCAGCCTGTCATCGGAACAGTTAACCCAGCCCGTATTCGGGCTTGCGGGGACGCAGTCAATGTGACGCTGTCCCGCGAAGAATGGTTCCGCCTCTATGTCAGTTCAAGAGGACGGGCGCTTCCATAACCCTCTGTAATGCGAAAGAGGGAGCGATCGCTTGAAAAGGCAATCGCTCCCTTTTTATACAGACTATAGTCATGAACCAGATGTCATATCCCTAAAGAAATATATTTAATTTCTAAATATTCATCGATCCCGAAGTGGCTGCCTTCCCTGCCCAGACCACTCTCCTTCAAGCCTCCGAACGGAGCCTGGGCGGCCGACGGAGCTCCATCATTCACGCCGATGATGCCGTATTCCAAGCTTTCCGCAATCGTTACCGCCTCCCGAATGTTCTCGGTGTATACATATGCCGCGAGACCGTACGGCGATTCGTTCGCACGCTGTACTGCTTCCTCCACCGATTGGAACACCGCTACCGGAGCAAGCGGACCGAATGTCTCCTCCTGCATGCACAGCATTTCATCCGTTGCATCCGCTATGACCGTTGGCTCGATGAAGAAACCGCGATCGTTGGCATTCGGCTGACCGCCTGTGACAATACGTCCACCTTTGGCAACCGCATCCTCGATATGAGCGATTACTTTGTCCACCGCGCGGCCATTGATGAGCGGGCCGATATCCGTCGTTCCCAGCATGCCGTCCCCGACTAGTAAGCGAGCCGCTCTATCGGCAAGCTTGCGGGTAAATTCATCGGCAACAGGAGCGGCAACATAAATCCGGTTCGTGCATACGCACGTTTGGCCCGCATTACGGAATTTGGATGCAATTGCTCCCTCCACCGCCATATCGAGATCCGCGTGCTCCGTAACGATAAACGGAGCATGACCGCCCAGCTCAAGTGAAATCTTCTTCACCGTATCCGCCGCGCCCCGCATCAATTGCTTGCCTACATGCGTAGAGCCGGTGAACGACAGCTTGCGAACGCGCACATCTCGCTGCCACTCGGCCGCAATGGCTGCCGGGTCCCCCGTCACCACATTCAAGACGCCGCGCGGAATGCCGGCTTCATCAGCCAATTCGGCGAGCTTGAGTGCCGTGAACGGCGTCTCCTCCGATGGCTTGATGACAACGGTGCATCCGGCCGCAAGGGCAGGCGCTGCTTTACGGGTAATCATCGCCGCAGGGAAGTTCCACGGCGTAATCGCCGCGACAACGCCGACTGGCTGCTTCAGTACGACCATCCGCTTATGCGGAGATGAGGCGGGAATCGTCTCGCCATATATGCGTTTCGCTTCCTCCGCATACCACTCGATATATTGATTGGCGTACCGAATCTCTCCAATCGCTTCCTGCAGCGGCTTTCCTTGCTCCATCGTCATGATGCGCGCCAATTCGTCCGTATGCGCTTCAATGAGCTGGTGCCACTTTTTCAATAACTTGCTCCGTTCTTCTGCTGTCGTCTTGGACCAGGTCCGAAAAGCTTCATAGGCCGCGTCAGCCGCCAGCTTCGCCTGCTCGCCGCCTCCGAACGGGACCGTTCCGACAACTTCCCTCGTCGCTGGATTGATGACCTCTATTGTCTTATCCGCATCTGCCCATTGACCGTTTATATACATGCCATATTTCAACATAAGTTATTCCCCCAAATATCTGTCATTGCATCGTCAAAGTTGATTGGTCCTTTACTATAGACTACCATAAAAAGTTTCAATAGAGTTATACCCTTCCCCTTTATGGTTGCAACTGGAAAATTCATCTTTGGAGAGAATAAAATTGCGGTTCAACACGTCAAGGCTGAGCAGGTTCCATCATTTCCGGGTAAGAGGACATTAATTCGATGTCATCGTCCGTTAGCGTGTACGGGAACATACTCATGATCATCGGATGACGGAACAGGGGTTCAATAAGCTCGCGATTCAGCTCCCTGCGGTATGGCACGAATTCAGCTATCCCCCCTGTGGCATGTGCGCATACGTCCAAGGCCAGTGGCTGCGCGCCGGCTTCGAAGTCGAAGTCTTGCAGCTGGAATGATCGTATGTCTGGATAGCGGTTCGTGCGAAAATGCACCTGCAGCGAATCCAAATCATACACACAGGACCACACCGTGTCTTCCCGTTTCACTGCCTCGAGCGCAGCAAAGCCTTGTCCAATGCTTTCTTCCGGCACTAAAGGTCGTCCGAGAACCACTGCCCCGCGTTGAAATCGCTGCAGCGAATTACGCTCATAATCATGGTTGTCACCGTGTATATCCGGAGCATCGTTCGCTGCACATCCGTTGTGCGATAACGCTGTCTCATAGCTGCTGTTGGTCAGAAGCGGCATCGGAAGTGATGCTCCCGTGTATAGCTTCATTTTACCTCCGATGTATTCAATCACGGCGGCATCCCCGCTCCGATCACATGCCATATAGTGAACGGCGGACATCGTTTGAGAAATGCGGATATGCTGCGCCGTCTCCACGACATCCGCGACCGTAGCGCATGTATCGAGCATATATTGAATCCACTGCAGCTCGTTGACTGCCGGTCGTACATCCACGTCTGGATAACGGGTGTCCGGGAGCGTCATCTGCTCGACGACAAGTCCCGCTTCATTAATGCCGCCATATGGTAATTCCTTGCCCGATTGACAGTGCGTAATGCTGCCATAGACGGACACCCAAGCGGCGGGCTGCTCAGGCGGACGGATCAAGGCCGCCTTGACCATATTGCGGTGATTTGTAAACAGGCAGCCTGAATCAAGGAAGATGTCTAGATTTTTGCCCACAATGCGCTGACCGTGCTCATTCAAAAAAATCGTTGTGCACATTACCGTGTCCCTCCCGCAGCGTAGCCGTTCAATTCATCCGTCATACGCGATAACAGAAGCTGTATATCATCCGCAGAGGTGTTCGATGCATAAAAGTTAACACACAGTGTCAACATGCTGCTATACGTGCTCGCTCCCAACATGAAGCCGGGTGCGAACAGAGCCGGGCTGATCATATATGCCGCCCTCACTGCCGAATCCCCGAACATGAACCCGGGGTCCCCGATGATTCCGAAGTTGGATAACATGGGGAATGCTTTCCCCCACGATACAGCACGGGATCTCGCTTCGTGCAGCCAATGCAGAGCTTCTTCATATCCCATGCTTGCGAGCAGTTCAAACGCAGCTGCGCTCTGAATTCCAAGCATGCTTTTCTTATGCTCCTGCATTATCACCACTATACGGACCAGGGTCTGCTCGAACGGCTCTCCCATCTTGTCCTGTATAAGCACGTTCACTGCTCCCGATAGATTGCATATTGCTTGATCGTGCAACGAGGTCAAATGACGCCGCAAATCAACAGTAACCTGAATGGCTGTCGCTTCCCCTTGATCTGAACGAACGAGAATCCATAGCGCCCGGAAATAAGCGGTCAGAATCAAATCATTCAAGGTGCATCCTTTCCTCTTCGCCGCTATGCGTAGTGCCTCGACTTGCTCCCCCTTTATTTGCGAAATGAGATGGGTGCTCTCGCCCGCAGGTAGATCAAGCCGCCTAAAGGGAAACGCCCATCCAGGCTGCAGCTCAGCAACTCCTGTATTCAGAAGCGTACTCCAATCAACGATGCCCAATTCCATGAACAAAGCGCTCTGATCCCGCTTTCCACGCACATTCCGACTTGGAACGTATCCAGAATCCATGCCTAGCTTCGTATATATCGCTGCCAGCAGCCGCAAATACTGCTTTACGCCAGCGCCGTCACATGCGGCATGATTTAATTTGATGCAGAGGGTGTCCTTTTCCTTAGAACGGATGACTCCTGCACTTACCTGCGGGTCACTGTCCGCATCGAATGGCACGCCGACAAATTGCTGAACGGACTCCTCCACCCGATCGGTTTCCAGCAATACACACCACTTGGATTCCTCTATGTTCTCTATTCGCTGCCAGTAAGGATGATGCGGATCTTCGATGAATCGGCAACCCAAGATGGGCTCGGCATCTGCAGACAACTTGACAGCCTGCGTCAACCGTTCATGATCAAGATGACCTGCCAACTCCAAAACGGCATGCAAGAGATGATTGGATGCCGTATAACGTGCGCTGTAGTTGAACCAATCCTGGGCATTGGCAGGCAGCCACGCCGGAATGGGTTCGGAAGTATTAGTTGATTTCATGCTCTCACCTCAGATCAGTATCTTACGTTTCAACTATAAGACACTGATGTGAACGAGGCTTGACGCTTTTTACAGTAATTTGGGCAGGCGTCATTCAGATGAAGTGTAAAGCTATGTTATGGGAACATAAATGGAAAATGCGCCTGTACTCGCGTAATCCTGCTCATATCGCTCGAAGAAATCAATGCCTACCGAATGGAAGCAGAGCCCGGAAATGGCGATACACTTATACAAATCATGATGGACAGTGTGGAAAATATGACCCATGCTGCCGCGATAGCGAAAAACGGCGTACTTCGAAGCGGGGATATTCATGCTGACCAATCCATAACCGCTTAGTAGAGAGCGAGCAGCCGGATCAATTGCGCATGTATAATCAATTTGAGTCGGACTTGTCTTGCTGCACGTTGTGATGCTATATAAACGGGGCACTCCGAACGGGGTAACTTCCCGCTCAACGAATGCCTGTATGAATGACGTTGCTCTGGCAATTTCATGCGGATGCTCGGGATCGAAGGAGATATTGCGCCCGACGACTGTACGATCGTCTAGTTCTACCTGATCATAGCTGACGATGAGATCACGGTTTACATTTTTGAAATCGCGTTCTACTATCTCTTGTCGCGGCAGCAAGCGGATCTCCCTCATTCCATGACGGTATTCCGTCGGAGACAAACCGAACGCCCGCTTGAATGCGCGCGAAAATGACTCGTGCGATTGAAAGCCGCACTCGAACGCGATATCGACCATCTTACAGCTGGAACGCTTGATTTTCTCAGCCGCTACAGACAATCTCCGCATATCGATATATTCCTTCAGCGTCCGGCTCGCAACTGCGCGAAATATCCGGTAAAAATGCGTATGCGACATATAATAGCGGTCTGATAGCTCTTCCAGCTGAACTCCTTGAAACAGATTGGTTTCTATGTATTCGATAGCATCATTGACGATGTCGATGTAGTTCAAGCGGATCCTCACTTTCTTTTTTCATATAAGAAATTGTGGTATCCGTCTGTCCCGACCTCGCTCGTTCCGGTTTTGACGTAACCCAATTTCACATAGAAGCGATGGTTGCGTGTATTTAAATAACCGGTATCGACCGTCCGAGGCGTCGCTTCCGGATGCAGCCTCTCGACAGCGAGAATCGCTTGAGCGCCGATGCCAGTTCCGCTTCAATCATAGTAATCACGATGCCTTGCCCTCTTCTTGTTTCAGACCCGATCAGGGGCCGGGGGTGCAATAATCGGCCTGTAGGCTAATGCCATGTCCACGATCTGTTCTGCGGAGTAGTTCTCGTCCGACCAATAAATCAGATCCGTTACCTCCGGATGGGAAACATTGTCTGCTAGCTGGTTCAATTTATGGTCGATTTCCGCCTCCAAACCAGCTGCTTGCTTCGCAAGCTGCTCTTCGTCGTCGCTAACGGTCAAGAGCTGTTCTAGTCGATGCTCGATTTCCTCTTTGCCTAACATTTGCAACACTGGCTGTTCTGATTGAATATGCCGTTACGCAGGCGGGAACGTTTTGTTGCATTGCGCAATGGCGCTCACCTCATTTCTCCGTATCTCGTGATGTGCATTCAGCTACAGCTTGACGCTTCTCCGGTATCCTTGCCCCATGCTGCGGAATCCGCACCGCTCATAGAACGATTGCGAATCCCTCCGTATTCCACTTGTAGTGGCAGGGATATCCGCTTCAGGCGCTATTGAATCCAAAGTCCAAGTGTGAGCTGATGACCGGATTCAATAGCGAGCGCCAGCTCGCTCTAGCGGATGCAGATATCCTCCACCTCCATTTGTTTCGTTGTTAACTTTTAATTAGAATGAGGCCGCTACGCTTGGAACACTCCATTCATCCATCCGGCAATTCGGTTTAACCGTTCCACCCGCAGTTCTGGATGACCGCTGCGTGACAAATCATGATTCGCGCCCGGGAACCGCACGAGCTGCGTCTTTTTGCCAAGACGCTTTAAGGCGACGTACAGCTGCTCCGCTTGCTCGATTGGGCAGCGCAAGTCCTCTTCCCCGTGCAAGATTAGCAGCGGCGTCTCCACTTGCTTCACATAAGCAAGCGGGGAATGCTTCCACAGCTTCTCCGGCTCTTCCCACGGCTGGCCGCCGATCTGATCTTCAGTGAAGAAATACCCGATGTCACTTACGCCGTAGAATGAGAGCCAGTTGCAGATGGAACGCTGCGTTACGGCTGCCTTGAACCGGTTCGTATGACCCACGATCCAGTTGGTCATGAATCCGCCGTAGCTGCCGCCCGTCACGCCAAGGCGCTGCTCGTCCACATAGCTGTAATGGGATACGGCATAATCAACCAATTCTATTACGTCCAAATAATCGCGTCCGCCGTAATCACCACGGCACGTATTGACGAACTCTTGGCCATAGCCATGTCCGCCGCGCGGATTGCAGTAGATGACTGCATAGCCTTGAGCGGCAAGCAGTTGGAACTCGTGCATGAAGGAGTTCACATACATGGCGTGCGGACCGCCATGTATTTCGAGGATGGTGGCCGCCTTCTTCCCTGTCTCCAAGCCGACGGGAGGCAAAATCCAGCCTTGCACCTTCCCGCCATCTGACGCTTCGAACCAGAACGATTCGGGCTTGCTCAGCTCCAGTTCCTCCAGGAGTGCCGCATTGCTCCGCGTTAATTGCACTTCCTGCTTGCTCTCTGCATGCAAGCGGTACAGTTCTCCCGGCCGCTGCGTATCCGCTGCAACCAGAACGAGTTCGTTGCCGCTTCCGGCATACGCGATCTGGATGATTTCCCGCGGACCCGACGTCAGCATCTCATGGCTGCCGTCCACGCCGAAGCGACCGACATGGACATTGCCTTCCGTCGTCACGAGCGCATAGATGGATTGCCCGTCCCGGCTGAAGACCGGTCCAGAGGACGCCCCCATCTTCATATCTGTGACGGCTGCATTCCCCATGTGCAGGTCCAACCTGCCAGTTAAGCACTTGATTTCGCCGTCAGGATACGCAGCGGTATAAATTTGTGTCGTCGTTGCATTTCCATGCGAGCGTTCGTCGCCGAAAAAGGCGATGCTGCTGCCGTCCGGTGAGAACACCGGCTTGCTGACGGACATCGCGGTCTTCGTCAGCCTGCGGAACTCTCCCCCGCTGCGTCCTGCGATGAACAGATCGTTCGTTAATACCAAGTCTGCATCAACTGAGGCATCTGTCGGAATTTTGGCTGCAAAAACGATCTCATCGCCATTCGGCGACCAGGTAAAATCGATAACGTCAAAATCACCGGACGTTATCGCTGTGTCTTGCGTGCTTTCAATATCGTGCACGAACAGATGCACTCTCTTACTATCCCACAAGCCTGAACCGTCGGCTTTGGACTTCGTCCGATCCACGACGATCGCTTGTTTTCCTGGCTTCGGCAAGTCATCCTGTTCGGCTGTTGCATCATCGCCTTTCGCCTGCTTGTCCGGATCCGCTTTTGACGTATACAGAAGGGATTGTCCGTCTGGCGACCAAGCAAAGGCGCTGACTCCCTCTTCAGCCTTCGTGACGGCGTACGCTTCTCCACCCTCCGCATCAATGAACCATACTTGGTTCTTTTGTCCGTCCTTGCGGAGGAAAGCCAGCTTGGAGCCGTCCGGTGACCAAGCAGGCGCCGCATCCTGTTCGCCGCGCGTAAACTCCCGTGTTGCGCTACCATTCCAATCCGTCAGCAAGATGCGTGAGCGGTACCCGCTTTTGTCTTCTTTTACAGTCTTAGAAACATATGCAATGGTGCCGCCGGCAGGACGGACAGCTGGATCGCTGATCCAAGTAAATCGATACAAATCCTCTGCTGTAATTCGTCTTTTAATCATAGTGGATGACCTCCTGTTCAAAGTTTGAATATGTTCTTACTTTACCATGATATGAGTATCATCTCACTTAAAAAAGCCTCTCCAACCGGAAATGATTCCGGTCGAAGAGGCATTTCACCTGCTAGAACGGCCGCATGCCAAGCGTGTCGAGCTTCTCGCCCGTTATGTCCACGCCCTCCTTCGCCGTTATGTCACGATAGTGGCCCGCTCTGCGAGCGATGCGAACGTCGCTCTCGCCGAGGTTGCCTTCCTGTCCTCCGTTGATGACCATAATCGTCACCCCGAAGCCCGGCGGGTTCAAGCCTTTGGCGATCTCCTCAGCCGAAGGCACCCAGTTGCCTACCATCACATCGTGACAGGATGGCTTCGGCGCCTGCGGCGTCATCCAGAATAAGATCGCCGTCATGAAGCCGAGCTTCCCATCTGCCGTGATACGTTCCGGATCGTTGAGCAGCACTTGCTTATCCCCGTAAATAATCGAACTGAATAATCCATAATTATAATTCCAGCTTAATTGAATCGGCCCGCGTCCGTGATATGATTTGCCGGACACCGGAGGAAAGTCCTTGTTCGCCCCGTCTACATACCCAATGCCGCCATTGCCCCCGATATAGCTGACTTCTTCATTCCAATAGAGGGCCCATCGCAGCTCTCCTCCCGGAGCGGTCGCCCAGCCTCCGCCCGTTTCATGAGCAATATTGGCCAAGAAAGCCGCAAGCTCGCGCTTTTTGTCCTTGTCTGCTCCTTCCTTCAGGAACGAGCCAAAGTCGACAATCCGGGTCTGAATCGGCTTCGCGGCCGCCCAGTCGTCGTTGAAGCCTGCCGTTTCCAGCAGGAGCGTTTCCTTCTTCTGCGCTTTGTCCAGACGGCTAATCCGCTGCAGCCACGCCGAACCTTCCCGCGTTTCAATTTTATACTTGATATTTGCTACATCGCGCACAGCTGCTATTAAATTGTCATAGGAGTAATAATCGGTTTGATCCGCACGGTAGTAGTCTTTACCGTTCGCAACCTGATGCCACTCCGGCGATCCGATACGCAATGGGAACAGCTCTTCGAATTGCGCTTTCGACAACGCGGCTTGCACGGCTTGTGCCGCTTTGTCCGGAGCATACTGCGGATCGATGCCTTGCCATAACGATGCAATTTGCGCGTCCGTCAGAATTCGACTCTGGCCGACCCCCAGATCGGTTCCGGCAACATCGGTTCGTACTATCAGCTCCGCGCTAGCCGTGCCGTTGCCGGCTGCATCGTATGCCTTTACGGTGTATGTGTATGATGTATCCGCTTGCAATCCGCTGTCCGTATAAGACAGAGCCGTGACCGAAACGAGGAAGGTTCCGTTCCGATATACGTCATACTTTGCGATGCCAATATTATCTGTCGCGGCTTCCCAACTCAATGTTATAGCGTTTGAACTTTTGGACAATGCTTGGAGGCCAGATGGAGCCGTTGGCGCTTCTGTATCCGTTTCTCCTCCGCCGGGATTGCCTGGATCATCGCCGATAAGCTCCCACGGCGTTTCCCACGGATCAGCTCCCGGCTTATCCGGAACGTCGTTCTGTGTCCACCATTTCGCGCGGTATTGCTTGCCATTGTAAGTCACAATCGTACCGGCCGTGTAGGCCTTCTCTGCAGACCATGTCTCAGCTGCCGAAGCGGCGGCGCCTAATTGGTCCGCGCTTACCTCGCTTCTTTGCGCCAGAGGTGCCTCTTCAGCTCCGACCGCCGCTCCGAGCGGCGCAACAAGCAGCGAGGTTCCTAACAAGAGCGCGCTCATACGCCGCAAAAACTTTCCAGAATACGGATAACTGCGACTCAACATCATTCATGCCTCCTTAAAATGGGAATAGATGACTACTCCACTAATGTAAGGGAACAAGCCCTATTTTGACTATAGGCATAAACTACTAATTATGTAAACGCTTTAACTCTATTTCTGTCTGACCATGAGGAATCGTCCAACTCGTGCTTGACTCTCACATGATGTTATACTTTAACATGACATTACCGGGCCCGTGAAAGGGGTTATAACAGATGCGCATCAGCGACCTATCACGTCTAACTGGAGTCAGTATTCGCTCCTTGCGTTATTACGAAGAAAAAGAGCTGCTCTCTCCCACGCGTACGGAGAGTGGCTATAGGGAATATGAAGTGGAAGACGTCGAACGAGTGAGAAAAATTCAATTTTATTTGCAATTGGGTGTCCATACGGAAGAATTAGCCCATCTATTTCATAATTGTGCCGGTTTTCCCGGAAACGGGAATCCGTCATGTGCAGAGGATGCCATAGCCTTCTATGAAAGCAAGCTGCTTGAAATACGCCGCCAGAAACAGCTGCTGGAGACGGCGGAAAGGGATATCAACCATATCATCGCACATTGGGAAGAGATGCGGCAGTACGAACCGATTGGAAAGAGAGGGAGCAAACAAATGTTGATGCTGGATCATGTTACGTTCGCAGTCCGTACACAAATTGACGAAAGAGACCGGAGTCCGGTTCTCCGCTCCTGTCGAAGCTATTCCTGGTGCGAGAGGGCAAGTCGCATACTTAGGAAAAGGATTCCTGGAGGTCATTGCGGAGGAGGATTCGGACAAGCTGCGAAATACCGAACTTGGCACAGGCTTTGCCGAATTTGCGGAGAGGCAGGAAGGAATATTCGGTGTAGCGCTGGAAGTGAGCGGCGGACTGGCCAGCTTTATCGATGACGCGAAGGAACGGGGCGTCCCGTATATCGGGCCATTTATGCAGCAGGCGCCTTTATCGGATGGATTGCACATCCAGTTCGGTACGGCGTTTCTCGGATATGATATGCCTTGGCTGATCGAATATGAACAATCTAGGGCATGGGACAGTCCGTTCCGGTTGAGCGGAATCGAAGTAAGCGCCGCTAATCTGTCTGCTTCGGCGCAGCAGTACCGGCAGGTGTATCATTTATCGGCGCCTGTTCCGATCGGTGAAGCCGCATATGAGTGGCAGCTTGACAGAGGCGGGATTCGACTGATCCAGCAAGAGCAGGGGCAACCCGGGTTCTCGGCTGTAACCATTGCAGACAAGGAACGGGAATATCGGATTGAATTCGTTCCTGAAGCCGGGATGACGATTACGCAATCATCATTATAATCATACAGTCTGGCTTTACCGGGGCTGTCATACGGGCGGCTCATCTTGATGCCCCCGTATGACGCTCTTGTCTCAGAGCGAAAGCCAACGCCTTCCCCACTATTTCGCGATCATCGAAATGGATCGTGCCCTCGCGCCCAATTTGATACGTTTCACAGCCTTTACCGGTAATCAAAACGATATCCTGCGGATTCGCAAGCTGAATGGCTCGATAGATAGCTTGCTCCCGGTCAGCAATCCGCTCGAAACTGCCTGCTAGATGTAATGACGATTTTTATCAATCGGGACAAGGTACTTGCTCTTCAGCCAATCTGTAAAATGTCCATATTCGACACCAAGCGCATACGACTCTTTATTGATTTTCTCGGTTCGCTGCAGATAAATGAGCAAAATGATAAAATCCTTCAAGCTGTCAGCGATAACGATCTTCTCGTCTTCATCTCTGCCGAAGTTAATTATTTGACCCTCCGTTCCATGTGTATCCGGATCAAGGTCCATGCCGATAAAGTTGCCGCCGAAATCGTTAATGAACGGGATCCACCGCTTGTCTGCATAGATGTCCTTGATCGCCTGCTCGGGATAAGAAATACAATTACGGCTGCACTGCAGAATCTCCCCTTCATCCATACTGTCCAACAGGTCGGTCCAGATTCTCCATTCCCGCTCCACCTCTTGCAACGGCATGAAATTCAAACCATAAAATATGCCTGAATCTTCCTTGTCGTTTTCCCCGTCATTCATGGCATACAACGCTTTGAAGTCTTGCGGAAGCTCGAAACCTATGATGGCTTCCAATTGTTCCAGCCGTGAGGAGCGGCACCCTGCTCGAAGATTGTTGTATAGCACTGCGCGGTGATCTTTTATCGGCTGCATGTACAGACTCCATAATTGCACGAATGACAGCTCTGACAACTCAGCATACAGCCTTAGATAGGCTTCTGAGTTCTCTCTGTGGTACACTTTTGTGCGTGTGACGTCTTTCGCATTAGGATTGTCAATCAACGCCTGTATTGTCGGATCCAGCGGTATTCCGAGATATTTATACTCGAAATAATCGGTTTTCTCGGAACTGTACAGGAACGTCTTCTCTTTGTAATAGTAATCAACTTGCACTTCGTTGGCCGAAGTCAGCAGGATGACGAATTCATCCCAAGTTTGATTGCGGATATCTTCCTGCAGCGCCTCCAAATGTTCATATAACAGCTCTTCCTGCTCTTCAGGCAACTGCCAATTGCCCAAGAGACTCCCATCTTTTCGTTGGATGCGCACGGCAGTGCTCAGGCTGTTTGTCGTAATTTCACTATGAAACAGGAGCTTGTCCCACAAAAAATCTTCCGCTGTCAAACACGATTTCAAGCATGTCACGATTGCATCCATAACGTCGCTATTCAGATTCATCATTATCATACCTTTGCATCTAGTAATTTTGGTGAGGCAGGGCTTCGGCCTCGCAATCATACCAATTCTCCATTCATGAGAAAAGTTCCTTCTATCGAATCGAAAAGAAAGCACATCCACTCGGGGATGCGCTAGTGTTAAAAATTCGGCTAAATCTTGTGTCGCGTTAAGATTGAATTCCATATATCCTGTTGTATAGCCATAGTACGGCTGCAATGACCACAGCAGAAGACAATGTGACAAATACGATATATCCAATCTTGCTCATATTCCGGGTATATTGATCATAGAAAGCATTTTTCCGAAATGGACTGACCCACAACTCTCCGATTAAATTAAGCACGACCAGTACGAAGTTTTTCACTACCAGCATGGCTGAACACCGCCTTTATGCAAATTGGATATATTATATCATACGCATCCCATAATTACCCATTCCATCTTCTTATAGCGTTCCGACGACGCGCAGATTTTAATATCATGCGTTTTCTTATACCTATATAAGAAAAATGGTGAACGTGAAGCACCATAAATATAGGCTGCGAAATAAAGTCATTTTCCGATATTGGTTTGTACCTGAGTTAGAGGGAGATTGGGGCTAGATGCTGTATTGTGTACAGCAGCCCTCTGATCTTCTGAGCAAGGCGCCATGGGGAGAGTGAAGCTAGACACTGGAATGCATAGAATGATCTCGAACGTGATTGTTCAGAAAAATTAGGTGCGGTGTGTCGAGGGGGGCGGCTTATGCAGCAGTTATGCAGAAAAAAGGTCGCATACGTTCTCACGCAGGCGACCTTGCTGGGATTGCTATTTTCAATCTTACAATACCGTGTCGTCTACCCCGTTCAACCACGCCTCGATGTCGCCGATGACGGACGCCACGCAGCCGTTCTCGAACGGAGAAGTCAAGCCAGCCAGCTTCACTAAGCCGGTAAAGGATTGGCTGCCTCCAGCCTGGCACAATTTCAGGTAGTCGGTCCACGCTGGCTTCCAATCCTCGTTCATCCGCTTCCAGAACTGGAATGCGCACAGTTGGGCTAACGTGTAATCGATATAATAGAATGGCGATTGGAAAATGTGGCCCTGCTTCTGCCAGAAGCTGCCACGCTCTAAATAGTCGTTGCCTTCGTAATTCCGGTGCGGCAAATACTTCTTCTCGATATTGCGCCAAGCGGTCTTGCGTTCCGCCGGAGTCGCTTCCGGGTTCTCATATACGAAGTGCTGGAATTCATCCACGCTGACACCGTAAGGAATAAAGGTCAGAGCAGATGCCAAATGAGCAAACCGGTATTTATCCGTGTCTTCCTTGAAGAACAAATCCATCCACGGCCAAGTGAAAAATTCCATGCTCATGGAGTGAATCTCCGCCGCTTCATAAGTAGGCCAGTTATACTCCGGCACTTCAAAGTGTCTGCTCTCGTACACTTGGAACGCATGACCCGCTTCATGAGTCAATACGTCAATGTCGCCGGAGGTGCCGTTGAAGTTCGAGAAAATGAACGGCGCTCCGTGTTCGCTCAAATACGTGCAGTAGCCCCCGCTCTGCTTGCCTTTCTTGCTGACCAAATCCATCAGCTCGTTATCCACCATGAAGGTAAAGAACTCGTTCATTTCCGGAGATAACTCAGCATACATTTTCGCGCCATTTTGGAGAATCCAATCCGGGTCTCCTTTTGGTGTCGCATTTCCTGTCTTGAAGCTGAAGCCTTCATCGAAATAACGCAGTTCGTCGACACCGATCCGGTTGCGCTGGCGATCCTTCAGCTTCGTGGCGACGGGAACGATCTGCTCCAACACCTGATCGCGGAAGTTGGCGACCATTGCAGCGTTATAGTCGGTACGGTTCATCCGGTCATAAGCAAGCTCCACGAAATTGTTATAGCCAAGCTTCTTCGCGATCTTCGTGCGGACCTTTACTAGATCGTCGTAAATGCGATCGAATGACGCTTCATGCTCTGTCATGAACTGATATCTAGCTTCGGCAGCCCGCTGTCTCAACTCCCGATCGGTAGACAGCTCGAATGGCGTCAACTGCGATAATGTCCGCTCTTCACCTTCGAATTGAATTTTCGCGGAAGCGATAAGCTGGGAATATTCCGTCGCAAGTTTGTTCTCCAGCTGTAAATCTTCGATAACGTCAGGATGGAACGTCTTCAAGGACAGCTCCGCCAAAGCAAACAATTGACTGCCCCACTTGCCTTCCAACTCCGTTCTGAACTTCGAGTTGACCAATGCGCGGTAATAGTCTGTTATGTATTCTTGGATGATCGGACCGACCTCGTCCACATAATCCTGCTCCGCCTTATAGAACGCATCCGTCGTGTCTACGGAATGGCGAATGCCGACAATTTGGCCTTGGGTATCGATTTCGCTGCGCAGCTTATTGATAGCGGCCATGGCGCGATCCTGCTCTTCTAAGCTGTCCGCCGCATTGAAGGCACTCAATAACTCTTTAAAACGCTGTTCAATAATTTTAATATCGGGTCTTTCATATTGATACTCACTGAATTTCATATAGCATGTATCCTCCCTATTGGTTAATCTACACAAATCTACTACCTATTATACAAAACAATCGTCATACAATTCCATAAGTGAAGCCTCTATCAAATGGGATTTACTTACATGGACATTGTACTGGATCCATCCCCGCTTGTATAGGTGCGCCGCAACAAAAAAATCCTCCACATGAGGGAGGATTTTTGTACTTGCTATATTACTAGATTCCAAGCTTATTCGACTCTAACACACGGCGATTCAAGAGCTCAAAATCTTCATCATGCAAAGGCTCGACCTTGCCCTTCTGATATCCTTGCCCTTTCGTGGAGAAGAAATCGTGCGTCGTCGTCTGGGTTCTGATTCCGTTCAGAACGACGGGATTGACCTCTTCCTCTTCGAATACAGGCTCGAGTCCAAGGTTCATCAAAGCTTTGTTCGCATTGTAACGGATGTACTTCTTGACCTCATGAGTCAATCCGATCGGATCGTAGAGCTTCTCCGTATACTCGAGTTCATTCTTGTAGAGGTCATTCAATAAGTCCTGCACAAAGCGAGAAGCTGCTTCTTGCTCTGCACCGTTCAATTGCTGGAATGCTTCCTGCGCAAGCAATCCGACGAAGACGCCATGTACGCTCTCATCTCGAACAATGAGTTTAATAATCTCTCCGCTCGCGACCATTTTTCCTTGGCCTGCCAAATATAACGGATAGAAGAATCCCGAATAGAACAAGAAGCTTTCCAGAAATACAGAAGCTACCATTGCTTGATAGAGGCTCAGATTTCCACCGTCTTGTATATTTTTGTAATACGAGTCGATTCTGGATGTTTTATATTGTAAATGTTTATCTTCTTTCACCCATTCGAACGTATCGTTAATCATCTCCGAGCTAGCTACCGTCGTAAAGATCGTGCTGTAGCTTTTGGCGTGGATCTCTTCCATGGCCGCTTGGAAAATAAGGATTGCCTTCTTCTGTTTGTCTGCCACATGCTGCGCAATCATAGGCATGCCGACGTTGCCTTGTTCCGTATCCAGCAGCGTCAATCCGCCTAATACTCTCATAAAAGTCAACTTTTCGTTATGACTTAGCTTAGTCCAAGATTTCAAGTCTTTCGAAATCGGAATCTCGGTATCTAACCAGAACTGGGAGGTGTTCTGGGTCCACAGGAGCTCGGTATAGTCTGCTTCCGGAGCATTCCAATTCACCGCTTCAAACTTATTCATCAATATATCCTCCTTCTAACGACACCACTGGCACAATCAACGTTGATCATCAGATATGATGCACATCTATGCATCTTTTCCGTGCTTATACGACGCAGCTTACGCATTCGTCGATCGTTCTTTTTCTCGTACGTGTATAATAGAGTGTCTTTAGCCCTTTCTTCTGGGCATAAATGTAATACATCGCCAAATCTCTCGTCGTCAAATCATCTTTGACGTATAAGATAGTCGAAATCGCTTGATCGATATGAACTTGCACTTCAGCAACCAGATCGATCAGGTTGAACATATCCATATCATAAGCTTCTTTGTAGTAGAAGAAGTTGTCCTCATTCAAGAACGGCATCGGATATATCGTTTTGGAATCCCCGTACTCACGTTCCTCGATCTTTTGCGTAATTGGCGCGATCGAAGCGGTTGACGATTGAAGGTAAGATATCGAGCCGGTCGGCGCAATCGCCAAGCGGTAGGCATGGTAGACGCCGTATTGAGCCACTTGCTCCTTCAGCCGCACCCAATCTTCATGAGTCGGGATGTCCATGCCTTCGAACAAGGCAGCCACCTTTTCCGTCCGCGGCGAATAATCGGTATTCATGTAGCGCTCGAAATAAGCTCCGTTCGCATATTCACTCTTTTCGAAATCTTTGAACGTCTCGCCCCGCTCCTTCGCAATCAGCATCGAGCGCTCCAGCGAGTAGAAGTTGAGCATCATGAAGAAGGTGCGCACAAAATCGATAGCTTCCTTGGATTCATATGCAATTTTGTTCAATGCGAGAAAGCCGTGCAGGTTCATTGCCCCGAGCCCAACGGAATGAAGTTCGCGGTTCGCCTTCGCTACAGAAGGGACAATCGAAATGTCGCTGCGGTCGCTCACTTCGGTTAGCGCATCCATCGAACGATGAACCGTCTCTTTCATCCGTTTGTTCTGCATCACGTTAACGATGTTAAGTGAGCCCAGGTTACAAGAAATATCGCGATTGATTACATCCTCTTCACCGTAATCATTGATCGAGGATACTTCACTTAACTGCGCGATCTCACTGCACAGGTTGGAAAATTTAACACGCCCAATTTCTTTCAGCGCATGATATTCATTGGCGTTATCGACAAACATCAGGTATGGGTAACCGGATTCCATCTGGATTTGTGCAATTTTAATGATAAGGTCTCGGGCAACAACTCGTTTTTTGCGGACATTCGGGTTGTTGACGAGCTCATCATACATGGCTGTGATATCCATATCGTCCATATGCATGCCGTACTCTTTATATACCGTATGTGGGTAGAAGAGATACATATCTTTATCTTTCTCTACCAATTCGAAAAATTTATTAGGGGCTACGACGCCAAGCGACAGCGTTTTGATACGAATTTTCTCATCGCTGTTAATCTTTTTCGTATCCAAAAACTCATGAATGTCGGCATGGAAAATGTTTAAGTAAACGACCCCGCTGCCATCGCGCTGACCCAATTGATTCGCATAGGAGAAGCAATCTTCAAACAATTTCATTACCGGCAGCACACCGCTCGCTTTGCCGTCCAAACCTTTGATCTGTTCGTCAGCTGCGCGGATTTTGCTCAAGCTCAAGCTTACGCCGCCGCCAATTTTACTTAATTGCAAGGCAGAATTAATGGCGAATCCGATCGAGTTCATCGAATCGTCGATCTCCAGCAAGAAGCAGCTTACCAATTCACCGCGCCGCTTCTTCCCTGCATTCAGGAAGGTCGGCGTTGCTGGCTGGTATTCCTGCGAAATGAAGAGCTCCGCGTATTCCATCGCCTTCTTCATGTCACCATTGCCCAAGAAGAGGGAGACGACCGCAATGCGATCTTCGTACCGCTCCAAAAACTTCGTTCCGTCATTCGTCTTCATAGCGTAGTTGTTGTAGAACTTAAAAGCGCTCATAAACGAAGGAAATCTGAACTTCTTCTGATACACCATCTCGTACAACTTCTTGACTTCAGCAAAACTATATTTATCGAACAGCTCCTGTTCGTAGTAGTCATGCTCAATGAGATAATCGATTTTTTCTCTCAAATCGTGAAAGAAGACCGTGTTTTGATTCACATAATCGACAAAATAACTTCTAGCCGCCTCACGGTCTTTTTCAAACTGATACTTTCCATCTTTTAACACCATAATTTCATTGTTAAGCTGAATCCAATTTGATAGTTGCATCGACAATTTCGTTTACCTCCTGTTTAAAACGCTCCACATCTTTATTGGTACCGCTCAGTTCGAATTTCATTAATACGGGAACTGAGTACATTTCGGAAATACGGTCCGCTGCCCTTCCATAAAGTTCGCCCCAATTCATATTACCACTGGAGACCACCCCTTGCAGCATGTCGCCATTATTCTCCAAAAATTTCAAAGTCGATTGAGGCGCTTGTCCGAATCCAGTCGAATATGTAATTAAGACGAATGGTTCTTCGACAGTCAGCCCATCTGCGACTTGAATGCATTCCAGATCAAGCTTATTGACGAAGCGCTTCACGTTTCCGGTCTTTGAGTCAAACACGATACGCATCAGTGACCCTCCATTGCTAGAAGCATTGCAAACATGATTCTGTGATTTTTTCCATAGAAAAAGCCCACCTAATCTGGTAGATGAGCTTAAAACGACAAAAAAAAAATACAGCGCTTGTTGCTTCACCAAGCACTCTGCAGCGTGTCGTTTCCACTTCTCATCCCCCGAAGATGCGAAACCAAGTAAATAGGCAGGTCTCCTGACTTGTGTGTCATCCTACTGTGGGCCCTTCCCATATCAGTGACTCTCAGAGATCCATAATACAGTGGCAATGCCCATCTCGTCCACACTTACAGTTGCGGGGACAGCTCCGGAATTGCACCGGATTCCCTATTAAGTCGAACTCGACACCTTATTTACTCTATGATATTCAGTTAAATAATCCATATTTAGTATGTACCCTCTTGAACAGACACTAAATATAGGCTCTTATCGTAGCATACACATTTTTCTGCGAAGAAGCAAGATATTTGACATAAAAAACAAGCTGACGAAATTCAATCCTTTGCCAGCTTGTAACTACACTAAAATATATTATTATTCCAAAGGTTTCCTCGCTTTATTTCAAAAACATTTGGGCCATTCAATTTCTTTCTCTTTCGTACGAAAAAAAGCAGGACGTCGTCGCATAATCGCCCTGCTTCAGCAGCATGAAAGTATATTCGATTTTCCAGGTTGCTATATCAACCATTTTGTCCGACATAGGTTACTACGCTCTTGGGCGCTATTACAGCCCGAAACTTTCCACTGTTCGAAGGAATAGCAGGTCCCCTGCTCCATGTTGAGGCTGTCTGCTGAAATTTCCGAATGCATAATATCTCTTCGTCAGCTGATAGGTGTTCGTATCTTTGAATATATTGATTAATCCTGGTTGTATTCAGCTTATGAACTCCTCTGGCCTTGGCCTGCTGCATGACCCACACCTGATCAGGTCTGGCATTGAAATCATATTGACCTGGTGCGGGATTAAATGCCGGGAATATAGCGCCCCTGAAGATGGCCATTTGTATCCGTAAGCACGTTTGTAATAACCGGTATCAGCCAGTTATATAAACGTTTGGTGCAGCGATTGCCCTCCATCCAACGTCAAGCACGCGCCGTTCATATACGCTGCATCCGTCGAGAGCAAAAAAGCAGCAAGCCCCGCAATCTCTTCCGGTGTGCCCAATCGTCCGAGCGGAACGCTGTCAAGCATGCGTTGTCCGGCTTCTTCGGAAGAAATGAGCTTATCTGCGCCGCCGGTACGCTCGATTAAGCCAGGTGCGATGGCGTTGACTCGGATGCCATAGCGGCGTCCCCATTCCACCGCAAGCGTGCGCGTCATGGCAAGCACCCCCGCTTTGGCGCTCGCCGAGTGAATAACTCCCGGTCCGGCATCCCACGCATACGTGGCCACCATGTTAATGATGCTGCCCGGAATGCCCTCGGCAATCCAATACTTTCCGACCGCTTGGCTGCAATAGAACGTACCGTTCAACACAATGTTGACGACCGCATTCCAGCCGTTTATTGACAAATCCTCTGCTGGACATAGAAAATTGCCTGCCGCATTGTTCACCAGCGCATCGATTCGCCCAAAGACAGCCACGGCTTCCTCCACCATGCGCTGCACATCTTCAGGCTGGCGCACATCCATTTGGACAGTAAGCACCTGGCCTGCGAATGTTTCTATTTCGCTTTTTGCCGCCTCCAGCTTCTCTGCCGATCGTCCTGTAATGACGACCCACGCGCCCTTCTGTGCCATACGCGCAGCCATTGCCTTGCCCATACCGCTGGAACCGCCCGTAATGATAACCGACTTCCCCTTCATTTCATCCGCCCCGCTTTCACTATTTTTGCTCGCTCGGATTGTCATACAGCGCCATGATGCTCGAAAGGCCACCGAAATTGCGATTCCGATGGCCTTCTGTTCCGAGTCTATTATTCTATTGTATTTACAGTGTAACATAAAGATTCGCGAATTTCTTCCTTTTTCTTACTCCCGATCCATTATCCCTTTAAACTGCCTTCTGCTACGCCTTCGATAAATCTTCTCTGCAAAAACATATAAATGACCGTAAACGGCAAAATGGAGATAAGGCCCGCGGCCGATATCTTACTCCAATCCGAGCTGAAATTGCCGACGAACGTCAAGTATTTCGTGGAGACGGGCTTGAGCGCTTCCGTCTGCACAAAGGCGTTGGCGAAGAAGAACTCGTTCCAAGTATATAGGCCTGCGAGCAGCGCAACGGTCAGGAAGGCAGGCTTGGCAATCGGAACGATGATTTTCATCAAAATCATCCATTCGTTGCACCCATCGATTCTTGCGCTTTCGCTTAATTCCTTCGGTATTCCGAGAAAAAACGTACGCAGGATGAAGATATTGAGCGGCAGGAAAATGGCGCTGTAAATAATGATCAAGCCCGTCAGCGTATTCATCAAATGCAGCTTCTGCCACATATAGAACAGCGGCACCAAAAACATGCCCAACGGGACGGACACGCATAGGAATAGAAACGCCAAGATGCCCCCTTTTCCTTTGAAATCCATTTTCGCAAGCGCATATGCGCATAATCCCCCGGCAATGCAAATAATGGCAACGGTCGAGCATCCTACCAAGATACTGTTTAAATAGGCCCTACCGTATTCCCCCATATTCCATGCCGCCGTAATGTTCTCCAAGGTAAAATGCGCAGGAAGGGAGAACGGGCTTACCTGAAACTCCTCCGGCGGCTTGACCGCATTAATAAACAGCAACGCGATCGGCCCGATCGCAAACAGAAGGACAAGAATCAGAAAGAAATGACGCGATAACGAAGTAAACAAACGCGCTCCCATTAGATCTCCCATCCTCTCTTTCTTAAATATCCGAATACCGCGATAACAATACCGCTAAACAAGGCTAAGGCCAGGGCGATGGAGCTGGCGTATCCCGGCGCCTGATTTTGCAGCGCTTCCTTATACATATATGTTGCAATCAATTCCGTCGCATTGCCCGGCCCTCCACCGGTCATCACATAGACGTAATCAAATGCGGCAAACGACCAAATCATCGTCATCATCATAATGAGCAGCAAGGTCGGGCGCAGCTGCGGAATAATGACGCTCCAGAAGATTCTGATCTTGCCCGCGCCGTCAATCATGGCCGCTTCCTCCAGGCTGCGGTCAGTCTGATGAAAGCCCGTCAAAAATAAAATGAGCAGAAACCCCCAATAACGCCAACCGTCAACAAAGGCAACAGAAAATAGCGCCTTGTCCGGATCGCCGAGCCACAACGGGAGATTCGTAAATCCCCAACCTTCGAGCACTTTGTTAATCCCGAAGAAGGGATTGTAAATCCAACTCCATATTTTGGCCGTAACAACGGTGGAGCAAATATACGGCAAAAAGAACGTGACCCTGTAGAACATTTGCCCACGCCTTACACGCGAGAGCAGAACGGCGACTATCAAGCTGAACGAGACCGGTATCGTACAAAACAACAACAGCCAGATCAAATTGTTCTTCAACGCTTTATAGAACTGAACGTCCTGAATGAGAGTCGCGAAATTTTGTAGTCCTATAAACTCCGGCGGACGAATTCCATCCCAATTAGTCAAGGAAATATAGAGCGTCCCTACGGTCGGAATTGCAATCACAAACCCGGTCAACAGCAGAGCGGGCAGAACGTACAACCAAGGCAATAGCGCCTTTCGTTTCCGCCTGTTACCGGGTCTCGGCTTCGAAGACAATGAAACCATATCAGCCATATGCACGCACCCCTAAAAAGAAAGTAAAGAGGAGTTACACTCCTCTTTCAGAGTGTTAGGAGCAGGCGTTCCCAACAGGTGTTCATTTTGCGAATTCAAATACTTTACCGCTTTGCTTATCCTCTTGGTACGTCGCTTCCATTTTGTCCATATACGATTTTATGTCCATGCCATCCAAGAACACCGCTTCCAGATTATCGTAGGAAAACACTCTCGTCTGTGCTGGCCAGAACGTCCATGATAAATAACCGGTGGCATTGCGGTTGCCATAATCGGCAAGCAGGTCGGACACCTCTTTGTAGTGTTTGTCCAAATTCGGTATAGCCCCTAAGTCCAAATCTTTAATCGGCTGAAGGCCCATGGCGACAATACCTTTCGCCGCAACGTCAGCCTGTGTCACATAATTCAAAAACTCTGCGACAGCATCTGGATTTTTGGAATTCGCATTAATGCCATATGCGATACCGAGAGCTAACGGCAGGTTGGTCTCAACGCCTTCCTTCCAAGATGGCATCGGGAAGATTCCCCAATCCATGTCGCCTGCTTTGCTGCTTAGGGTGTTCAACAACCAGCTGCCTTCCATTTTCATGGCCGCTTTCCCGGATAGGAAGAGTGTCGTTGCATCTTCGCCGGTAATTGCATGCGATTTTTTATCATTAATATATCCGCTTTTCCACAAGTCCACCAGCTTTTGAACGGCTTCTGTCGATTCCGGTCCATTCCAAGGAAGCTCGCCAGAAAGCACCTTTTTCAATTTTTCCGGTCCTAATGTGGCATTATATGCCATTGACAGCCACCACTCGTTGGCCCCTCTATAGTCGGATGCGCCGAATGCGAACGGAATAATTCCTTTTTCGGTCATTTTTTTGCTAAGGGCCACCAGTTCATCATAACTTTTCGGAATGTCCCATCCGTTGTCCGCGAACATTTTTTTGTTGTAATAGACGAGTTCCGTCTCATATTTCCCCGGCAAACCAATCAGCTTGTCTCCTACCGTAACTGGCGGGTAAGCCCACGGAATAAAGCGTTGATCCCATCCGTATTTCTTGCTGTATTCGTCTAATTCCACCAAATATCCCGCCTTAGCGAACTGCCGCAGCGTCGTCGTTCCGTCCGTCGTAATAATATCGGGCCCCGCCCCTGCAGCAAGCTGCGATTTCGTAATTTGTTCCGGGTCGGCGTTGTACGTTACATTGATTTTAATGTCGGGATGTTGTTCTTCGAACGGTTTAATCACGTCATTCTCAAAATATTCTTTCCCATACTGCGTATGAAGGTACCATGTAATTTCCTTGACACCCTGCTTGTCGCCGGTTTGACCTTGGTTGGCGCTTCCCGTCCCCTTATCGGCGCTGCCGCAAGCAGTTGCGGCGATCATACTGCAGCTGACTAATAACACAGCAAAAAATTTCGTAGCCCTTTTCATCATGATCTCCCCTTAAGTTCTATGCATTTCTAATGTTTTGAAACACCTCGTAACTGCGACTGGCGCATTCTGAAATGGATATCGGATGGAATCCGTTGATCTCTGCATATAAGGTATCGTTAAGCTTCGAAGTCCAGCTCTCCGGCAATTGGCTCGCTCCGAGGATCGCCCCCATGATGGAGCCGACAGTTGCGCCATTGCAGTCGGTATCCCAACCCAATACCGCGGTCGTAATCGCGCGTTCGAAGTCGCCTTGAGCATAGACGAGTGAGGCGGCGCATAGAGCTGCATTATTAATCGTGTGAACCGGATTATAATTTTTATACGATTCCCAGATACGCTCCACCATCTCCAGTTGGCTCTTCGCCGTTTTTGCGATCTGTACCGCATTGCGTACGGCATGCGCCAACCGGCAGTTATCCGGAATTTCGCTGAGCCCGATTTCGATAATGCGCTCGGCATCCGATTCAACGAACGAAGCGGCGATCATTGCGCCGACGAACATCTCTCCGTAGATGCCGTTCTTCACATGGGAGAATGAAGCGTCCCGCCAAGCGAACTCAGCGGCAAGCTCTGGATTGCCGGCTGCGCCGTATGCGAATCCGTCCACCCGGATCTGCGCCCCGATCCACTCGCGATAAGGGTTCAAATAGTTGCGCACCCAATCGAGCTTCGTGTGCCAATCATCCGGTCTTTGCTTCTCCAAATGATGGGTTACTCTGGCGAAATTGAGATAAGCTTGCGTTTCCGCCGTGCACATCTGCCCGTACGTCAATTTTTGGTGCCACAGCTTGCCGATATCCCAGCTGTCCCAATCCGCTCCTTTTTCCTCCAGCATGACAAGACCGAGTACCGTGTAACGGACATCGTCATCGCTTTCCATGTACCGGATGTTTTCAAGCTGGCTTTGTTCGCCATACGGTGCCAGTTCCAGTCCAAGCTCCTCTTTCGCCCGCGAATGTCCCGGCGTATAACTGCGAATCGGCCAAGCATCCGCGCCTTCAAACCATAGCTGCACATTTTTCCAGCCCGGATTATCGCCCAGTCCTTCCAGAAAATGCATGCTTTCGAGCGGTTTTCCGAGCGCGCAGCCCACAGAACGCCCGAGCCAGGCACCGTAGAATTTATCACGCAGCTCTTCTTCGCTCCCATTCATCTGCAGCTTGCGCGGTCCGCTTGGCCGCTCGGCACGGATTTCTCTCAAGCCGTTCGGCTCCGAATACGGGAACTCTGGGGATATTTCCAGATTACCCAGATCCTGATAGATGGACATTAACTCCATCTCATTCTCCGAAGCGGCTTGCAATCTTTCTTCAAATCCGGAAACATCGGCGCCTTCTTCTGCGCGCTGCTTGATCTCGTCACGCACTAACACGAACAACGAATCCCAACCTGCCATGCTGTGTCCCCCATTTCTGTCTCCACTCACTAAGAACCCAATTTGTTAACAATTATCTCCCCCTATTGTAAGGGTTTTCAATTCTTGTTTCTTCCTATTTTTCGTTTATCGATTCTTAAAAAGGGCTATTTTTGCGCCAAGCTCCCGATATTGCTGCGGGGCCATCCCGACGATCAATTTAAACGCTCTATAGAAGGGGGCGTGACTTTGAAAGCCGCAATGGTGCATGACGTCGATAATCGGCATTTCGGTGCTCACCAACAGCCTTTTGGCCTCGTTAACACGCAGCTGCAGCAAGTACTGCTTAAAGCCTCCTCCGAGCTTTTCGGCAAATAAATGTCGTGCCCGCGACGGACTTAACGATAACATGGAAGCGACGCTCTCCAATGTAATCGGTTCTCGAAAATGCTCCTTCATATAATCGAGCACCGGCTTGAGTCGGTAATATGACATCAGCGCTTGATTTCCTTCCCGCAAAGAGGTCTGACTGTCATAATGGCGCAGGAGCAGTGCGCATATTTCCAGTATTTTGCTATGAATGATTCCCTGAAAACCGCGCTCCTTATTCCGATACTCGTCCCACATCTCTTGGAATAGCTCGCCAATCTGGCGGGCGACGGGCAGACGGCCAGATACACGATTATCAAAACGCTTGGGCCAATACACGAAGGGCAGCAGCAGTTCTGGATCGACCTGCTCGATGATCATCGCATCGAAGTAAATGAACAAATAATTGCTCGGGTTGTCAGGATTGGATGATGCGGCGTGCCATTCTAAATTGTTGACGACAAAAACATCATTCTTGTGGACCGAATACGTCTTATTCCCAAAATAAAATGTTCCGGTACCAGACAGACAATATCCGATTTCCAGATGATCGTGCGTATGAAACGGATCGATATGTGCGGTAGGCGACCATTCAAATAGTTCAATTATCAGTTTTCTCACCATCGGCAGAAACCTCTTTTTCATGGATAATAGCCTTATCATTGTACAACAAATAAACTTCTAAACGTTCACCGTTCGAAGCTTTATCTCAATCTAGGCCGGACTATGTTCGGACCCTCATTCTTCATTTATGATTGAACAATCTTTTGCCGATATAAACTGCAAGGAGGTGTATGTACATCATGGACATAGCAGCAATATCCACTGTCATGAATCAAAACAGGCTGTCTCAGGAAGTCAGCATCCGTGTGCTCAAGATGTCAAATGATCAAGCTAGCCAGATTGGTCAAGACATCATTAAAATGATGGAACAAAGTGTGCAGCCAAACTTGGGAGGCAATATCGACATCAAGCTTTAATGTTGACTCGAGGCTCTCGGGGAGAGGATTGATATCCCTCCCCTTTTTTTATTAACTTACCCGAAAGGAAGACGGCAATTTTGCTTATTAGAGCCTTCTACGACTTTTATAATGATAACGTCCGCCCGCTGCAGCTAATAATTAGACCAGAGCCCCGAGAGTTGGATTGGACCCGGACACTGTTCGTCCCCGTCTCTGGACCGTTTGAAAAAATGGAAGTTGAAGATTTCGGAGAGTTCCCTTCTGTCTCCGTGCTCCTTGGCGATCTGACACAGCTGACAAGCACGGCGGCACATATAGGAATTAATCTGGCCGGGATTGCCGCCCGACATGGAACGGATATAGAGCAGTTGATATTGCAAATGGACGACGTAGAGGAGGTGCTGAAATACAGTTATTAAAGTAACAACGATACCCGCATGTCTCAGGCGTTTCGCACACTAAAAAACCACCCAGGATCGGCATGCGTGTCATATGCTGAACACGGCACGGCCGATTCGGATGGTAAAAATCATTATAATGACATTATTCAAATATGCTAAGCCTTGGCTTGTTCGCTGCGCATCCGCCGCTCGATAATTGCCAGACGGGAGAACAATGCAATCGCGCCAACAGCCAAACCGCTAATGAGACCAATCCAGTATCCGTAAGCTTCTAGCGATGTCCAGTTCGCTAGTACGTATCCTAGCGGAAGGCCGATTACCCAGTAAGAGCCAAACGCGATAATGGATACGGCAGTCACATCTTTATAACCTCGCAGCGTTCCCTGGACCGGAGCGGCAATCGCATCGGACAGTTGGAAGAATATCGCAAAAATAAGAAACGACTCCGTAATCTCCCGTACATGCGGATCCAGCGTGTACAGACCAGCCACTTCACTGTGGAACAAAAACAGGAAGAAGGCGCACAACGAGGAGAGTCCCATCGCCGAGAACATACCGATTCTTGCATAGATTTTGGCATCCGCAAATCTCTTAGCCCCAACTTCGAATCCGACCATAATCGTCAACGACATCGCAATGCTGAGCGGCAGCATATATAGAAGCGATGAGAAGTTCAAAGCGGATTGATGCGCCGCAATCGTTGCCGTGTCATATTTACTCATGAATAAGGTCACCGCGGCGAAGATGCTCACTTCAAAAAATATGGACAGACCAATGGGCATCCCGATGCGAAGCACTTCTTTCCAACGGGAGAGCGACACGCCTCCCCACTGACGAAGGATTCCCATCGTCCGCATCATATCGCTGCGGCGCAGAAACACGATGGCGATGATCGTAATGATGATATATGTAATCGCTGTAGCGAGACCCGCTCCGACTCCACCCAACTGCGGGAATCCGAGACGTCCAAATATAAACAAGTAATTCAACAGCACGTTAATCGGGAAGGAGAGCAGTGTGATAAACATCGTCACACGCGTGAGTCCCAACCCGTCTATGCTTGCACGCAGAACGGTGTATACGAAGGAAGGAACGATTCCAATGGCCAACGCTGCCAAATACTGCTTGGCGACGCGATGAACCTCAGGCTCCAGCTTCATCGCCGCCAAGAGTGGTTCAAGTGTGAAATAACCGATAATAATGACACCGAATCCGACCAATATCGATAAATATCCAGCTTGCGTGACGTTAGGCGCGATAGAATCTTTGCGACCAGCTCCGAGATGCTGTGCGACAATCGGCGTTACTGCCAGAAAAATTCCGCTTAATCCGGTATAGACCGGCGCCCAAATGCTCGTTGCAATCGCAACCCCAGCAAGATCGGTCGTGCTATAATTGCCTGACATGACCGTATCGAAAAACGTCATCAGCTGCATGGCCACCTGCGTCACAAAAATAGGCAGCAAAATATATAGCAGTTGAATCAACTTCTGCTTCAACGTATAAGTCTGTTTCATATTACATAAGACTCCTTATCTCTTTAAAAACACATAATCAGACTATTATATATGACACAATTTGAATAATCAACACATATTCGTAACTGTGGAGAAAACAAAACCGCGAAGAGATGGCACCCGTCCATCAATCCGCGGTGGAATAAATTTGTTCTAGCACTTTTGCTAGAAAAATCAGTTCATGCTCTTCCATATAATAAATATTTTTATGTTGATAGGCAGCCTGCACTATTATTTCCGCATCGTCTTGTTGCTATTCTTGATTATATACTTTAATACTAGTCCAATAATAAATATTAGAGTAAATACCAAACCTAGTATCATATAGTAGTAATCAAGCGTTTTTTTTCTGAAGAGAATAAGAAAAAATTCGAAGCCAAATATCACAAGGCCTGCAATACCAGCTGAAATAAAAAGAGTTTTGAGAAAACTCACATGTTTAATTTTCATTTTTCACCTACTAGTTACATGCACAATTATCACAAACTAATTTTGTAGCAACTGAGCATACTAAACCGCCCACCAAACCAAACGCTACACCTGAAAGGGTACATGCTACTATTGAACTCCATTCGCATTCTTGTTTACTACTACTACTAGAATATGAATCATTATCATTATTTAATTTATTTTCCATTTCAGTTTCCGATGAATATAGTTTACTTATTGTTGTTTCTTGTAGACCTCGATTCTTGCTGTTTTGCAATTCAATTAATTCTTTTACTGTGGAATTAACCTTTGTGCCACTATTTCTGTGGATAACTTCAACATGTTCGTTATTAGCAATAGTTAATCTATATGCATCGATCAATAATTTCCTGTCTGTATCATAAATAATCATTACAAACCAACCATTACCATTGGAATCAATTGATTCGAAGCCAACAGTATAAACTTTATATCGTTTTTGAATTTCCCCTGAAAAAAATGATCCCTTATAACTTTCTCTTGTCAATTTTTTATCCATACCAGAAAAAGATACAGCCTCGCTATCATTGGAAATATCGTTAATAATTTTTTCTGTAACTCTATCATCTTCGACTATAAAAAATTCCTCGTAATGATTTTCAGCATACTCGCCTAAACTACGAATATCTTTCATTTGCACTTTTACATTAGGAACATAATTATAACTATTAACAGTGCCTTCCGCTAATCCTCCATTAACCATCATCAGTATAGAAATAATTAATGTTATACACAAAATTGTTTTAATCTTTGAGGCATGTAATAACTTAACCATTCTAAATTCCTCCTTTTCAGTTTATTCCAGCTTTGTCTCGTATGCTACTTCCCACGCAGTGGACATATTTCCTGCGCCATTTGGCAAACTTCTTTTGAGCTAATTGTATGTAATGCTTTTGGTGAAGAAACGGACAGTATAATTCCAGACATGCGCCTCCTCTCGAAAGTAATCACTGGAACTAAAAACATTTTCTTACAACATCATCTTATCACAATGGTTGTAGTCTAAAGTCTCTAAGTTTATTGATACTATCGACAAAAAACTACAATGTCATCTGTTTCTGTAAATCATAATACCCGAATCCTGACCGATAGAATGACCAGAGTGTTCATTTTGTGAAAGGAAAAAGACGCAAACGCCAGAACAACGTAACAAGTGGTTCCAAGTGCTATAAGGCGAGTTTCATCGTGGCAACGCCAAGGGCCAACTCATCGGGCACTTGAACTAATGCGGGGATTCATCGGTCGCAGCCGATGCTCATCGTCGACGAAGCTCATCTGCTCGACTTCAATATAGATGCGGAAAGACCCATGGCACTCCTCCTCGTGGGACAGAGCGAACGGTGGGACAGGTTTCGGCTTCAAGCCGACACTGCCATCTGCCAGATTATTGACATACAGTGCAAGTTACTGTACGATAACCGGACGTAGGCTAGTGAATATATGGCCTAGCTTCTGGCGTACTCAGCAGTGAGCATGACATCTTTTCTGACGATGCAATCGATGACATCTATCAGTTCTCTAATCGAATTGGTGACAGGTGAATTCCGTGCAAGATTAAACTTGATCGCGACTGGTATGTCGTCATGAAAGAAGTGCGTTTTAACGGGAGGCCAATTAAGTGGAAATATAAATGTCAACTGGAAAGCTGAACTTCGGAGTTCTCCGGTTGATATATGTACTACAGTGACGTTCACCTTCAGCCACTACTTTGATAAGATAATTCGTCAGTAACAGTCATCTTTAGTAACATTGAGCTATATGGAACAACTCATACCATGATTCTTATTCCACCCGCCCGGAGCAGTTATGTTTACTTATCTTAAGTACGTAACCCACATTACGAATACATATTAAATGATTATGATTTCCAGAATCTAGTTTTTTTCTAATTCGACTTATGTAGACGTATAATTCATGTCTAGTAACTGTGAAGGGCATTTTCCACGCGTAATTTTTCAATTTTTTAAACGGAACTACTTGACCTTGGTTTATTACTAAAAAATATAATAATCGAAATTCCACCCTCGAAAGCGGGAAAATAACTCCTTGTTTTATTAGAACTTCATGATCAATATCCAGACAGAATTCATTACCTAGTTGAATGTGTTTTATATAGCAGTCCATAAGTTCACCCCTTGTTAATTATCCTCCCTCGTGAATGTCAAATTGAAAAGTGCACCCTTTTGTCGAATTAATTATATGTTCGTCTTTTCAATCCATCTGAGGATACAAATAGCCCACTGAAACACATACAATCGTCAGTTTAAATTGAGAATTTCAAAGCGTATGGTGAGTCATAAGGAAATACAATACAGAAGAGTAGGATAGTAGTAGTCATGGGGATATATTCTGACCGAGGTGTTTGATTAATCATTATATCAAAAAAATAAAAAATCGCCATTCAAAAACTAACTAACCCCTGTGATAAAAAGAATTGTTCTCCATGTCATCGAACAATTCTCCTCTCATCTTACTTTAGGTCCTTGCTTTTAGGATAAAAATATCTTCCACTGTCGTATTAAAAATCCGTGCGGTTTAGTATCTAATGGAAAGATTGGATTATATTTTCCTTTTTTAAGAGAAATAATTGTTTGTCTGGTCACATGAAGAATATCAGCCAAATTCTCTTGAGAACAGTTATGTGTTTCCATATCAAGGAAAATTATTTCGGAAACTATTATCTTTTATTTTAACGTAAGGCACACTTTACGTAAAGCGTATTTTATGTAAAATCCTCCCTATTTAATGCAAAGTCCCACAAAACCTATAGGATAAGCCAGTCCTATCCCCTGAATGCAACCATATTCTTTGCGTAGAAACGCTGGTTCCGATACAATAGTGATACTGATGGAGGGTTGAATAAGATGACAATTCAAAAGATACGAGACCGGGCTGTCTTGAACGATAAACTTCCAACCTTGCCGTGGTATGTTCAGCAATTTATCGAATACAAGCTGCCTGATCTGTCCCCCTCTTCTCTATTGGAGTATGTTCGGGACTACGAGATTTTTTTCGGATGGCTCATCGTCGAGCGATTGACCGAAGCGACCGCGTTGAAAGACGTGACACTACTCGATTTGGAATCGCTGCGCATGGAGCATATTACTTCATTTCGCATTTATTTAACGACGTATAAGGAGACGACGAATGCTAGAGTAACGGTGTCGCGCAAATTATCGTCTTTGCGATCGCTGTTTCATTATTTGAGCCAGATTGCCGAGGATGAAGAGTTCTATCCGCTGTTAAAACGCAATGTGATGGCGAAGATTGAGATTAAGCGTGTACATAAACCGAAAGACACCGCATCCAAGCTGAAGGGAAAGCTGCTGGAGGAAGATGAAATCGACGTGTTCATCGGATATGTTCGTGAAGGCTACGCACATGATGTCGCGGATAACAAACAAGCCGCTTATGCGCACTCTTTGAACGCAGTGCGGGATGCAGCCATCGTCAGCCTAATCCTCAATTCGGGACTGCGTGTAAGCGAAGTTGTGAATTTAAATATGGATGATGTTGACTTGAACAATAAACTTGTCTATGTGTACCGTAAAGGCCACAACGACGAGACGTTCAAAACTCCCGTCTATTTTCGAGACAGCGCCAAGCAAGACCTGGTTGATTACATGGAACTGCGTGCTACGCGCTATGCTGCTCCCAAACGGGAGAAAGCCTTTTTTCTTGCCATCAAGAACGGTGAAACCGAAGGCAAACGAATGACGAAGCGCGCTATTCAACAAATGATTATTAAATACGCGAAGCGATACGGGAAACCCGCATTGACGGTGCACAAATTGCGTCATTCCTTCGCAACAGACTACTATTTGCAAAATGACATTTACAAGACGAAAGAGCAGCTAGGGCACGCCTCTACCGAGACGACCGAAATATATGCCCATCTTACCGATAAGACGATGTCCGAAGCGATTGAACGACGTCAGGATGAATCTTAGAATATAATGAAATCACCGCCACATTCTTGAAGGAATGGGCGGTGATTAATGGTTACTGCTTTATCGTCGGCCCCGGCGGAAGATGCTGCCTGAACCGACTCGCGTTTTCGGTGGCTTATACTTTTTCACCTTAGGCGGATTGTACTTCGGCGAACGAACGCCGCCATCTTTGTTCCGCGTAATCGATCCCTTGGAGCTTCCGTCAGAAGGCTGCCGCTTAAAGATGCTGCCCCCGCTGCCGACGGTCGTATCCTTATCGGAGCCTCTGCGGAAGATGGAGCCCTTGCGATCAACCGTAATCGGCGGGGCTTTCTTCTTATCCTCTACGGTCGGCTTGCGATACGGCTTCGAAGGGGCATAATTGCCCCGATCCGTATATCCGCGGTATTTCCCAAATCCGCGCACAGAATCGAATAGACTATCCAGAACCTTATACGTAATATAAGTTTCCAAGAAGCTGCGGTCATAGTTTTGTCTGACGTATTCCTTGGAATCTACTTCGATCAGGCTGTCTTCCGGCTTCTTCGGGTCCTGCTGGATTTGAATTAATTCATCGCGGTAGACCAGAAACATTCTCTCATCGCTACGTTCCGATAATTGATCCGGCTTGCGCTTATCAGCGATCGCCTGAGCAGCATCAGGAACGGACGTATCGACAGCCCGATAAATATAAGAAGTGCTTTGTCCTTCACGCGTAACCGATTCAAGCGGGTACGACTCTGATAAATCGAACTGCCCGCATGCCGCTAGCAGGGGAACGATAAGACAAACAATAATCGTCCATTTAATGGCGTCTAATCCAATCTTACGCATAGGCGGCCCCTTATGTCCGGCGCAGAATGCGCACATCGGCTGTAATTACGGAGTCACCCTCATACAACTGAAACCGACCGTCCTGCCATTCGATACGCAACAGCTTGCGATCGTCGGATTGATACTGCCATACATATTGCTCCCCTGCCACTCCGAATGGGGTCTGACCGGTACACATAACTCTTCCATTATACTGGTCTTCTAAAAAAAACCATCTTCCATCCAATTCCACTTCGGTCGGGACCTCTTCGACGCCATCCAAGCGGCCGTCGATGGCCTCGTATAAGCTGTAAATTGGCTGTTCACGCTGTTCCACTAACAAATATTTAATTCGAGCGCCATCCCGCATCGTCAGCCATGCTGCATTGCGGGTACGCCAATCCGTTCTACCGGTTACCTCGTAGCTTACGAGTGATACTTCGCAAATATCACCCGGGTCGAGCGCAGACGATGTCTTCTCCGGTTTGGACGGTTCAGGCTTCGCCATGATGTTCTTTAACCGTTTCCACAAGCTCATGACATTCGTCTCCTTCTGTCTCATAATTACAATTACAAGCAAGCTGCAATGATTAGCGCGCCTACGACATGTAATGATCCTGCCACCAGAGCATAAGACATGTTTCCTTGCTTCGTTCCCTCTTCCAAATTCATACTGAACAGGCCGCGGAACAAGACTCGGAAAATCAGCTCCAGAATAAGCAGAATGACAAAGGATACGACAGACATAAGCAGTGCTTCGCCCAAGCTATATGCGACTTTGATCGAACTGGACAGTATGTACCCTTGTGAGAAGAGCTTCATAATGAACCGCGTCGTCACTGCCACATTCCCCTGTCTCATTTCGTGAACATCCTTATAGCCGGTAAATAGAGAATCCACGAACATGAGCAAGAACAGCAGCAGCGCTCCTGTCCCCGTCCAGACGGCAATGCCCGTAATATTATCCATCGTGATATTAAGTCTTTCCAAGCATAATCCTCCTTCATGCTAACATGGTCATCATACGACTATGCAGCATAATTGCATGTCCCTTACTGTCTAATTGATGGAAGAAAGACGCTTGCCTGACACAAGCGTCTTCTCGGAATCATTACTCGGCAGGTTTTTCATACTTTTTCATAATCGCCGCCAACTCGTCTTCCACACCTTTGTCTTTACTCAAGCTGGCAAATTCGTCATCCAGCGATTTGGAGCCGGAACCGCGCATTTCATTGCTGGCTTCCGCTTGCGCTTCCATTTGAAGCATTTTGTCTTCCATACGCTTCAGACCGGACATTGCGGTGTCTGAGCTGAAGCCCGCCATCGCTTTATTAATTTCGGTCTGCGCCTTCGCAGCGTTGAACCGGGCAACGAGCGTTTCGCGCTTATTTTTCATATCAGAGTATTGTTTACGCATTTCTTCCAGCTTGGCACGCAGTTGATCTGCAGATGCCTTATTCTGGTCGTAGCTCGTCTTGTACTCATCCATCTTCTGCTCAGCAGATTTTTTCTCTTCCAGTGCGCGGCGCGCCAAGTCCAGATTCTCTGCTTGAACAGCAATATGAGCTTGCTCTTCACGTTTCTGCACAAGTGCGGCTTGCTCTTCATACGATTGCTTGAACCGCTTCTCGATCGCGATTTGCTGTGCCACGGCACGCTCTGCTTCTTCCAGATCCTCCTGCATGTCACGCAAATATTGATCAGTCATCTTAATGGGATCCTCTGCCTTCTCAATCAAGGCGAAAATGTTGGACATTGTTACATCACGTAAACGTTTAAATAATGACATTGTATCGTTTCCTCCTTTAGAATCATAGACCTTGAAACGAAAATCCATTATCTATGATATTATGTCTCAATACCCATACATACGAATTATTTCGTTAGTTGTTTCAAAAAATTATACCTTTCAAATTCGGGTTCCACAAGCTCACTCACAATTACGTCACAAGCCGCCTCTTACTCCCCTATTTAAAATCGCGCATTCGCTGCTGTCCATGTTGCTTGATCCACCTCTTAGCACCGCTCTCCCCTTACCTCAGTGAGCTCTTCATGACTCATCAGAGCGTGATTATTATATGGAGCATTAACTACTCATCGAACTCTTAGAACTCCTCGGCTGTGCGGCTTTTGAACGACTGGAAGGTGAGCATATACTAAAAGACGTATAAAAGACGTATTTCCCTTCGCAATCTATTCCATATTTTTTATATAATCAAAGAGAAAGAGCGCCTCAATCAGGCGCTCCCTATTCGAACTTAATACCGTTGTCTTCTCGGTTACACTTTACATGCACAAGTTCACAACAGTGTATTCAATTCCAGCAAAAACCGTTTCCACACTTTGTCGACGACCATATCAATGTCCGCCGCCGTCAAATTATCGTAATGGATGCCTGCCACGACCGTGACTGTCGTCTTCAAGAATTGCGCCGCCTGCAGCGCCATCGGTCCGGTTAACACATGTTCCTTGTGTCCGGGAACGGGGGTCGTCTTTACTTTCCACTCTCCATCATCCTTCGAAGCAGTCGATACCGCGCCGATATGCGGGTCACCACCGGTAATCGCAAACATCCAGTCTCTACCGACCTGTAAAACCTGAATGCTCAAATCGTCACCATAAGTAGAGGCGGAAACCAACTGCTCCAGCGTGTCGGCCTGCTCTTCCGTAGCGGCATTCACGCACCCTGCACCAGCGTCATTCGTCATCAATTGAAGCACCTCTTTATTTACAACGATCCCTCGATCTTATTGAATAATGCCGCGGATTTCATCTAAGCTTTGAATATTTTCCAGCTCCATGAAGCTGCGGATGCCTGCAAGCAGTTCCTCGCCAGCGCGCAAGTTCATAAAGTTATAAGTTCCGACTTGCACTACCTCGGCACCAGCCATAATGAATTCGATGACATCCGAGGCGGAAGCGATGCCGCCCATGCCCATGACCGGAATCGTCACTTGCTGCGCCACTTGGTGCACCATCCGAAGCGCGATAGGTTTAATGGATGGTCCGGACAAGCCCGCGTACATATTATGGAATACGCTGCGGCGCTGATATATATCGATCTTCATGCCAGAGAACGTATTGATTAGTGAGACGCATTCCGCGCCTTCACCTTCACACATGACAGCCATATCTACGATATTCTCAGCGTTCGGCGACAGCTTCACAGCAAGCGGAAGCGACGTCACTTGCCGCACCTCGCGAATGACCTCTCGCGCCACAGCTGTCTTAACACCGAAGGCCATTCCGCCTTCCTTCACGTTCGGACATGAGATATTCAATTCAATCATATCGACGGCACGTTGATTTTGTTTGCGGCGTTCTTCCGCATCTTTCGTTATTTTCAGCGCGCCAAGTACATATTCTTCAATATTGCTGCCGCCAAGGTTAGCGATTTTAACAGGCTCAATCGTCTCCCAGAACTTCATTTCGTCTTCCAGAAATGCGTCAATGCCCGGATTTTCAAGTCCCACACTGTTCAACATACCGCCAGCAGTCTCCCAGACGCGCGCGCCTGGATTGCCCTTGCGGGGATGCAGCGTAAGACCTTTGCATGAGATGCCGCCCAATTTATTAATGTCATACAGCTTGGCATACTCCTGTCCAAATCCAAAGGTGCCAGATGCCATAACAATCGGATTATTGAACGGTATGCCCGCCACATTACAAGCTAAGTTCCGCATGCCATTCCACCTCCTCCGCCAAAAATACTGGCCCATCTGCGCAAACTTTGCGGTTGCCGTTCTTGTTCATGACCGAACATACATAGCAAGCGCCGATGCCGCAAGCCATACGCTTCTCGAAAGATACGTACACCTTCGTATCCAGTCCTTCCGCCATGAGGGCGGCCGCTTTCATCATACCGAGCGGACCGCACACGAGCACATTGTCATACTTTTTCATGTCCAAATCGTAGAGCAAATTTCCATTTACACGCACGATAAGTTCATTTGCATAGGGTTCATATGCTTCGGTCATATAAGATTGGCCGCGAAATCCGAGATAAATATCCGGATTGTCCAGCTGCTTCGCCGTATAGAGCAACGGCGCGATTCCAATTCCTCCGCCGACTAACGCCGTACGGCCTTGAACGTCGGGAAAGCCGTTGCCGAACGGACCTTCCAATTGAATGGAATCACCGGCACGCAACAATGCGAACAGTCGGGTGCCTTCCCCTGCAATCTTATACAGGAATTGAATACAGTCTTTCTCCATATTGCAAATGCTGATTGGACGGGAAAGTATGGGTGCTTGGTTCCAAGCCCGCAGCATATAGAACTGCCCCATACGGGCTTGAAATTGTCCCTCCACCGTCATGAGGTAAATGCCTTCAGAGATGCGTTCGTTGGAAAGAATCGTGTACACGGGTATGCTCCTTTTTTAGCTTTAACAATTACTACTATGCCTGTTTCCGGAACAAAGCATCTGTGAGAATCATCACAAATGAAAGCAAATGTGACAAGGGTTGCGCAAATTTTCAGAATATTAGCAACAAGTTCTAGGTAAGCGAATTACTTTCCATTTTATTATTGGACCAACCATATGCGAACATTTCCCTTTTATGACAAGCAGTTCATGAGCATATTTCCCTTTCGTCAAGGACATAACAAGAACAAGGAACATTAACGGGAAAGGGGAAAGATTCCATGCATAAATGGTTATTTAGCTTAGTCATGCTCTGTTTGTTATGTACGACCGGTTGCTTCCCGCGTTCACGTGATGCTGCACCCCCAACATTGCCTTCACAACCAACGCCGTCATCTGCCGTTGACTCCGCTCGGCCGTCTGGAAGTCATTCCCCCTGGAATCAGGATCCTAACTCGATATGGCCGCGTTCGATCGGCCTGAATAATACGGACGGCTCTACCGCAAGTCCGTTAACATTATCCTTACCGAAGAAGGAAGAGCGCAAGCAAGAACGCCGTATCCTACGCTTCACGATTAATACCGCAAACAAAAAACAGTTAGAACATAAAGCAGCGAACAAGAAAGATACAAAAAACACTCACTCCAAAGACCGAACATGGAACAAGTCTTCTGAAGTCAGATCGACTTCCCAAAGTTCACAATCCAGCTTAAATAAGCGACAGAATCTGTCCATTGCCCAGCTCAGAATGAAATATCCGCATATATTCAAGCTGCGCGGCAAGGCTCAAGGCTCCCGTCAAGTCGCACTCACATTCGACGATGTTCCCGATAACCGAGCCACACCGTTAGTATTGGATATTTTGAAGGAGCATAACATACGAGCTACTTTCTTTCTCGTCGGTTCCCGTGCGAAAGCACATCCCGAGCTTGTTCAACGAATTGTGCGTGAAGGTCATATCATCGGTAATCATTCGTATAATCACCCATTGTTAACCAAGCTGACGTTACCTGCATTTGAACATCAATTGAAGGATACAGAACGTGTTATTGAACAAATCGTCGGGTATAAACCGCGTTATTTTCGACCGCCTTATGGTGAAATTAGTGAGAAACAGCTGCGTTGGGCAGGTGACCATGGTTATCTGGTCGTGAATTGGGACGTCGATTCGAATGATTGGCGCGGATTAAGCGCATCGCAAATTATCCGCAACGTAGTGAACGGGGTGTCACCCGGTTCGATTGTGCTGCAGCATGCAGGCGGCAGTGCGCACAACGGGTACTTGCAAGGCACAGTTAAAGCGTTACCTGCAATTATTAATCGTCTGAAGGCTCAGAATTACGAGTTCGTTACGGTATCCGAGCTGTTGCAGGATCGTAAAGAGAAGCGGGATGATTGAGCGGAAGGGAAACGCTTTGTCAAGAAAAGAAGGCCGCCTGCCGCGCGTTGCGGCAAACGGCCTCTTATCAGTCACCGTGGCAATAATGAGAGCTTGCTTGTAACTTGAAATGTCCGTCAGCGGTTGATTTGGAAGTTATCGATATTGATTCGCTTGCCTGAAACTCCGGCAACGACAATTTTGAACCGGACGGCCCCTGTCTCGTTCACCTCGATCGTCTTATCGGCCAAGCTGGCGCCGCTGCTGTACGATTCTCCAACATCGCTCCATGTAGAACCGCCGTCCGTCGACTTCTGCAGCTTCCAGACCGTGCCGGAGTCATTGCCGAAGTTGGCATGTTGCAATGTGACACTTTCGGCCCCTTCCACATCATCATTCATGGCAATGAACCCGGCTGCGCGAATGCGGGCCGATCTGGCTCCGTTCTTCTTGTCATTCGGCAGATCGCCGATGAGCGCATTATCAAACAGCCATAATCCGCTGTCGAGCGTCACGGTGCCAGCCGCATAAGATCCTTTGCTGCCGGACTCGAATCCTTCTCCATCTCCGGTTGGAGGCTCGCCGGGTGACGAAGAATCATACCCGTAAGAGCCCTGCTTGAACGTGGATGAATCCCACCATTTATATCCTGAAGCCGGGCTGGCCCAAGGCTCGGGTTTCGGTTCCACGGAACTCTGCGGCGACTCCTGCGCCAACAGTGCGGTTGGTTGATCCAAAGTAAGTCCGGGCACTTGGCTTAATGAAGTATAACTCTCTTTTACAGACAACCAGTTCACTATATTGACCAACAGCTTATCATTGTCCCGTTCGTAAAAGCCGTCGTATGTTTTCTTTGCTGCGCCATTTTCCTCCCGCAAATACTTCGGCGTGCTGTCCTCCACCGGAGAAGAATCACCGATAACGGCTGCTTTCCCTAAACCGGCCTTGGCAACCGCCGCATATGGGCCTTCCGCCAAGCCACCGCCGTTATACACGCCTTGGTCGACTGCGTTGGGCCACGCTTTGTTGGTTGCTGCAATATACACAACCCCCTTCGCCTTGGCAGGATCTGTAATCGCTAAAGTCGAGCCGGCATGCATAGTCACGGTCTTCACATTCTCAGTGATGCCAAAGGCTTGGGGCGAGGGCACAATGTAGTCGGAGTTGATATCGCCAAGGGCATTATAGCGAATCCGTATGCCGAAGTTATCCGCCAGCCAATCCGAGCTTGATACATTCTGCATTGCTGCAGATTGGCGTTCCTCTGCACTCATGCCTGCCGCCGGATCCTGCCATGCTCCGCGACGGTACCCATTGAACACTTCCGAAGCATCCCAACGGTTTTTGTTGCGATCTGCGTTATAGTGGTCAGCGATGAAGAAAATGCTGCCTCCATTGTGCACATACTGCGCCATTGCCTGTTGTTCGGACGTTTTGAAGGGAATATTCGCTTCCGGAATGACAAAAACATCAGCATTTTGCAGATCGTTCAGCGCAATCGGTTCTTTTTTGCGCAGTTCCTTGACCTGGTAGCCTTCCTTAGCCAGAGCTGAGGCAAAATCGGAAAAAGCCCCATCAATGACCCAGTCCGCGGCACCAGCCGTCTGTCCGTGCGCGTTATCGAACAATACGGTCTTCCCGTTAGGAGCGCCAACGGGTTGAAGCACCGGCGCCGGATCCGACGGCCCTTCGGCCAGGACGGAGCTGACTGGCATCATAAGGCTGAACATCAAGCCAACGATCAGCAGCAAGCGCCCAATTCGTTTACTCGTAATCATGAAATTCCCCTCCTCTTCAGTTACGAAGTTCCAGCGGACTTTTTCCGCAGCTGGAAGCTTTCAACTATAAATTTCTTGCAGCATATGAGCATCCCGGAAGACTTACAGAGCCGCACTCCTTCTTGCTGCGCTTCTATAGCGTATCATGAAAGGCAGCAGTTTCATGATAAAATTATGTAAATTTTATCCACACCACTTTTGTGTAATGATTTTGTTAATCTGTGGCGGCAGCGAAGGAATCATTTCGTTCGCATCGAATAAGCTTTTATATCGAGCAGGCATTGGAAAACAGGGATTTGCCCAACAGTGATAAAAGTTCATCGCGACACCCCCCAGCATGAAAATCTTATAGGAGGTCATCCGTAATGCGCAAATCACTCACCTTGACGATATGGGCCACAAGCGATGTTCATGGCCACATGCTGCCCATACGGTACGCTGACAACGCCACCGAAGAATTGGGTCTGCTAAAGCTCGCTTCACGGATTCGGCGGGTCCGCGCAGACAAGGAGCATTTTCTTCTCATCGATAACGGCGACCTTCTGCAAGGAACACCTTTGGCTACTTATCATGCCCGGTTCGATCCGCAGTCCCCCAATCCGATGATTGCCGCCTTGAACCGTCTTAAATATGACGCATTCATCCCGGGCAACCACGAATTTAATTTCGGTCTTGATTTTGCGCAAAAAGCGCAGCGCGAATCTTCGTTTCCCTGGTTGGCGGCCAACATTGTGCGAGAGGATACGGGAAAACCGTACTTTGGCGACCCTTACTTCATAACGGAATTTGCTGGCGGGCTGCGCGCAGCCGTGCTCGGACTGACCACCCGTTTCACCCCGCATTGGGAACTGCCTGAGCATATCGCTGGCCTGCATTTCCTGCCGGCTGTAGAAGCCGCCAAGCAGTGGGTGCCTGAATTACGGAGCTGTAAAGGAGCCGACATCGTTATCATCGCTTATCACGGCGGTCTGGAAAGAGATTTACGCACGGGAGCTGCGCTCGAGGAGGATACGGGGGAAAATGAAGGCTCACGGATATGCGCAGAAGTGGAAGGCATCGACGTGCTCATTACCGGACATCAGCACCGGACCATTGCCAGCGGCAATATCGGGGACACTATTGTTGTTCAACCGGGAAGTCAAGGCCGGTACGCGGCCGAAATTGAATTGCTTCTTACTCGTCAAGATGGCCGCTGGCGCGTCAGCGAGAAACGCTCTCAGTTGATTGCCGCGGCAGGCGCTGAAGCCGACCGTGAGCTTAGCGAATGGATTACGCCTTACGAAGTGAATGTCCAGCGTTGGCTTGACCGCCCCATTTGCCGAATTAACGGGGATATGCGAATACGTGATCCCCATGAGGCCCGGCTTGTCGAGCACCCTTTAATCGAGTTCATCAACCGTGTGCAGATGGACGTATCGGGAACGGATATTTCATGCACCGCCTTATTTGACGACAGCGCTGCCGGATTCGGCAATCAGGTATCCATGCGCGAAATAACCGCATTTTGTCCGTATTCCAACACATTGAAGGTGTTGCGGTTGAAGGGACGCGATATCCGGGACGCTCTGGAATGGTCTGCCCGCTACTTTGCGCCATATGACGGTCAATCAGTGGCCGTTCACTCGTCCTTTCTCTATCCCAAAGCGCAGCACTACAATTATGACATGTGGGAAGGCATAGAGTATGTCATGAACGTGTCCCGACCGGTAGGCACACGCATCGTGCAACTGACACGGAACGGACAGCCCCTTGATCCGGACAAGGAATATGATGTCGCCATGAACCATTATCGCGCTTCAGGAGCCGGCGGGTTCCAAATGTTCTCCGGCAAGTCGGTCGTTCGTGATATTCCGATTGACACAGCCGAGCTTATCGCAGACTATATGATGAAGCAGGGCACAATTACCGCAACGGTAAATCATAATTGGAAGGTCATTTGGGATTAAATAAATCAGCACATAATTATGTAAAAGAGACTGCCCCTCTAGTAGTTTTCTCTACTTTTGGGACAACCTCTTCACATTTTAGTTACTTAAGTATAATTGCAATTTTTATTTGATAATATAAACCTGCACATCTTGCACGCCGAAAGTGCTGCCGGCACTTTTGCTTACCGGAACGAAGATGTCCACCTTATTACCTTTAATCGCCCCGCCAATATCCCGTGCCTCAGCTACGAGTCCTCCTTGCGGCAGATGCTTGAATTGATAGCCTGTAATGAACAGCTTAGTTCCGAGCGGTATCACTTTAGGGTCAACGGCAACCGTGCCCAGCTTCAATGCATTCCCGTAGAAATCTACAGCTCCCCACTCACCATTTTCGCTCGGATGCGCTGTATACGCAGTTGCGCGCATGTTCAGCTTCTTCGAATAGGTTGTCGGACGTCCCGACATTTTAACCACATTTTTAGGAGCAGTATTTGCTGCTTTCACTGCTTGTTGTGGCGTGGAGCTTTTCTTGTCGCCCGTTGCTTTCTTCGCTTCCTTCTGTGCCACTGCTTCAGTCTTAGCTGCCTTCTGTGCTTCTGTTGAAGTTTTCGATGCGTCATCTTTGTTGTCTCTCTCAATTGCCTTGGCAGGCAAGGAATAAGATGACGATACTTTTCCTTGAATGACTGGCGTCGGAAGTTCCATTGTCAACCCGCCGTATATATTCTTCGGATTAATCAATGGATTCTCATTTACTAGAGCTTCTACGCTAATATTTTGCTTTTTAGCAATAGAGTAGATTGTATCTCCCTCTTTAGCCTGGTAGGGCTCGGCATATACCGGGATGATCTGTAAAATGGTAGCTATACCCAGTAAAGCGGCTGCGAGCTTCACAATTGTTCTTTTACGCATATGTTCCTCCTGTCAGTAGCCTGCGGGGTTAGTTGTCGGATTCGGGTTAAGGAGTTCCCCTACACCATGTCCGATCTTTCGGAATGGCGATTCACCCCAAGGTGATCATTTATTGAACACCGGTCAATCATCCCCCGTACGGGTGCTTCGTTTCGGCTCGAATTGCATCATATCACAAACTTGTAACCTGTGCGCAGGGAGTTACTGGAATTGTCTTGAAATAATGACTCCCTATGGATTTTTTAAGCTTAATTTAACGCTTAATCCTAACACTTTTGTAATTACTAGTGACAACTTTGTAATATTCGCACTTTTATAATAACATAGTTTAAAAATTTGTAAACAAATTACATATTCCAAATATCCCCTAAAGATGAACCGCATTACAGGCGTACGTCAACCGGATGCTTGGGAATTTGAACATTCTGGCTTCACCCCATAAAAAAATCCCCATAATTAGGGGAGTGGTCATTCTGTCCAAAATCCCTAACTACTGGAGATTATAGTTACTCATCGTGTTTTACAATACTTTGCTTAAAAAGTCACGTGTTCTGGAATGCTGCGGGTGCTGGAACACTTGCTCTGGCGTACCCTGCTCCACGACATCGCCGCCATCCATAAATAAAATCCGATCTCCCACCTCACGGGCAAAGCCCATTTCATGAGTCACGATGACCATCGTCATTCCTTCACTGGCGAGCGATTTCATCACTTCCAGCACTTCACCCACCATCTCCGGATCAAGAGCTGACGTAGGCTCGTCAAAAAGCATGACATGCGGCTGCATGGCGAGTGCGCGGGCTATGGCGATACGCTGCTTCTGACCGCCCGATAACTGTCCTGGATAAGCCGCGGCCTTGTCAGCCAGACCGACTTTGGTCAGCAGATCCATAGCAACCATCTCAGCCTGCTTCTTCTTCATCTGCTTCACCTTAATCGGTGCAAGCGTAATATTATTCAATACCGTCATATGAGGGAACAGATTGAACGACTGGAACACCATTCCCATCTTCTCACGCGTCTTGTTAATATTATGCTTCTTCTCATTAATCTTCGTGCCCTCGAACAAAATATCTCCCTGCGTCGGCGTCTCCAACAGATTCAAACACCGCAGAAAGGTGCTCTTTCCTGAGCCGCTCGGCCCAATGACGACGACAACTTCGCCTTGCTTGATCGACATATTCATGCCTTTCAAAATATGCAACACACCGAACGATTTATGCAAATTGCGAACCTCAATCATGACTGCTCAACTTCCTTTCCAGAGTTGCAACCGCTTTGGAAAGCGTAAAGGTAAGAATGAAATACATCATGGCCGCACCCATAAGCGGCCCCAGAGCCGTATACGTTTTACTCCGTATGACCTCGGTTTGGAACATGATGTCCGTAATGCCGATGAAGCTGACAATGGACGTTTCCTTTATAATGGTCACGAACTCGTTGCCAATCGCTGGCAGGACGTTGCGAAACGCTTGCGGCAGCACGATATGGCGCAGCGTCATAGCTTTTGACATCCCCAAAGAGCGGGCAGCCTCGGCCTGCCCTCTATCGATTGCTTGAATGCCGGCGCGGAAGATTTCGGACAAATAAGCCGAGCTATTAATCGATACCGCGACGACTCCAGCCATAAACGGACTGAATTCGATGCCGAATTCAGTTAAACCGAAATAAATGATAAAAATCTGCACGAGCAGTGGCGTGCCCCGCACCAATTCGATATATGCGGTCGTCAGCCATTTCAATGGCTTGAAACCAGACATTCGCATCAAAACGATGACGACGCCTAAGATGAACCCTGCCAATACGGAAAACAACGATAACAGCACCGTTATTTTCGCCCCGGATAAATAATCCCATTTAAAGTCCCATAACATTCCAAACCAATCGAGCACCGGTCTAACCCCTTTCCCATCCTTGCTCATATAGCACTATTGTGTCCAACTCATGAAAAAAGCGGCTATCCGCCGCCTTCTCCTGCCTTACTCTCCCGATTCCGCCAGCTCCGTCGCCTCCGTAATGAACTGGTCCAGCTTGCCTTCAGCCTTAAGACGGTCGATTGTCTTGTTCACAGCTTCCACCAATTTCGGGCTATCCTTGCGCATGCCGACAGCATAACCGTCGCTCGCCGGCTTCAATACGACGTCAGCTACTGCCAGCTCCTTGCGATTGGCTTCATAAGATTTAGCTACTGGCTTCTCTACCAGAACCGCGTCAATACGCTTCGTTTCCAACGCTAACACAAGGTCGTTCACCTTATTCAGCAACTCGGCTTTTGCTTCCGGAATTTGTCCGATTACATCCTCGAACGTAGAACCTTTTTGAACGCCTACCTTCAAACCTTTCATATCTTCGGGTGACTTGTATTTATCCTTGTCTTCCGCCCGTACGATGACACCAGCTTCAGCAACATAGTATGGTTTGGAGAAATCCATCGCTTTCTGGCGGTCAGGAGTCGGGTCCATGCCGCTGATGGCGATATCGATCTTTCCGGTCGGTACAGATGCGACGACAGAGTCGAACTTCATGTCCTTAATTTCAAGCGGCACTCCTAAGTCCTTCGCGATTTCCTTCGCGAGCTCAATATCAAATCCGACAATCTCGTCTTTCCCGTCGACCGTTGCGTGGAACTCGAATGGCGGATAGTCCGCGCTCACTCCGAGCACCAGCTTTTTGTTCTCCATAACTGTATCATAACGGTCGCCCTTCGCTCCGCAACCGATGAGAAGACTCATTAATAGTGTGCATATGGTAACGATTTTCAGTGCTTTCATAGATGACATCCCCGCTTCTTCTATCTATTTTACCCTATCATTTCGAAGGGCTGAACTCATTATACATGATGGTGTATACTTATACAATCCTCTTTTCAATAATTTTTCATAGAGGCGCTTTCATCTTGCCGAAACCTTCCTATAGTCTGCACGAGGGGGAGGTCGCAACTTGAGCTTCTCTCCCCGTTCATTCATTCGCTTATTTTGCATCATCGCTGAGCTCTGTCTATTCTGTAGCTGGCGCTTGCTTCACTGGAAATTTCACATTAATTAAAGTCTTCCCCGGTTCCGATTGAATCATTAACTGGCCTTGATGTCGATGCACAATACTATAGCAGATCGATAGTCCTAGACCTGTCCCTTCCGCCTTCGTCGTTACAAATGGAGTCCCCGCCGACTCGAGCACTTTCTCTTCAAAGCCGGAGCCCTCATCCTCCACCTCTAACCATACTGACTCCTCTTCATAACGAGTTCGTATGTACAGCGATTGATTAGCATCCATTGCCTCCAATCCGTTGCGAATCAGATTATGGAGCAACTGGCGAATCTCTTTCTCATCCATTTCTAGCGCTGGAGTCTGCTGGAGATCCAAGTGGATATATTGACAATTTGCCGTCGCTGTCGCTTGGACAAGCGGATAAATATGAGATATGACATCGTTTAATGACTTGAAACGGAATTGTACGAACTTGTGCTGTGCAAGCGTTAAATATTCGGTAATAATCGTATTCGCCCGCTCTATCTCTTCTATCATCGTATCGAAATAGACATGCTCCTTAGCGTGTTCAGGCTTGCTTCGCAGCAGTTGCAGAAAGCCCCGTACCGTCGTTAACGGATTGCGGATCTCGTGGCTGAGGGCCGCTGCCATCTCCCCGACGATCTTCAATGAGCTCATACGCTTCATTTCTTGTTCGAGTTGCACCTGCTTTCGCAGCGCTTCCGTCATGCGATTCATGTGCTCGCCCAGCTGCCTGAATTCATTGCTCGTCTCGATGCGCAGCATGCCGTTGTAATTACCGACGGCAATTCGGGAAGAAGCAGATACGAGCTGATGAAGCGGCTTCGTAATTAACTGACGCACCCAGACAGCTACGAGTAAGTAGATGGCGAGGACAAGCAACAAAAAGGTGACGACTGAAATGATCGATAGGTTCACGAAGACCTCATCGACGACAGCAACAGGAAGCAGAATCATTGCACTCCACGCCGGTTCTGATAGACGCACAGAAAAAACGTATATTTTCTGCTCATGATATTTCGTTATTACGACCGTTTCTTTTTGCCCTTTAATCTCATTGATGATAGGTACCAACTCGGTAGCAGAGTCAATATTATTGTTGGAAAAGTTAGTCTCTTTGTCATCCGTATCGTATAAAATGTCACCTTCGTTCGTAATTAATAAAATTTTGCTGGTCGGATGTATCGTTAGTTTGGAGGCAATCTGTTGCAAGTCACCATATCGAATATCGACACCGGCCACACCAATCACTCGGCCTCTCTCATCGGTAACCGGCGTGCTGATCGAAATAATTGGGAGGTTCACATAAGGGTCCATGTACGGCGAAGTGATATAAGTGCCATTCTTCTTCACCGCACCATGATAAAAGTCGTATCGAGGATCGTCTCGGAATTGGGGTAATGATTCATCGATGTAATTCGTTTGATATAAATTAGACAAGCGTCCTTCTTTATTGTTTCCATACCAAGAAGCGAACCGTCCTTGCTTCTCATAGTCGGATTGCATGGAGAACCAGTATCCGAACACGAGTTCATTCGGCTGGCGGGCGTACATTTCGGTCACATCGTTCAGGTCAGACTTGATATTGCGGGAAGAAGCATAAATTCCTTGGATAACACGGGCATAGGTTTCCACCATCTGCCGATGGTGGCGAATGGCCGCTTCCACTTCGTGAGCGGCCATTTTTACTTGATTCATGTAGTTCTCTTCCGTGTTGTTCCGAATCGTCGAGCGTACGGCTTCATAGGAGAAGACGAAAATAATGGCAATCGCTGCAGCGACGGATACAACAATATGAATAATCATTTGCCGAGGAATCGTTCTATTCATAGCATCCTCCGAATTCGAATACGCCTGGATCGATGTCGGTTACAATCTGGATGAAATGTATAAGCGCAGCTCTTCAAGATCAAACGGTTTAGAGAAAAATCCAATTGCGCCCGCTGCTTTCGCTTCATTCACCTTCTCGGTATCGCTATATGCGGACATCATAATCACTTCTGTACTCGGACGCATCGTCCGTATCGTTCGCAACACGTCAAGTCCACTCTGGTCGGGCAAGCTTACATCCATTAACACGATACGGCTTGGGCACTGGCGCAACAGCTCCAGAGCCTGAGCTCCTGTTTCCGCTTCCAGCACTTCACAGGGAAAGTCATGAAGCGCCTCTCTCAACAACACTCGAATCGGATATTGATCTTCCACGATAAGTAAAGAGAAATGACTCTTATGTACGTCTTCTACAGAAGCATCATCTGACACGGAAGCAGAGCCCTTCCATTCTACAGGCTGTGGTTCATTCGAGACGGCTCCTCTTCGCTTTACATATTTGAAATACAAATAGATTAAAAAAGGGACAGAAGCAGCACAGATGACGAACAAAAACAATCCCATAACCTATCCTCCTTCCAATGAGGACGACAAGAATCGAATAATTGCGACATCTTGTCGCAATATTGATCTCATTATAGTATGTTTTGTCGATTGAAGATACGAATATTTACCTTAAATTTCACAAAAAAAAGACTTTTGCATGAAAGTGAACATACAAAAGTCATATTTTCTAACTTTTTTCCTCATCTACGATCTGTAGTTCCGGCATCATACGCACTGGGAGCGTTACGATGACCGTCGTGCCGACATCCAGTTCACTCTCGATTGTCATTTCACCGCCATGGGCTTTCACCAATTCGAACGTAATAGCCAAGCCTAACCCGGTTCCGCCATGACTCGGATTTACTTGGTAAAATTTATCCATCACTTTCGCCAGATGCTCATGGCTAATCCCGATGCCTTGGTCGACAATTCGCACGACTGCCTTCTCTTCATCCCACGTCGTGTGCACCGTAATAACCGATTCTTTTGGAGAGAACTTGATGGCATTGTCGATGAGATTCAGAAATACTTGTTTTAATCGATTGGTATCGGCATTCAACGGAATCTCGGTCCCGCGGACTCGCTCTTCGAGCGAAATCTGTTTTTGTTCCGCCTTCTTCTTCACTTGCAGCATCGTATCTTCAATGACATTGGCCAACGATACCGGATGCCAGTGGAACTGCAGCTTGTTCTGCTGCAGCTTGGAGAAATCGAGCAGGTCTTCGACAAGGCCGATCAGGCGATCCGTCTCCTTCGAGATGACGTTCATACCTAGCTTCGTCTCTGCTTCATCGTATTGTCCGGAAAGCAGCGTCTCGCTCCAGCCTTTAATTCCCGTTAATGGTGTCCTCAGTTCGTGAGATATGGAAGATATAAAGTCATTCTTAAGCTGGTTGCTCCGTACAATTTCGTGCGCCATAAAATTAAGCGTCTTCGCGAGCTCACCCAGTTCATACTTATAGCCTTCTTTAATTCGAATGTCGAACTGCCCTCGAGCCATCTGTGCGGATGCGGCCGTAATCTCGTTGACTGGCTTCACGATAGAATTCGCCAATCCCAAGCTGATGACGAGCACGACGATAAGGACCGCAATTGAGACAATGATGGACAAGAGCACTATGCCGTTAATTCGGTCATTTACCAATTCTAACGAGGTCACCAGCCGAAGCACGTAGACAATGTCGCCACGCACTAGAAGCGGAGCCGATACTGCCATGACGGCTTCGCCGGTACCCGGCTGCTTCCCGGTCCATTGATTGATATTCCCGTTTAGCGCGCTTATGACATCGGAAGTGGTGACTGGTGTGTCCACTTTGAACTCGTTCGAAGTGACCAGAACCTTCCCGCTGCGATTCAAGATTTGAACTTCGGCGTTATCTAGTTTAAATAGCTTCAATAGCTCGGTAAGCCACCCTTGATCGTCTTCGTTCGAACCCAGACTCAAATAACGTTGATAATACGAGGTAGTTACGGCCGAATGATACGTCAGATGATTCGATACCGACTCATAATAGTACGTCCGTACGGAAATTAAAAAAATGGCTTCTAAAATAAGCATCGTCAAAAATACAACGATGAAATAATGCAGTACGACCGAACGGCGTATGCCGGGTTTTATCATGAAGAAGTTCCTTTCCATTTATACCCGTGTCCCCATACGGTTTCCATATACTTCGGCGCAGATGGCTCATCTTCTATTTTCTGCCGCAAACGGCGGATGTTAACGTCAACGATTTTGGGATCACCCATGTAATCTTTTCCCCACACATGATCCAACAATACGTCACGGCTTAACGTCATGTCCTCTTTTTCCATGAAGAACTGCACTAAGGAGAACTCTGTCGGTGTTAAATCAATAGCTTCGTTCAATTTCGAGAACCGTTTGGCTATCAGATCTAACGTAAACGGACCCGAATGATATACTACCTTCTGTGCCGACTGCTGGTACGAATTCACCCTGCGCAGTAAAGACTGAATCCGCGCGACAAGCTCTGTCGGACTGAACGGCTTGCTTACATGATCGTCCGCACCAACGGAAAGGGCATAGACCTTATCCTGCTCCTGAACCTTCGCCGTCAAGAAAATAATGCCCAATCGTTCATTATGCTCCCTGACGCGGCGGCACACTTCAAACCCGTCGATGCCTGGCACCATGACATCAAGCAACGCAATATCGATGGTCGGATCATTCATTATCATTTGGAATGCATCGTTGCCATTGTCGGCTTCCACGACATCAAAGCCATTGCGCTTCAAATTGATGACAATAAAGCTGCGGATGGATTCTTCGTCTTCGAGGATTAGTATTTTCGTCATCGTTTCCGTCTCCTTATCTATTTACTGTTGCTTTCATTATTGTTTAATTCCGGAATCTTAGGTAGGCCTTTGTTCAGTTTAAGCGGTTCATTACTGATGATTCCGATTATTTTATCACCAAAAGAACTTAAGTACGTCCATTTCTCTTTGTTTAAATCCCACATTACAGGAGTGAAAAAACGGATCTCGGCTAGTTTTTCATTCGTATTCTGGTCGACGAAGATAAGAATCTCATCCTTTTTCGATTTCGTATCTACCGTAACGCGACCATACCATGATTTCGGGAACGTCAGATAGAAACGATCCAGATAATCTCGGTACTGCTTGTCAACCAACTTCAAGCCATTGCTTCCATCCCACTGAAAGTAGTTCGTAAAATAAGGAATTTCATAGGATTCGTACAGACGATCCCAACCTGACGGTGTCTCCGGCATAGCGATTTCTATAATCCCGTCGCCATTAATGTCAGCACTCGTGGTAAAATGCGGCTTCAAGGTCATGTCATCACTCAGCACTTGCTCCAGCACCTTGTCCTTATTCAACACGACAACATTCGTCAACCAATAGTTGGCACCTGCCGATGCATCCATCACGATTCCTTTGTGATCTTTACTAATGAAGCCGGACACCATATTAATATACATGTTTACTTCTTTATCCATAGCCAGCTCATTAAGCTTGACCATCTTCCCATTCTGATAATCAAATGCGGTAAGAACCGGGGACTGACCGCGGCGATTATTCACGATAAACAGCTGGTTTTTTCCGTTCTGATCAAGATCATCAATAACAAATTGCGAGTAAGGCTGCTCAAACAGTTTGTTGATTCCGTCCTGCGTGAACGTATATATGACAAGACCTTTGTTCAAGTCCGTGTCGTTGCTTCCATATCCGACCACCAGATCCAACCGGGAATCGTTCGTAATATCGATAAGTTCAACAGAGTCGAGCTTGATGCCTTCCCCGTCAAAATCAACGACCATTCTCCATGAATCCCCGTCCCTGTGAAAAACCATCCCATGTATGCGGACTTCCTTTTCCGGGGTCTCATAAAAAACGACCGCCGTATCCGCAAGACCGTCGTTATTCAGATCCGTGACCCGGATCGCGCTCGCGTCGTCCGAGCTGGTCGGGCGTATAAGTATCGCTCCTTCGGGCAGCTGCGAAGCGATCATGCTTTTTAGGTTAGCCTTCTCAGTAGGGAGCCTTGGAACGCTCATCAATGATTTAGGATCTTGAATCCACTGGCAGCCGCTGAGCATCACGCTCAGCAGAATGAGAAGAAGTGACGCGCTGTGTATGAGCCGCTTAGTTCTCAACCTCATCCCTCATTTCATAGTTAACTTGATTTCATTGTATCCTTGAACGGGGTGAGTATTCGACACCCCTATCCCTATCGAGTGAACCAAATACCTATCTATTATAAAAAAAAAGCGCCACCAAAAGGTGACAATCCCGTGACAAACCAACGTTATTTAATACCACAACGCATCGATTACCCCATTCTCGGCTTTGATATCATTCAGATCGTATATCGAAATTGGAAAATACTGAAATCCGTATACATAAGGGGCTAGATCATACAAGCCGAAAAACAGGACAAGCGCCTTATCCGTCATATAAAAATCCTGATTTTTATCAATTGACTTGAACGGTTCGAATGTCGGTATTTGACGCTGTTTGATTTGTGCGGCAACATGCTTGGATAGCTCCGCGACATATGGAACCCCAGGTTCGAACAATTGTGCGAGCGTAATAAGCTGACCCGAGTCCGTCTGGAACGTCAGACCGCGTTGATAGGTCATCCCATGCGCGGCACCCTTCGTATAGCCATACACAATTAATACAAGACTGATAAGCCCACGTTCATTTAGCTTGATTTCGTAGGTACCGGTTACCTCAGTATCTTGTGATTCCTCATAGCCAGTCATCTGTATTAATTTCACAGCCTGATCGCGAATGGCTCGATTCATTTTCGCTGCGGCTTCGGGATGTGAACTGCTGCTAACCTGAGGCACATACACTTCCAATCGCGGCTTGCGGATGACATACGGCTCGAGTTGCGCTGGTAACGGATGCAGCATGAATCAGCCATCTCCCTCAAGTAACATAATGTATGCTGACACAGAACGTAACGGATGAAGCTCCGTGGTCTGCACTAGCATATGCGCAAGAAAGAGATGGCGTGACAAATGCCCATATTTCTTTATAAGATAAGAGCTTTCTCCGACTGAAGCAAGCGCCGGCCTTTCACATCCACTACGATTTGGCCTTGCTTCAGTCCCCATATGCGGGTTGCATATTTTTCAGCCAGCTCCACTTGGTGGAATACGGCAATGACGGTCTTGCGCTGCCTGAAGCACAGTCCCTGGAACGTCTCCAGCACTGAATCGGCCGATTTCGGATCGAGACCTAATACCGGTTCATCGGCAAGCAGCACATTCGCACCATGCACGAGCGCACGAGCGATAGCGACCCGCTGCTTCTCTCCTCCACTCAAATCCCCCGTCTTCTTATGGGCTTTATCGAGCAGACCGAGCATTTCCAGCGTATCCATTGCCCCCATATAATCGTCGGAACGAATCATGCCTGTAGCCATGCGCCACAGCGGCGTCTGGTGGAAGCGGCCGATAAGCACATTTTTGAGCGCCTTGCGATTAGCAGCCAGCACCGGATTCTGCTCCAAATAAGCAAACTCGCGCCACACCTTGCGCTTTCCGTTCCATTGCTGGGCGATCATATCGGCCCCGTCCACGACCAATTTTCCGCTTGTCCAGCTTTCACGCAGCGCTAGACACTTCAACAGCGTCGACTTTCCGCTCCCGCTCGGGCCCACGATCCCGATGAACTCACCGGGTTGAATTTCAAAGCTCAGTTTATTCAGAACCGGTTCCGCCGGAGGATACCGCTTTACAAGTCGTTCTACTTTAATCATCGTTACTAGCTCCTCTCCATCCCGATAACGGCAATCCCAATAGAGGTTGTCCAAAAGTGATATTTTTGAACATGCACAAATACAGAAGTCATATTAATCCCCGACGTATCTGCTTCACTTCATTCATTCAATTAATGCTTATATTCTAGTGTAAGTAAGTTAACACCTAACTTGCAAGCGTTTTTGTCGCACGCTTGAAGATAAAGCCCAGCAACGAAAATCCGATATACCATATTCCCAATAAATAGAACATGCTTCCGATAGAGATGTGCTGGATGCCGAGTCCTGCCAGATTCGGACCAATGATGCTCCCTAGACTGAAGTGAATAGATGCAATCACGTTCGCCGAAGGCAAATAAGCTTTGGGCAATATGTCTGCTGCGTACGCGAGACCAAGCGAGAAAAATGAGCCGACTAGACCTCCCACAAGCATGAACATAATTAATATGCCCCATATGTTCGTGCCGAAGAGTGGAATGAACAAGAAGCCAAGACCGCCTAAAATCCCGCAGGTCATCAGTACTTTTTTACGATCGATACGGTCACTCAAAATTCCGAGCGGCAGCTGGAGAATGAGTCCGCCAATGCCGAAGAACGGCAGCAGGTACGAAATCCACTCTTGCTCCAATCCGAGTCGCAAAGCATATACAGGGAAGTTGCTGTTCATGGACGCTTCCATATACCCATATAGGAAGGCCGGCAATAGCGCAAACCAAGCCCATTGATACGAGCGAGCATAACGCTTCTCCGGTCTTGAACCATCCTGCATCATTTCCGCGCGTTGATCCGGCAGCTTGAAGAAGACGATTCCCATGACGATGACGAACATGAGCACGATGACGATAAACGGTGCCGCATCACTAATTTTCAGCAAATTAATTCCTAATGGACCGAAGCTGAACCCAACGCCATAAGCCATCCCGTACAAAGAGATGTTCCGTCCCCTCCGGTGCGCCGGACTAACAGATACTGCCCATAACTGTGTAGCATAATGAAGCGCGCTGTCGCCAATACCGACCACAAGCCGCAGCACGAACCATACCCAAATATTTTGCATGATCGGAAAGAGCGCCAGTGCTGCTGTAACCACTATTAAACCGCCCAAAATCATACGTTTGAAGCCAACCTTGATCAATATCCGTTCCACCAAGAACATCATGGCAAATACGCCGATATATAGTGCCGTTGCATTCAAAGCATTCAAGTCGGACGGCACGCCCATCCGCTCAAGGAAGATGGTGAGCAGGGGCAATAGCAGCCCTTGACTCAATCCGGTAAATGTGACAACAATAATAAGAATGACAAATTGCCAAGTGGGGGAACTTGTTGTTTTCCGCCAAGCAGTCATATTTCTACCTCCCCAATTCTATTATTCCGCTGAGAGCTTCTATTTAAAAAGAGCGTTTCTACCCGCCCATGTCCGCATCTCCCCAACATTTCAACATTATAGTAGACAATCCTATGCAAAACAATTCATAATGAATATATAGCGTATCGACATTCAAGGGGGCTCCGTAAAACATGACCTATCATGTTCGCATCGACTGTTCCTCGGTATATGAACTCATTGGAAGCTTCATGCTGTTCGCACATCGCAAATGGATTCGGAATGTGGAGAACGGAACGGAATGGATTCGCCAAATCGAGCAGCAGCTTCCTTCCGAATGGAACACCCACACCGAGAAAATTCGCAAATATACGTTAAGCGATTTCGACCTGTTGTATGCCATGGCGCTTGAACGCAAGGGCCATGATGATATACTCGACTACATCTCACAGTTGGAACATGCGACTGTTGAAGACTGGACGCAGCTCAAACAGCATTACGGTTTAAAATCACATTCTTTCAACCAAGAACGCGCACAGTTGATTTACGTGCCGGCGCTCAAGTTCTGGTATGAGCAGTACATAAGCCGCTCCATTGCAGAATGGGAACCGATTCTTAAGCATGATGTAGAAGAAAAAGCACGGTTGATGAGCAAAATATCTCCGTCCGAGCTCATTGAAGTCGCGACAAATGGTGTCGTCATCCCTGACAATGGCGAAGTATCCGAGGTTATTCTCGCACCAATGTGGCATTATCGCCCGATGAATCAAACCTGTACGTTTCAAGGCAAAATATTAATACTGTATGCGGTAGATGAGCCAGAACCATCCGATCTCCTCCCGCCATACAGCTTGCGCCGCATGACTCGCGCTTTGGCAGATGACCATCGGCTGCGGCTATTGCGTTTTGTCGGCCAGGAACCGCGTACGTTCGCGGACATTCAAGAGCATCTGTCGCTTACGACGGGAACCGTCAAGCACCATTTGGCCGTTCTGCGCTCAGCCGGATACATACGCACCTATTGGAATGGCAAAGTAGAACGAATATCTCTCCGTCAAGAAGGGCTTGCGGACTTGTCCGCATTTTTGGAAGACTATGTTCAATCATGACATGAAAGACAGACAGCATAAGCGTAACCGCTAGGTCCTCTCGCGCCTGTCTTGTCCATCAGGCGTAAGGAGGTGGCTGTAATGACGTCACGAGCAAAACAGACGTTATTGTTCGATCTGGACGATACCCTCGTTCATTGCAACAAATATTTTGATGTGGTCATTCAACAATTTATGGATACGATGTCGACTTGGTTTAAATCTTGGCACATCGGCTCACGGGAATTCAAATCGGTGCAAGCTCAATTCGATATTGCCTGCGTGCAGCACAACGGCTTCCAAAGTGAACATTTCCCGCGTTCCTTCATTCAGACATATCATCATTTTTGTCATTTGACCGGACGCAAACCGTCCACGAGCGAAACCGATTTGCTTTGGAAAATAGGCATGAGTGTATACGAGATGGAGATTGAACCCTATCCCGGCATGGTGGAGACACTCGATTACTTGCGTGATGAAGGACATAAGCTGTTCTTGTATACCGGCGGCGAACCTATCATTCAGCAGCGCAAAATTGATCAGATGAAGCTCTCGACTTACTTCGGCGACCGCATCTTTATCCGCCAGCATAAGACGTCAGATGCGCTTGCAGACATTGTAAATGAACACGACTTTCATCCCGCAAGTACGTGGATGATCGGCAACTCGGTGCGAACGGATGTCATCCCCGCACTGCTGTCTGGCTTGAACGCCGTCTACTTAAAGCAGCCGAATGAATGGTCATATAATGTCGTAGACATCGATACAGCGCCACAGGGAGCCTTCTACACCGTTGAACGGTTGATAGACGTCCCTCATGTTATTCAGCAGTGGCTGTCAGAGAAGCAGGACAATCCATCGTAACATGGATTGTCCTGCTTTTATATTGAAGTTGTTATTCCTCGATTTCAAGCCGCAGCTCGCCGGTGGAACGATTAGCCCAGACCAACCTGCCTTTTACGGACTCACTGCCTTGTTTGAAGCTTAGTCGTTTGGTTGTCCCTTTTTCCAGCAGCTCCCGAATCATCGTTTCCGAGATCGTCTTGCCGACGGCGAGGTTTTTCTTCCAGACGACGAATTTGCACCCTTGCTTGTAATTGGAACATCCGAAGCCTTTGCGTCCGGAAATCACCGTCCCTCCACACCCTTCACGTGGACAAGTGCCGAATGAGGCCATGGATGCGCTAGAGCTTGAGTCCGAGTTCGCTCCGTCGCTTGATGCACGTCCTGCTTTCGCACTGCCCAGGCTGCCTGCATCTTGCTTCGATACAGATGCTTGTCCGTTCCCTGTACGTTGGCCTCCGTCCTTGCCTCGACCCTTGCTCGTCCGGTCGGGCTGAATTTCGGCCAAAATGTGTGCGGCGACAGGCGCTTGCTTACCGACGCATTGAATGACATGCACCGTAAATTTGCGAACAGCATCCATAAACACGGTCTCCGACGCTTCCCCGCGGGCGATCTGCGTCAGTCTCCGCTCCCACTGTCCCGTCATTTCGGGTGACGTCAATAGGTGAACGCCGGCTCCACGGATGAGCTCTACGGCCGTCTTCCCCTTCGCCGTCAGCGTCAATCGCTTGCCAGTCATCGTAATATATCCGACCTGCTTCAAGCGCTCTATCGTGGCCGCACGCGTCGCAGGCGTGCCTAGTCCCCCGTCCTTCATCGCTTCCCGGAGCTCTTCATTATCGAGCTGCTTCCCGGCACTCTCCATCGCCTTCAGCAGTGTTCCTTCCGTGTACGACTTCGGCGGCTGGGTCGATTTCGCCTTCCACTCCGCGTGAATGCACAACGCCGTCTGGTCCTTCTTTACTTGGAACACAGCATTCTCATCCAGCTCAATCACCTCGTCAGCTGCACCGGATGTCTCGCCATCTTCCGCTTCTTCCTTCTTCTTGGCACGTTTCCCGGTACGCTTCGCCGCGGCGTCGTTGTCTGAATCATACAGCACCTTCCAGCCGCGAATGCGCCATTGCTTCAATGATGTCTTAAACGTCTCCCGCTCCACCTCCGTCAGGACGGTGTACAGCGTGTACTCCGCGAGGGGGAAGAAATGAGCCAGCAGCCGCCGGACGATCAAATCGTATACTTTGGCTTCGTCAGGCGCGAGCGAACCCGGGCGTTTCGTCGTCGGCAGGATCGCGTGGTGATCCTCTACCTTGCTCGGGTTGCATACGCTTCGATTGCCGCGATGAACGCGCTTCGGATCGGCCATGTTCGCCCAAGCGGCATAATCAGGCATCTGCTTCAGCATATTCACTGCTTGATGCATGCTACCAATATTTTGCTCCGTCACATAATTGGAGTTGGTACGCGGATAAGTTATCACCTTGTGCTTCTCATACAGCGCTTGCGCGATGTCCAACGTCTTCTTGGCCGAAAAACCGAAGCGCGCATTCGCATCTCTCTGCAGCAGCGTCAGATCATAGAGCTTATAGGGATATTCCTTGCCTTCCTTAATCGTAAAGTCGGCAATACGCCCCTCTTTCCCATCCACCCGCTCGACGATTTCAGATGCGGTCTGCTCGTCTTGAATGCGGTCTCCTTGCCTCGCCCCTTTATACGTCACCTCTCCTTGCTGAAATTGGGCCGTAATATCGTAATATGATTCCGGCTTGAACGCCGCAATTTCTTGTTCGCGGTCATATATCAGCGCCAAGACGGGCGTCTGTACCCGTCCGACAGACAAGAGAGCCTTATGCTTCGTCGTAAATGCGCGGGATGCATTCATCCCAATAATCCAATCCGCTTCACTGCGCGCCCTGGCCGCCGCCGTCAGCCGCTCATACTCTTCAGCGCCTTTCAGCTCTTGGAAGCCGCGGCGTATCGTCTCCGCGGTCAAGTCGGAAATCCAGAGCCGCTTCACCGGATGCTTCCATCTGAAATGCTGCTCGATGAGCGCAAAAATATACTGACCTTCCCGCCCGGCATCACAAGCGTTAATAATGGTATGACACTGCTTCGCAAGATCCCCGATCTGCTTCAATTGATCTTTCGTGCGCCGCTCCGCAACGATTTTGAATGCAGACGGCAATATCGGGAGATCGTGAAATGACCACCGCTTATATTTCGGGTCATACACTTGCGGCTCCGCAAGACCAAGCAAATGGCCGATGGCCCACGTAACAATATAATTGTCCCCTTCGATGTGCGTACGGTGCTTGCGTCCTCTCGGTTCAATGACGGAAGCGATGGTGCGCCCCATATCGGGCTTTTCCGCCACGACTAGCGTCTTCATCCCCTCACCTCTTCTTTCTGACAACAGAAGAAGCCGCGTATGACCAACGCAGCTTCTTGCGGCGATTCCTATCCTTTCATTATGAAATAGGAGACAAAGGAATGCAATAAAATAGTTCTTAATTATCCCGCGGCGATGCGATTAGGCCGCTTCCCCTCCTTGATGGCTAATGATTTGGTTTCGTTTGTACTTTCGCTTAATTTTATGAAATCGGAACAAAAATAGATGTTTGTATGAGCGAAAATTGTCTGAAATGCATATTGTATAATAAATTTCAAAGAAAGAAGGCGATAAGCTAATGCCGACATTAATTAATTACAATAGATCCCTCTTAAGCAACTTGGCTGATTCCTCCGATGTTAGACTTACGGATACACCTACCTTATTGTTGGAGTTTGGACTCTTCGTTGCCCCACCGACGAACTTTATCGAGCTTATATCAAGTGTGGGCTGGACGGCGGATAGCCGAAAAAACGAACAGCCTACCCTTCAGCTCAGAATTTTACAAAATGGTGTATTGGTTGCCAGCATAAGACAAGACGCAACCGACAGCGCAGAGGGAGCAGACTGCTCTTCCAATAATCTTTCCACCTTTCAAGCGGTACTGACAAATGTACCTGTAGGAGAACGCGTTTATCAATTATTCGCTTTGAATGAAAATCCGAGACACGGATCGATTACAGTAACTGGTCCGGTCAACATTACAGGAAAAGTCATCGCCTAACCTTCTCATCTATCATGTAAAGCGGTTTGTGGCGCAGATGTGTCACAAACCGCTGTTCGTTTATTTAAAAATACTCTTTGTATTCTTATCCCTGGTTTCTTGTCTATGGTACGCTGATCGTTGGAGCAGTACGGTCTTCGTACTTCCCCTGCTTCGCCGTCATTTTATTACATAGGCTAGCAATAGAATGACGCTTCGGCAGTACAAAAGCTAACTAACAACAAACAGATGCAGATTAATGCCTGAATGATAATGCCAGATGCCGATATGCAGACTTTGTGTTCGGCGTGTGACCCTGTATAGCTGTTATGTAGGATATATGTATGACAGACGTTCGTCGGCAGTAACGGATAGAAATCTATTTTTTACCTATCGCTTATGAAATGTGCAGGAACACAGGCTCATTTATACTGATGCACATATAATACGCCGATGACGATGAAATCAGGGGGGCATGAGGAAGGCAATGAAAATATTGTTCGTTTTTTTTGTTCCTAGCGGTGGCATGGAAACGTTGAACCGACTGCGCTGTCAAGCGTTGAAAAAACGCGGCATCGAATGCCATTGCCTTTATTTCATGCACGGTGCGGGTATGCAAAATTATAATGACACCCCTACTTTTTTTACGAATGAAGATCAAAAAATACAGCATATTGTCGCCCAAGGAAGCTACGCGGCCATCATCGTCGTATCTGCCTATGAGTTTGTCCAAAAATTGCGAGAGTTCGGATATGAAGGACTTATTATTTTTGAAGTGCAAGGATACGGTGAAATGGGAGCTGCCCACAAAGAATTAACCAAGGCAGCGCCGCATCTTCTTCCCCATGCCAATGCGCTCCTAAACCCGAAGACGCCTTATATTTCCGACATATTTTCAACTCTCTTTCCCCATATGCGTAAATATGAGTTCAACAATTGCCTGGATACGAAGTCATTCACATATCGGTCATTACCGAAAAAACCGTTCCCAATCATCGCATGGATCGGCAGACTCGAGGAACGTGACAATAAAAATTGGCGTGAATTTCTAATTATAGGACATCATTTGCTTCAACATAATCCGAAGATTCAATTATGGATGTTTGAAGATGCCAACTTGGCTTCACCCGAAGAAAGAGTGCAGTTCGAACAGATGGTCCATACTCTCCAACTGAATCAGCATTTGGTGCTTCAATCGAATGTGCCTAATCGACAAATGCCAGATTATTTCTCGATGATTGGCGACTCTGGAGGCATGTATTGCTGCACCTCCAAATCAGAGGGCGGACCTTTTGCGGTGCTAGAAGCGATGAGCTGCCGCTGTCCGGTGTTAACGACGGACTCGAGCGGCGTCCGCAGCTCTGTCCTTCCACATGTCACCGGAATATATTACACGCTCGGCAATATCCAAGAAGCTGTCTACTTTGCACTGCAGCTAATGCGCAATGATTCCTTGCGTCACACTATTGTTGACAATGCCCAGAAGCATGTCAAAGCCCATTTTTCAATTGAACAATATTGCAGTCAGTTTATCGCCATGCTGCAGGATTTAGGGGCAAAAAAATAAGAAGCCGCGCTTCATGGGCGCGCAGCTTCGGATCATCCCCGCATCGTCTCATTCCAATAACGATCTGGAATCAACAGTGACGGAAGCGGATACTCCCACCATTCTTGTTTCCTTTTCACTTCATTTTGGGTTTCTCAACAAGCTCCATCTAAGGCAGCAAGGTAGAGCCCATTAGATAATGATCAACCTCGCGAGCCGCTTCACGGCCTTCATTAATGGCCCAGACGACCAAGCTCTGTCCACGGCGCATATCGCCGGCGGCGAACACACGCTCCACGTTCGTCGCATACTTGCCATAAGCCGCCTTCACATTCGAATGGCGGTCCGTCTCGAGACTGAGCTGTTCAACAAGCGTCTTCTCCGGCCCATCAAAGCCGATTGCGATGAGCACAAGCTGAGCCGGGAATACACGTTCCGTTCCGGGTATCGGCTTATATATTTTGCGGCCAGTGTCATCCACTATACGTTCGATTTGTACCGTGTGAAGCTCTTTCACACGCCCTTCCTCATCCCCGACGAACTTCGTCGTCATGATAGAGAACTCACGCGGGTCCTGACCGTATAGCGCCTTCGCTTCCTCGTGCGCATAATCGAGCGTATACACATTCGGGAACTGCGGCCACGGATTCGCGATGGGGTCGCGTTCTTGTGGCGCTTTCGCATGGGTACCGAATTGCGTAATACTGCGGCAGCGATGGCGCAGCGCGGTCGCCACACAGTCTGTTCCCGTATCTCCGCCGCCGATGACAATGACATCCTTGCCCGCGGCCGTAATATATTGGTTATCTTCCAGTCCGGAATCCAAGTAGCTCTTAATCGTTCCGTTCAAATAATCCATCGCGTAATGAATGCCTTGCAACGTACTGCCTTCTATAGCGAATTCACGCGGCTTCGTAGCTCCTCCGCACAATACAACCGCATCATAATCAGTTGTCAGCTTCGCGCCAGGAATATCGGTACCGATTTCCGTATTCGTAATGAAGGTAACGCCCTCCGCTTCCAGAAGCTGTACCCTACGTTCAACGACGCCTTTATCCAGCTTCATCGTCGGGATACCGTATGTGAGCAGCCCGCCGATCCGATCGGCACGTTCGTAGACGGTGACGAGGTGACCGGCTTTATTAAGCTGTGCCGCACATGCCAAGCCAGCTGGCCCGGAACCGACTACGGCGACACGCTTACCGGTTCTCATTACAGGAGGCTCAGGCTTTACCCAGCCTTCTTCGAAGCCACGTTCGATAATCGCTTCTTCGATCGTCTTGATCGTAACAGGCAGGCCGATAAGTCCGACCGTGCAGGAGCCTTCGCATGGTGCTGGACAGACCCGTCCTGTAAATTCCGGAAAATTATTCGTCTTATGGAGACGTTCCAATGCTTCTTGCCACAATCCGCGAAACACGAGACTGTTCCATTCCGGAATTAAGTTGTTGACTGGACATCCCGAAGTGCCCCCTGACATTTCAATGCCGGTATGGCAATACGGCGTGCCGCAATCCATACAACGGGCGCCTTGCGTGCGCAGATCCTCTTCATTCATATGTTTGTGGAATTCTTCCCAGTCCTGTAACCGTTCCATCGGATCGCGGTCAGCCGGAATTTGACGACGATATTCCATAAATCCAGTAGGCGTTGACATGCTTTCTCCTCCATCCGTCTGTCCGTAAAGCGTTGCACGTTCATCCAACAATATATTAGGCTGCGTATTGCACTCTTCGACATGTTTTTTCACATTATCGTACCTAAATCGTTAGGATAATCCAATGGAGTGATGAGCAAATCATTTGCACTTCAGCACACAACACACTTCTTCAACGATTACGGACATACGTCAAAAAACGGTGGCGATACTTATTTTTATCATCTACAGTTCCCTGTTCCTCACCCACACACTTCCACTCCGTCTCATCATATTCAGGAAAGTAAGCGTCCCCGTCAAATGTCTCGTCGATACGTGTAATGAGCAGCTTATCCGCATAGGGCATGAACTGCTTGTATATTTGCGCACCTCCAATAATCATGAGTTCATCCTGCTCAGCGAGCGGCAGCACATCATGAATATCGTGGACAGTTTCCGCGTCCTGGGGCTTCCATGCCTGATTGCGCGTGACGACAATATTCCGTCGATTCGGAAGCGCTCCGCTTAACGAATCAAATGTTTTTCTACCCATCACGACGGTCTTGCCCCGCGTCATCTTGCGAAAATAAGCCATATCGTTCGGAATATGCCACGGCATTTCGTTATCTTTCCCAATGAGCCGTTGTTCGTCCATTGCCCAGATCATCGTAATTGACATCGTAATTTGCTCTTCCTCTCGCTTTATCGTTCAGCCTGCAGTCCCGCTTACACCGCTACCGGCGCTTTGATTGTCGGATGATGCTCATAATCTGCAAATTCAAAGTCTTCGTATTTGTAATCAAAAATCGATTCCGGCTTACGCTTAATGATAAGCTTCGGCAGCGGGAACGGTTCGCGCTGCAGCTGCGTGTTCACCTGCTCCAGATGATTGGAGTAAATGTGCACATCTCCGCCGGACCATATGAATTCCCCTACCTCCAGGTCGCATTGCTGTGCCACCATATACGTCAACAGCGCATAGCTCGCAATATTGAACGGAAGTCCTAAGAAGCAATCGACCGAACGCATATTGAGCATGCAGCTTAATTTTCCATCAGCGACATAGAATTGGAACGCATAGTGACAAGGCGGCAGCTTCATATTGTCGATTTCCCCGACATTCCAGGCCGAGACAAGCAGGCGCCGGGAATCTGGATTGGTCTTGATCTGTGTGATCACATTCGCAATCTGGTCAATGACGCGGCCATCCGCCGTCTCCCACTTCCGCCATTGCGAACCGTACACTGGTCCCAAATCGCCATTCTCATCCGCCCATTCATCCCAGATGCGAACGCCGTTCTCTTTTAAATAGCTGATGTTCGTGTCACCGCTGATAAACCACAGCAGTTCATGAACAATTGATTTCAGATGCAGACGCTTCGTTGTCACCAGCGGGAAGCCTTCGTTCAGATTAAAACGGAGCTGACGGCCAAAAACCGAGACCGTTCCGGTTCCTGTGCGGTCTTCTTTTTTTACTCCGTGTTCCAGAACGTCTTGCAATAAATCCAAATATGCCTTCATTTCATCCACTCCGTTCTCTATCTTTCTGATTCATCTAAGTTTAACATTGCTGCGGTAAAAAATCACGATTTTGTCGGGGGGTCATACGAGAGAAATAAAGCTTCTGTCCTCATGTTCCTGAATAACGGGGAGAGTGGAGCAAAGCGATGCAATCCAAGCTCATTCACGCTTTCATTCACAAAAAAATCCCCTGCAGCACGATGCTGCAGGGGCAGATCATATCAATATATCGAACCGTAACAGAATGTAACAGAACCCTCAGAGAGAGGAGGAATTACTTACCTACTGTGTGAATTGGATGGCCAAGAACAACCTCAGCAGCCTCCATCACGATTTCACCCAATGTTGGGTGAGCGTGAATGGTCAACGCCAAGTCTTCAACCGTTGCAGCCATTTCTACTGCCAAGCCCATTTCCGCAATCAAGTTAGATGCTTCAGGACCTACGATTTGCGAACCAAGCACGACGCCTGTATCCGCATCGGATACGATTTTCACGAAGCCGTCAACGCTGCCGCCAAGGGACAAGGCGCGTCCGTTACCAGCGTAAGGGAATTTACCAGCTTTGACTTTGTGGCCTTTTTCCTTCGCTTCGGATTCGGACAGACCGACGCTTGCGCATTCTGGATCCGTGAAGCAGACAGCAGGAATGCATTTGTAGTCAATGACGCTCGGCATGCCCGCAATCGCTTCAGCTGCCACTTTACCTTCGTAAGAAGCTTTGTGTGCAAGCGCAGGACCTGCAACGATATCGCCAATTGCGAAGATGTGCGGAATACTAGTGCGTCCTTGATGGTCAACTTCGACAAGACCGCGATCCGTCATTTTCAGACCGATCATGTCAAGTCCAAGTTCACCGTCCGTATTTGGACGACGACCGACAGTTACGAGCAAGTATTCCGCTGTAACTTCTTTCGTTTCGCCTTTAACTGTGAATTTCACCGTAACGTCTTTATCCGTTTGCGTTGCACTTTCTGCTTTCGCGCCCGTGAAGATTTCAACGTTCGATTTTTTCATGCTCTTCGACACAAGCTGTGTCATATCTTTATCGAAGCCTGGCAATACCATGTCAGCACCCTCGATAACTGTAACTTTTGTACCGAACTTGGAGTACATTTGACCAAGCTCTGCACCGATATAACCGCCGCCGATAACGATCATCGATTTAGGCACTTCTTGCAGTTCCAACGCCTCTGTTGAAGACAGAATGCGGCTGCCGAATGGGAAAGCTTTCAGTTCGATCGGACGGGAACCTGTTGCAATGATGCAGTTCTTGAACATGTAGCGCGGTGCTTCTTGATCGTTGAACACGCGGGCTTCGTTCTCGTTGATGAACATGCATTCACCGTTGAATACTTGCACTTTGTTAGCTTTCAACAGTGCGCCAACGCCGCCGGTCAACTTTTTCACAACGCCGCCTTTGAACTGTTGAACTTTTGTGAAGTCCACCTTCACGTTCTCAGCTGTAATCCCGATTTCGGAAGCATGCTGCGTAACTTCGTATTGATGTGCAGCGCTAATGAGCGCTTTGGAAGGAATACAACCACGGTTCAAGCACACACCGCCGAGTTCGGATTTATCCACGATAAGCACGCTTTGGCCGAGCTGGGCAGCGCGAATCGCTGCCACGTAACCACCAGGGCCCGCTCCAATAACCAAAGTGTCAATATTCAAAGATGCGTCTCCTACTACCATTCTGGTTACACCTCCATCACAAGCAGCTCAGGGTTAGCGAGCAATTGCTTGATGTAGTTCATAAAGTTTTGTGCTGTTGCGCCATCAATGAGACGGTGGTCGAAGCTAAGGGACAATGCCATTACTGGCGCCACTACGATTTCGCCGTTCTTCACAACTGCTTTCTCGGAGATACGTCCTGTACCCAAAATTGCAACTTCAGGGTAGTTGATGATTGGTGTAAAGAACATACCGCCCGCGGAACCGATGTTCGTAATCGTGATGGTGCTGCCTTTCAATTCGTTCGGGCCGAGCTTGCCATCGCGACCGCGAGTCGCCAAATCCTTAATGTCGTTTGCTATCATCCAGATGCTGCGGCGATCGGCATCTTTAATAACCGGTACGATAAGACCATTGTCTGTGTCTGTTGCGATACCGATGTTGTAGTATTTTTTGTACACGATCTCTTGAGCTGCTTCGTCAATCATCGCATTCATCGCTGGGAACTGACGGCATGCTGCCACGAGTGCTTTCACGATGAACGGCAAGTAGGTTACTTTAGTGCCTTTTTTCTCCATCATCGGTTTCAGACGCGTACGGAATGCAACGAGGTCTGCCACTTCAACTTCGTCCATAATCGTTACGTGTGGAGCTGTATATGCCGATTTAACCATGGCGTTGGAAATAGCTTTACGGATACCTTTGAATGGTACACGCTCTTCATCAGCGTCACGGCCTGCTGCTGCAGCCGCAGGAGCGGATTTCGCTTCAGCCGCTTTCGGTGCTGCTGCTTCTTCCTTCGCCGCCGGAGCGCCGCCGTTCGCAAATGCTTCAACGTCTTCGCGTGTAATCTTGCCGTTCTTGCCAGTTGCAGAAACTTCACCGATATTTACGCCCAAGTCGCGAGCAAGCTTGCGCACGCTTGGTGTAGCCAATACATCATGATTCGGTGCTGCTGCCGTACCTTCTGCTTTAGGAGCTTCCACTGCGCCGCCTTGTGCTGGAGCCGCTTCTTCCTTCGCTTCTTCTTCTGGCATTGCTTGCTCAGGGATATCGCCTTCTGCGTCGATGACTGCTACGACTTCACCCATATGGCACACTTGTCCATCTTTTGCAAGCACTTCTAATACTGTACCATTTACCGGACAAGGAACTTCAACGACAGCTTTGTCGTTCTGGACTTCCATGATGATGTCATCATCAGTCACCTTATCCCCCGGTTTAATATGCATTTTAATAATTTCGCCTTCATGCAGCCCTTCCCCTAGTTCGGGGAAGCGATACTCAAATTTAGCCACAAAAACAACCTCCTTCTCTCTGTTCGGTTCCTTCTTAGAAGTTCAATACTTTGTTGACGCCCGCAATGATGCGTGCTGGATTCGGCAACCACTGATCTTCAATCTGTGCAAATGGATACACAGTGTCCGGACCAGCGATACGCAGTACAGGAGCTTCGAGGTGCAGAATTGCTTTCTCGTTGATTTGCGCAATCACTTCTGCAGCCACACCGGAAGTTTTTTGAGCTTCTTGCACGACAATGACGCGGTTTGTCTTTTTGACAGACTCTACGATCGTGTCGATATCGAGCGGCATCAATGTGCGAAGGTCGATGACTTCTGCTTGCACGCCTTCTTTTTCAAGTTCAGCAGCTGCTTTCATTGCTGTATGAACCATCAAGCCATATGCCAAGATTGTAACGTCTTTCCCTTCACGGACGACATTAGCTTTGCCAAGCTCTACCGTATAATCATCTTCAGGCACTTCATCACGGAATGCATGATATAGGTTCAAGTGCTCCATGAAGAATACTGGATCGTTGTCCCGAATTGCAGAAATGAGCAAACCTTTTGCATCATAAGGATTCGAAGGAATTACTACTTTAATACCCGGAGTTTGAATCATCAAACCTTCCAGGGAATCTGTATGCAATTCCGCTGCTTTAACACCGCCACCAAATGGTGTACGGAATACGATTGGCGCATTGTAGCGTCCACCGGAACGGTAACGCAGGCGTGCTGCTTGCACGCACATTTGGTCAAGCGCTTCGTAGATAAAACCGACGAATTGGATCTCAGCTACAGGGCGGAAACCTGTAACGCCCAGACCAACTGCCATACCGCCGATTGCGGATTCTGCCAGTGGCGTATCGAATACGCGCTCGTCCCCGAATTCTTTTTGCAAGCCTTCTGTTGCACGGAATACACCGCCGACATGGCCAACGTCTTCCCCAAATACAACTACGTTAGGGTCTCGTTTCAATTCTACGCGCATTGCGTCGCGAATCGCTTCTTTCATATTCATTTGTGCCATTGCTTTGTTTCCTCCTTACCGTTATCGCAGAGCCAGAATGGAATCAGAACAACCTCGTTAGCTAACGATGGTTCGTTCTATATATAAGTTGCCGGGTCACATCATCTTAGGACCGGCTATATTAATCGATCTTATTGGAAGTCAGCTTTTTGCTCTTCCAAATGCTGCGGTGTCGTTTCGTACATGCTATCGATAAGACCTGCAACTGTCATTTTTTCCGTTTGTTCGGCACGTTTGATTTCAGCGTTTACTTTTGCTTTCGCTTCGTCTTTCACGCGCGCTGTATCTTCTTCGGTCCACAGACCTTTTTTCTCTAAGTATTTACCCAAGCGAACGATCGGGTCTTTAATCGCCCATTCCGCTTCTTCGTCTTTTGTACGGTATTTCGTAGTATCATCCGCCATGGAGTGTGGACGGAAACGGTAAGTTAAGGATTCGATCAATGTTGCGCCTTCGCCTTTACGTCCGCGTTCTGCCGCAATTTGAACTGCTTTAATGACCGCGAGCACGTCCATTCCGTCGACTTGCATGCCGTGGATACCAGCCGCAACGGATTTATGTGCGATCGATTTCGCTGCTGTTTGCTTCGTGAACGGAGTCGTAATGGCATATCCGTTGTTCTGAACGAAGAAGATGACAGGCAGGTTAAATGCGCCTGCGAAGTTCAAGCCTTCATAGAAGTCACCTTCTGAAGAACCGCCGTCACCCGTATAAGTGATTGCGACTTGCGCTTGTTTTTTCAATTTGAAGCCCATAGCAATACCCATCGCGTGCAGGATTTGCGCACCGATGATGATTTGCGGCATCAATACGTTGACGCCTTCTGGAATTTGACCGCCGTGTTGATGACCACGGGAATACAAGAATGCTTGATAAAGCGGAAGTCCGTGCCATACAATCTGCGGCATATCGCGATATGCCGGAACGACAAAGTCTTCTTTCTGCAGTGGATACACGCTGCCGACCATAGAAGCTTCTTGACCGGATACCGGTGCGTAGAAACCGAGACGGCCTTGGCGGCCCAAGTTGATCGCACGATCGTCCCAGGTGCGTGTAAATACCATGCGGTACATAATTTCTTTAAGTTGCTCGTCCGTCAACTCCGGCATCATATCCGGGTTAACAATTTCTCCTTCTGGAGACAAGACGGACAACGGTTGAATATCTTCCGTCTGAACTTCGAATGGGAACTTGCTCATGTTTTCTCACCTCAATAAAAGTTTGAAGATTTTGTTTCGCTGTTATAGAATCATTATACACCTGTTTTAATCGTTTGGTCAAAAGAAAACGCGGAAAAAGTGAACATTTTGTTTATTTGTTGTTATAACAGCACTCAAAACCCACTATAACAGGCTGTTACAAAATTGTGAACTTGTGCACATGCAGTGAACATTTTGATGCACATTATATATGGTAGAAAGCACTTTCCACATTTCTGCTTTCATCCGTGTTCACATTCACGACAATGAACCTAACAAAGATATTATTGTCCAACATGGACTAAATTTTGCATGAGGCGGTGTAACTAATGTCGGATTCTTCTATTTTAAAACGTACCATTGTCAAACACGACATTCCAAGCAACCATTTAGGCGGGAGTCGCCGTGTTCGCGTCTATTTACCACCCGGATATCAAGAGGTGCTCAGCTATCCTGTCGTGTACTGTCAAGACGGCGAAGACTTTTTTAACTTCGGCCGCATTGCAACCCATGCCAACAAGCTCATTATCGAAGATGACATGGAGCCGTTCATTATCGTCGGCGTCGAAGTCGACAAAAAACTGCGCACATCCGAGTATTCTCCGGAAGGGGTGCGATTTGAATCCTATACGCGTGCTTTTGCTGAAGAAATTGTGCCAGCCATCGAGCAGCTCTATCCGGTCCGCACGGATTGGACTGAAGTCATCTTAGCCGGAGATTCGCTAGGAGGGACCGTTTCGTTGCATCTGGCGCTGATGTATCCCGAGCGGTTCCGTCAAGTCATTTCGTTATCTGGCGCCTACTATCCATCTTCACTTGAACTGATGTCGCTTGAGAAAGATTTGTCTTGGCTTCATCTGTTCATGATTGTTGGTTTACAAGAAACGGAGTTCACGACCGACACTGGCACCTACAACTTCGTTGAATTGAACCGCAATGCGAAACAAGTGCTGGAAGCACGCGGCGCCCACATTCAGTATGCAGAACATGAAGGCCAGCACTTATGGGGATTCTGGCAGAAGCATGTGCCTGATGCGCTCCGCTTTTTCCTAGATTAATAAGTTATATGTATCTGCCTTGCACTACTTATGGAAACATATAGCATTGTTCCATACCAATTGAAACAAATGCAGCAGCGGCGTACAAGGACGTATGTCACTGCTGCACCATTACATTCCTCTACATTGTAGTCAGCAAATGTTGTTCTTGTACAATCCGCTCAAGCAGCGTGGAGCAACCCGAAGATACCAAGCGATAAACCTCATCGAAATTTCCTGTATGATACGGATCCGGAACATCTTCTGCGATCTCTTCCGGTAGCAATGACATGAATCTGATCACAGTCGATGTCTTGCTCGACGCCCCTTCCCAGTTCATAACATTGCTTTCGTTACTGCGATCCATGCACACAATATAGGTAAATTGTTGAAAATCATCCGGATGGAGTTGTCTTGCCTTCATTCCACTATAGGAGATTCCTTGATTATCTAATATACTGCGGGTTCCTTCATGCGGCGGTTTCCCGATGTGCCAATCTCCGGTTCCAGCAGAGTCCACTACGAGCTGTTCAGACAACCCCTTGACTTTAATCTTTTGTCGTAATACCGCTTCAGCCATAGGTGAACGGCATATGTTTCCTAGACAGACGAACAACACTTGTACCATCCTTCATCCTCCTTATATCAATATATCTTATAGAGGTTATTCTAAAATCCCTTTTTGAACACGCACCTATACTTTACGGCACGTCAGCTTCCTTTGGCAAATTTCTATTTAAATCGACATCATGTCATTGGTGGTGTTGCAAAAATCCGCTATACTTAATATTGTAATGTAGAAGCGATGTATTGATTATAGTGAACCATTATTTATGCTTTTGAGAAAAGGACGGTTACGAAACATGTTGATACATACACCCGAGCCACGGCCTTCGCATGTCATCATTTATGCCGGGGGGCAATTAGGCGATTCCATGCTAACTCTGCTTGAGACGGCCGATTATGTAATCGGCGCCGATCGGGGCGCGCTGTTTCTCATTCAACATCACATTCAGCCTGACCTGGCGGTAGGCGATTTTGACTCCGTTCAGGAAAATGAGCGCATATGGATTCGAGAACAAAGTCGACAATATATCGATTTTGACGCCGTTGACAAGGATTACACGGACACGGAGCTCGCCTTTAACATTGCGCTTGAGTGGCTTCCCGAGCAAATTACGCTGTGTGGCGTTACCGGAACTCGCCTGGATCATACATTGGCCAATATCCACCTGCTGCGCAAAGCTCTTGACGCCGGAGTAGCCTGCCGAATTGTAGATGACCACAATTTAATTATGATAACTAACTCAGCTCTTACATTGACGCGCCAGCCCTTTCCGTACATCTCTTTATTACCGCTCAGCAGCGTTGTCACCGGCATCACATTGGAAGGCTTCGCATACCCTCTTACAAATGCAACCTTGCAGATCGGCCAATCACTTGGAATAAGCAATGAATTTGTTAATGAAGAAGTTACAATTACCGTTACAGACGGGTATTTGCTCGTCATGTGCAGCCGCGATTAGCTTTCGCGGTTTTTTTAATGGTTACAAATTGTCATTTCTCATCTAACTTTAATGTAATCGCTTACACATTGATTGAGCCTGATTTTATTTTAGGGAGTTAAATTTTAGGGGGTGGGTTTGGTTATATATCCTCTGCTATACTCTGGATGTAATCAAAAACGTATACGGAGGGATTGACACTCATGACAAAATCCACTACTAAACGTTGGACTCGCCTTATTGCGATCATGTCTATCGCCACTCTGCTCAGTGGGGTGAGCGCTTACAATGCTCCCCGTATTGAAGCCGCACCTGCCGCAACGAACACGAACGCATCCTCCTACTGGGATGGATTTGAGCTTTATCCAAATGACGGATACGATAATGGTTCAAACAATACGACAACTACTAATACAGTTGCTGCGAAGATGATTAATCTCGGTGATAATTATTTGGGCGTAAAATATAAATTTGGCGCTTCTACTGAAACGACAAAAGTATTTGATTGCTCGTCCTTTATGCACTTTCTGTACATGAAACAAGGCATTGACTTGCCGCGCGCCTCTTATGAACAGGCTACCGTAGGAAAAAAAGTGCAGCGCAGCGAACTAAAAAAAGGAGATTTGCTCTTTTTTGCAACCGGAAGACGCGGGAAAGGAAAAATTGCCCACGTCGCCATGTATGCCGGAAACGGGAAAATTTTGCATACATTCGGTAAACCCGGTGTCACTTACTCTGATTTGAAGGATTGGGATAATACGTACGTTACGGCACGAAGAATTCTGAACGACGATATTATTGCACGTGCGAAGTCTTCCATGCAGCGTTCCGACACACCTATTAAAGCAAGCTAGATTGTTGCTTCGGGGCTTTCCATGCGATATCCATGCCCCCGCACCGTACGAATGAATTTCCAGCCGTATCCGCGATCAATCTTGCGGCGCAAATAGTTAATATACACTTCAACGATATTGGTTTGCGCGTCAAAGGCCATATGCCACACTTCGCGCAGCAATTCCTCACGAGAACAAATGCGGTTCGTCCGCAATGCCATATATAAGAGCAATTCGTATTCCTTTGGAGTTAAAGGTACGGGTTGCTCTCCCCTGGTTACTCGTTTGCGCTCTATATCAATGGATAGATCACCGATTGCAATGACTTGATTGGTCTCTTGTTTCAGCTCTGTGCTGAAAGCCCGCCCTATGCGTGCATCCCACTCCTCAACCGGGCACGGAAAACGAATAATATCATTATATCCATGCTGTAAAGCAGCATAGATTCCGGCGGGCACTGCATTGGGCACTATCAGAATAACGGCCCCTTTTACATAGTGAACCTCCATCGTGAAGAGCGCTTGAAGCTGCGGAGGAATCTCAAGAAGTCTCTCATCATTATCTGTATACTTATCCAAGCTTAACGCGATCACGACATATTTAAGATGAGAATGGGTTCGAAGTGTCTCCTGCAGCCTTTCACGCAGCGCCTCTTGAATGACAGCCCACTGCCATTCGTCACATAGCAATTGTTCTATCGGCCCGTCCATCCATTGTCGAAACCAAGTCTGAATATGGTTCGTATACGAGTTGCCGGGGTGAACATGAATGAGAATGTAGGATTTAGACATTTGCTGACCTCAGTAAAGGAATTATATAATTTCTCTATATCCTCATTCTGTCCCTAACTCCCCCAACTTAAAGCATCAATCCCCCTATAATCGCACACATGAGCACGACGACCCAAGGCGGGAGCTTCCAAGTTATCAATAATAACGTGCCAATCAAAATGATGGTAAAGTGTACGGGGCCGTGCACAGATGTAATCCATACCGGATTGTACAGCGCGGCCAGCAGCAATCCGACGACGGCGGCATTCACGCCTTTAAGCGCTGCACGAACACCGCGCCACTGCCTCAGGCGATCCAAGTACGGCAGCGTTGCGCCTATTAATAAATACGACGGGAGAAATATAAATAAAGTTGCAATGCTCGCATATCCAATTCCTAGCCAGCCCGGCGCTAATGATGCGCCGATAAAAGCGGCGAAAGTAAATAATGGCCCGGGAACGGCTTGAGCCGCTCCATAGCCCGCCAGAAGGATGGACTCATTAAGCCATCCCGCATGCGCCAATTCTTCTTTGAGCAGCGGCAGCACAACATGACCGCCGCCGAATACTAAGGAGCCTGTGCGGTACATCATGTCGGTCAATTGAGTAATGACTTGGAATGAAGCTGTTTTTAGCCATGGCAATACGAGAAATAGCCCAAAGAATGCGGCAAGCAAAAACAGTGCAGCCGTCCGGTGTAAATGATTGGCAGGCTCAGTCGCTTGCGATGGAGTTGCTGCGATCTCTTGCTGTCCGTTGTCATCATGCTTCCTGAACAGAAGCACTCCAGCGATGAGAGATATCAAGATAATCGCCAGTTGTCCGTACATTCCCGGAACAAACAACGCCCCCGCTGCTGCGGCAATGGCAATCGTGACTCGTGCCGGATCTGGTGTCAGCTGCTTCGACATCCCCCATAGCGCTTGAAAAATAATCGGCACCGCGACCAGCTTCAAGCCTTGAAGCCAGCCCGGCATATCGTCAGGAAGCCAGCCTAGGCCGAGAGCGAATGCAATCAGCAAGCATGCGGAAGGCATAGTAAAGCCGAGCCAAGCCGCAATGCCGCCTAACCAGCCGGCCCGGATCATACCGATGCCAATGCCAAGCTGACTGCTGGAAGGACCCGGCAGCATCTGACACAGCGCATTCAATTCGGCGAATTGATTGTCATTGATCCAACGTAATTGTTCTACATACTTTTTGCGAAAATACCCAATATGCGCGATCGGACCTCCGAAGGACGTCAATCCTAAATGTAATGCTGCCACAAACGTATCCCATACGCGTCTCGATGCACTCGGCATAACAAGCCTCCCATGATGTACAAATTAGTTGCATCGATCCAGCTCTAGACGGAACTTCACTGCCGTTTGCCTTATGTCAGCCCTTTCCACAACCGCATGGATAACCGCGATACCGTCTGCCCCAACCTCTAACACCAGCTCTGCAACATCGTTCACGATAAATGGAACCTACGCTTGACGACAAATCGCCGCAAGATGATGTGCAAGCCGAAGACGTTCCGCCGCCGTCAAGTTGGAGTCAGATGCTTACTCTCTAAATTCATAGCATGTTATTCCGGATGAAAGCAATATCTTTACACAATCTTCAAGCTTGCCATCATGCACATTTTCTGTGAAGTAATCACTACGCCCGCAGCGCTTATCGAATCATACCTTCCAACGGGCTGCTCGCTGTAGCACAGCGTTTCATCGGAATTCGACCCGCTTCATACCCCATTCGACCCGCTTCAATCGCCAGTTTCATCGCCGCGGCCATCTTTACCGGATCGCCTGCTCCTGCTACAGCTGTGTTGAGCAGAACTCCGTCTGCACCCAAGTCCATTGCCTTCGCCGCATCCCCGGGTGTACCGATTCCCGCATCCACGATAACCGGAATTTCAGATTGTTCAATGATGAAAGATAAATGAAGCGAGTTTACCAAGCCAAGACCCGAGCCTATCGGAGAGGCCCCTGGCATAACTGCATGGACGCCTAATTTTTCGAGCCTCTTAGCAAGAATGACATCATCCGAAATATATGGAAGCACAATAAAGTCTTCTTGCAGCAATAGTTCGCAAGCTTTGTAGGTTTCAATTGGATCGGGAAGCAGCGTCTTCCAATCCCCGATTACTTCAACCTTAATCATATCGCATAAGCCAGATGCTTTGGCCAAGCGAGCAATGCGGACCGCTTCTTCTGCGTTCTCGGCCCCGGCTGTATTCGGCAGCAGCGTATACCGATTCAAATCCAACAGTTCGAGAAAGTTCGGTTGTGCCGGATCGTACACGTTCATTCTTCGCACTGCAAATGTTAAAATATTAGCCTCCGACACTTCAACCGCCTTGCGCTGGATGTCGAAATTAGGGTACTTCCCCGTGCCGAGCAGCAAACGGGACTGAAAACGATAGGGACCGATACATAACGATTTCGTTTCATCAGAATTCATCATTATCCCCCTCCTACAAAATGTACGATTTCCACGCGGTCTCCGTTCGCCAAGCCCGTCTTGGCATGGTCCGACTTATGCACGATGCTCTGATTCAACTCCACCACGACGATCCGGTTTTCCATTTGAAGATGAGCGAGCAGATGCTGTACCGTCATTGTCTTCTCAGGCAATTCCATTCCTTCACCATTCACAGTAATCTGCATATGCGTAACGCCTCCTTAACTGAATTCCAAGGCCCGAACCTGGGCGCGTTGCGGAGAAAAATGTGTCATCACCGGCCAAGGCATCTGCTGAACTCCGTCCGTTATCCATTGCGCTAACCCGATCCCAGTCGCTGCGCTGAGCAATATTCCGTTGCGGTAATGTCCTGCAGCAAGCCACAAGCCATCGTATCCTTTCACTGGTCCGATGAAAGGCAGTCCGTCTGTTGTAGCCGGACGCAGACCCGCCCATGCTTGTATCCATTCCGCTTCTGCCAATGCAGGAACAAGACAAGTGGCCTGACTTATAAGCCGCTGTATCGCTCCCACCTTCACGGTCCGGTCATATCGCATCGCGTGAGATGTAGCACCGATATAGATGTTCCCTTCGCTTTTAGGTACGATATAAGTTCCGTTTCCATAAACAACAGACTCCATCTGTAAGGCATGAGAGCGTACGACGGCAAGCTCCCCTTGCACCGGATAAAAAGTAAGATCAACGCCCAAATCTCTCGTCAACATACCGCTTTCCAAGCCGGAACAAATAATGACGGCGCCCGCGTGCCAACTCTGGCCTAACGTTTCCACCCCAATGACTCGGCCGCTCTTGTGTAGAATATGGGTAACTGTCTGGCTTTCCACTATTCTGGCTCCGTAACGCTCCGCACTTCTTGCAAGTGCAAATGTCAATTTCGTTGGTGAGACGTGCCCCTCATCTGTAAGGAAGAAAGCTCCCTGCAGTTCAGAGCTCAACCTCGGTTCCATCTTCATCATTTGTGACGAAGGATGCCATCGGATGCCACCTGAATCGATACCACCTTCATTCGAATATGTATTGGTCTGCTGCAACTCATTCTGAATGTCTTGCACGTCTTCAGCAGAACCGACAGGAATGAACAGTCCTCTCTTGCGAAGCTCAATATCAACGTGCGACTGTTCCCACAGCTCTTCTGCCCATATAGAGAAATAATCTAGGCTTAGACGAGCAAATGATCCGAGGCCCCTATGTTTGAAACGTTCTGCGACAGGTGCCAGCATGCCCGCTGCTGTACATGTCGTGCCAAGCCCAAGACGGCCGCGCTCAAGCAGAGTGACTTGCAGACCTCGCTTGGACAGTTCGTATGCGATAGCACAACCAATGACGCCGCCGCCGACAATAAGCATATCCGTTGTCTGCGACTGGTGAGTGGTATAAGACATTTTTTTCTCCTCCCGCACAATGTAATGGTGGACAAATGTGTATCTCTCTATGACCGAAGCATTGAAGTGCCTTGAACGGCAGCCATTAATGATTCTCTATACCGTCGAGCAGATAGTGCAGGGTGCTCGTCATGCCAGATGCCGGACATGACCGCCACACCAGAAGCACCAGCCGAGATCACCTTTCCGATGTTGTCATAAGTAATTCCTCCGATGGCTACGATGGGAATCGTAATCGCTTGTCTGCAGCGCCTCAGTGCTTCCTCCCCTTTTGGCTCCCGTCCTGGCTTGCATGCTGTTGGGAAGACATGACCATAGATGATATAATCGGCGCCTTGCTGTTCTGCTTGCCTTGCTTCTCGTTCGTCATGCACGGAGACACCCATCAGAAGCTGAGCGAACGCGGCGCGCACCGCATGCGGGGGCAGGCTATGGTATGCCAGCTGTACGCCACGCAAATTCGCAGCGGCAGCCACATCCACGCGGTCGTTGACAATGAGTTTATGCTGAGGAATCCCCGCTTCCCGATACTGCTCTACTGCGTCCCACATCATGCGCGCGGTCCACTGCTTCTGCCTAACATGGATGGCATCGACATAAGGATGTATGTCTACCGCGATCTGGACACATTCCAGAAGGGACTCGCATTCGGGTGTAACCGCATGCAACCACGGGATTATCATAGGAAATTATCCTTTCTTGATCGGATATTGACTGAGCATCGCTAACGTGCTGCAGCATCCATCCGTCACGAGGACAAAATAAAAAGCCACTCTCCCGCAGAGAGTGGCTTTGATTGAAAGTAGGAACCGAGCTAGATGTACCGGTGAAAGGAGAAAGGCGTGCGTGTTCAAGTGCCATGCCAAGCATTCAAAAACAATATATCCTCCAGAGAATGCCGCGAACAAAAAATCGCGGATTGTGCTGCAATAGCACCTCTAGCATATATCTACTGCTGAGCAAGCCAAGACTTACACGATTCTCAAGCCTTATGTAACCAGTCATGAGCAAGGATGACCCAATCAATCCACACTTCCCTACGCTGGTATAACCCAGATCAGGTGTTTAGGGTCCGAAGCCTGCGCTTCATCTCAGCCGAATCACGGCACCCCTAGTGATGGATGCAATATTCATGATGTGCAATGCAACGTTAGTGTAACATGAAACATAACAATTGGAAAGAACTTCTTCCTTTATGTCCTTAATGTGTTCCCGTTACTCCGAAATCATCTGTAGAAGCTCGGTCCGCATGATAGAATAACACGTCTCCGTCAAGAAGGCGGAATGTGATTCCATAAGGATCTGTAAATTCATAGTTAAAACCTTCACGCTTCCATTGATTCGTTAATGGAGCATCAATATATTGCAGGTGCGGAAGATTCAACTCTCCATTCCGGATGGTCTCGATGTTAAAGTTGACTATCAGATAACCGTTCCGTAAGAAGAACGGAGCTTTGTCATCAAAATGAAACTGACGGCTCAGATCATAACCTTCCGGCACGATATATAATTTGGATGGCAAGTTATACTCACCGTACCATTGCTGAATCGACGCGAAGGCTCGTGACGGATTGACTCCTTGCGGAATGGCGAGCGGTCCCAGAAAAGTGCGCAGCTCTTTCGGCAAACCAATCAAATGGTATCCGCCAATATTAGTTTCCTTCTTGGCCCGCTGCACCCATTCCCTAATGAAGACCTGTTGGCTCTTTGTCATCTGACTTCCGTGCAGGTTGTAATAGGCTGCGGCTGTGTCGACAATGGATTGTGCATTCATGTTGCGCAATCGGGCGTCCAGTACAACATTGCGCTTAACGACATCGTGTTGCGACCCAATTTTCACAAATTTCCGCTGTTCCGTATTATAGTAGACGTTCACTTTTTGCCGTTTCTTGCCGTCCTTGTCCACGAAGTAGAAGCTCGGTTGGATTCGAATACTGTCCTGCGGCCCGAACAGATTCCCTTTTGTCTTTAAGTCAAACTTGAAATGGTATCCCGTTTTTATTGCGATATTTTTATAGCCTGAATTTGAATGGCTTCCTTGGCGCACCGGCAGCACGTGCGGAACCCCACTCCCTCTTGGATCCCCATCGGTACCGCGATCCCCTACCCAGTAGTACGCACCCGTATGTTCCTTATTCCCTTTTTGCTTACGAAATACCGCCTGTAGTGATAGGTAAGCGTTTGATGCAATCTCCGGCTTTTCCCCCACTCTGCACCGTACGTGAGTCTTTCAACTCATACGGCGTTCCATCTACTTGCATTGGAACAAGATGGTTCATTCAAGTAGACTTGGGGCTGTTCCTCCATACCCATTACAGATATTTCATCAGTCGTTCCCCTACCCTCACAAGGATAAATACATTTCAGCTTACGCCTTATAGCAACCGTCTAGGGTGACAGCCCTTGTTGCGACGTTCCTTGCTTTCCAAGTACCTTGTAACTTAGCTATCCATGCTGACCTTAGGTGCTGCCTATGAGCCTGTGGGTTGGATACCGCCCTTGTTCGGTATAGCGAATTTCCTAACTGGGATTTGTACTTTTCGCCACCCACGCTAACGTATAGTTAGCCTATATGTTTCCATATAGTCCTCATCTAGACCCGTACATTCAGCAGTTCGTCAGTTCGGTCGGTCCGAACATCCTCACCATAGTCAGTTTTTCAGCCGCCCGGCATATCCGTTGGCATACCTTCTCTAATCAAGTGGCTCTAGCCTTCGTTCTGCCGACTCTACCTGTGCTTCGCACCCTGTAACCTGTCTATTACAGCGCGCGCAGGAGTATTCGCGGGATGGTGTTGGTGTACATGGTTCCCTCATTCCCATCCTCAGTTACAAAGTTAGGTTTGATTACTAAACCCCTGCCTTTCGCTTAAATGCTTCGCTTATAGCAGAACTTGTCGCACCCCAATTGAAATCACTGATATCGGTAATTTTAAAATCATATAGACGACCGATCACTTCGATCGGAATCATGTCCGCAGCTCGATGATGCGCTAGTTCTAGATTCGCATTTCGTTGAGCCGTTACATCAGATGGCGCGTTCTCTGCTGTTGATCGGAATTCAATAGTATAGTCTCCCTCGTCCACCCATACCGGCAGGGAAAAATCCACTCGTTCTTGTGAAACTGGAATACTTATCCATGTGCTTTTCGGAAAGAACTGCGATCGATCCGCACTGTATGCGTCAAATGGGAATTTGACTTCTTTCGAGCGAAAATACTTCTGGAAATCCCGCTCCCCATATCCCGGTATGTCTCGATGTTTTCCAGTTGTCGGCATGTATACTGTGAACGGCCGATCCAAAATGAAAGACGAGCGATTCAGATTTGGTTTCGTTTTTTGATTATGTTCTCTATCATCGGATACCATCGCATATATAACGATTGGTGTATGTATCGTAACCGAATTGATCCCGTTAATCGGAAACTGCTGATTGGATCCGCCATTAACGTTGTTAGGTAAGATGTCGTAATAGATCGTGCCCGTGCTCGACACATCCTTCGCGTTAGCCTTATGACTCTCAATCAGTTGGCGATCCTTATACAACACATTCTCATTGATTAGAAACGGCAGCGGTATCGAGCCTGGCGTGGGGCCACGCTCATCCGTCACATCTCCATTCATTACCGTGTTCCCCTTGAAAATGAGCGAATCGTTGCGTACCTTTACCTTCCCAATTGCTTGCTCCGCTGCAGACTTGAACGCTCCAGAGTAAGTCGGCAAATTCTTCCCTACCGTTTGCGGCGGTAGAGTGATAGAGCGAGGTTGCGGTTCGCCTGCAACCCCTCCATTTCGAGCTACCTCGAAGTCAGGTGGAGTATATCCCGTTGGTTCTAATGTAACGCCACCACTAGGCAGCGCTTCATTTTTCAGCTCGGCTTGACGGATTTTATACACTTCCAAATTGTCAATGACCCAGTATGAATATGGGCGCTTCACCGTGATAGTTTCACTTACCGTTTCTTCCTCTTCCATTTCTTCCAAATTTGTTTTTCCATCAGGCCCTTTAGTGGATTCGGTCCATGTTTTCGTGAACGTCTTCGTAACAGGAACTTCATAGGTGCAAATCCCACTCATTGGAACAAACTTGTTCTGGAACAAATAATTAAGAGCAACTGCATTTGCGTAAAGCGCCTCTGATGTTGGAATGCCCCTAGATACGTCAAAGCGTTCATTTCCTCGGCTGTCCGCCAAAATCTTTGCCGACACATTTGGAACCATCGTTTTCGCCTCTATCGGTGTACCTCGTGTAGGAGCTGTACAACGTCCATTAGGATCGGGCTTCGGATCGGGATCTGGATTTGGGTCTTGTGGAGGACCTCCAAACTCTTTATAAACGGCAACCACATTCGTCCCTCCGAGGCTAACCGTGTAATTCCTTTGTGTCAGTCGCGGATTCGTATCCGGATCGCCGTCCTGCTGGAACCTTTGTTCGTTCGGCTTACGAGCACCTTGTATGTATGATTTATATATTTTGTACTTCTTCCCGTTATGGTCTATTTCTTTCTCAAATGTATGTGAGATAGTCGAGCCGACAGGCCAGTTTAAATGAATTGGCAGACTCTGATTTTCAATCTTTTTACGATTGATTTCCGAGCCATTAGATAATTTAATTATGGAGTATGACGGAAAAAAAGAAGAGTATTTTACTTGAATATCATAAAATTGGCCAAATTCTCTATCGTTCCCCCACCTTTCCGCCTTTTTAATACCCTGTAAGTCATAATATCTTACCCCTGTCGGTATTCCCCAATGTAACACGTCAAAAATAGAGGAAATGTATATCGTGTCACCTTCACGAATTTCTTCTAGACCTGCTTCACCTAATGCTTTAGAGGCAACCTCCTCCGGAACTTTAAATTTTGTTCTTAGCACTCCGTTGCCAAGATCTTTTTCATCGACTTGTTCAAGCCGGTCGATAATGCCCACTGGGCCTTTAGAACGTGGGTCACATTGTGCTTTGCCAGGTTCACATCGAGGCTCCCGATGTATCATAAATCCGGTAGTGCGATACTTGATATTCGTTGCTGCTTTTTGGCTTTCTGTAAAAAAAATAATCTCTCCGTCTTTAACCTCTATCGTATCTTTCGCGAATGTTATAGGTGATAGACAATTAAAAAGAAATAAGATAAGAAATATAAGACCGCACCATTTTTTCATTATAGTGAATCTCACTATTTACTAGCTTTAACAACAGCATTATCTAAAAACAGACTTGGAGTACTTAACATTAAATTAGGTGTATAATGAGCACCATTAATATTTGATCCGAGAGGAATATCAGCATATCCTTCGTACCATACATCTTTTTCATATCTCAGCAACTTTCCATTATTATTCTTCTCTAAATGAAAGCTGCTATCATAAATAAGATCCTTGTACCTATCAAAATTGGTAATACGAAACTTATATTTTGTTCTCATTCTGTAGTGCAAACCATCGTCATAAACAAGGCTTGGTTCAGCTACCAACGAACCTTCTACTTTAATTTTATTTCTCTTTACCCAGTCCACGTATGCTTTCATTTCTCCGTCCCCACCAAGCATATTTTCATAATTCCGAACCTGCTTTGCCCAATTGTAATCAATGTTTTTATAATCCACATTCAAAACTAAACCATAATACTCTTCTATTTTCTCCTTCCAAGCATCTACATTTACTCGATTTATATGTGGCTCACTTAATAATTTCAATGGATTCATAAATTTATCTTCTTCGCCCTTTTCAATATGCAGAGGAACTTCATACATCTCGTTCGGAATATCCTTCAAAATATACGGGAAATCCTTATGATTCTTCGGTAAATTCGTCGTTCGGATTTCGCGGCCGTACTCGTCCAGCTTCACATCCGCTTTCTCAAATCCCGGCGTTTTAACATAAACATAGTAAGCCCCCTTATCGAACTCGACCTCGGTTCCAAACGCTTCGCTGACGAATCGAAGAGGAACGAAGGTGCTGGATCCGATCATCACCATTCGACTGTCAAACGTTGTGGCTTCTCCGTTGATGTACGCGGTCGAATCATTCACCTTCATTTCGATCCGGGCATCTCCTTTTTGAATCATCGCTTTCTTGCTTTTCCCATCCCATTTCACTTTGGCGCCAAGATTTTCAGACACGACACGCAACGGGACCAACGTACGGTTGTTAGCATCCATCATCGGTCGAACTTCTTGGAATGGAATCTTGTTCCCATCTAGTACAATTTCAAGAGCACGTTGGGTAGCATCGTATTTGAGCGCTGATGCAGTCGAAATTAGGCCCGGAAATGAGCCAATAGCCATTGTCCCTGCAATCACGAATGAAACTATCTTTTTCATGTTCGATTCCCTCTCAGTTCTCTCATTTTTTGTCCATCTCAGATCGAATTACCCTTCATACATACACGCTCATCTTCAAGCTATCATCAAGCTGTGAGATGACGTTATATATTGAAGTTTTTGGATTTTCTTATTTTTGTACGCATCTCCCCCTTCCGGCACTTGAATAGTTTAATATCGATATATCACTCTCCAGAATTTACCTTATTTTTTTAATTTGAAACAATGTATCTAATTGCATACTTTCAAAAAATATCCATTACGGGCTACTTCCTTCTCGTTAGAAAATGTCTCTTCTATATAATCTGGAGCACAACGACTCGGAAATGCATATTTAATGTCATTTATCATCGTGCCATAATACACATCTCGCTTTAAGAGACGCGAGCCCCCAAGCGCGTAATTGTTATATGTGCCATGCCCTATAGGAAGTCCCTGCACAAATGCGAGGACACCCACATCATCAATCGTATTATTCCATTCTTCGTTGGAAATGGTGGGCAGCGTAAACGTGTAGGACACCCCATTGCGGGCAGCCCATTCATTATGCTTATTTATGGCATATTCCAGTTCATGTTGGATCGCATTCACAATCGTTGTCCGGCGAGCAGCATCAAATCGAGCATCATTCTGCAGCAATGAAATGGTAGAAATCGTTTTTAATTCACGTTGAAATCCTTCTATCCATCGATTTGCATCTGGCTGATAGATAGCAACAAAATCGTCCAACGTAAATGAGAATACATTGCCTTCTTCATCGGTATACGCATAAGGAACTGTCGGTTTCCATACATGTTGGAGTCTCACCTCCCCCATTAGGTCCACGAACTCTTCTTCTGCATATACATCAAATCCGTCATACCCGATGACCGCAATAACTGGAATGTATTGCTTTAATTGATTTTGTCCCATCGGATCAGCGAACAGCTCAAAGTTAACATAAAGCGTATTAAAGAAAGCTTGAATCGCATCTGCTTTGCGCAGCTCCAATCGCTTATGTGACTCGTACCCTTCCTCCGTCTCCTTCCAGATCGCGGAAGTGTTCAAGGTGAACGCCGCATCATTCACAGCATTGTCTAGCACTTGATTGTACTGGGATTCGGTATGTAACTTGAACATTTGTTCTTGCGCATGCAAGCGATTAATCCAAAAGAAGGGTAACATAATCAACACGAACAGGATGGGAAATTTAATAATCTTCATTTCGAACCATCCCCCCTACAGGAACGACAATCTTCTCCGTCGGCGCAAAGGATTGACTTAACCAGTCCAACAGAACGGTCGCTTGCGTCCGATTCGTATTTTTTACTGTGACACTAAAGTAGTCTCCAATCTTTAGCTTATACCGTCGATTTGGCGCATCGATCGGTTGAGCAAGATAGGGAAATAGAGTCTTCATAATCAACGCTTTGTTGTTGAGCCGGTAATGTACCAAAAAGTCGGACTTGAACGTATTCTGCTGCACAGGGTCCTCGTAAATAGGGTCATATTTCTTTTCATAATGAATCATGTCTACGTCGAACATATTCCCCGTTAGTTCGATTTCCATCACGAACCGATTCCACATCTCTGGCGTAACGACGCCCTTGTCCCTTACCGCATCGACAAACTGATGGGTGCTCTTCATGACATACATCGTTGATATATCATCTTGTCTCTGAAAAGACTCCAATAGAGGAAAGATAAACAGCAACAGTATGCCTAACAGGGTGGCTAGAAGCTTCAGCAGTGCATTAACCACACACTCTCCCCCTATTGATATATTACTCGCACGATTTCTCCCGTTTCATTTCGGATCACCTGTGCGTGATAGGTCTTTTGCTGTGGAATACTTCGTAGAGACAATGCTTCTACATCCATTTCCGGTCTGTAGACAATGCCTTCGACGAGCAACTCTACCTGCGTTTGAGGCAGCAATCGTATCGTATGGATGACTTCAGCACCCGTTCGCTGCATTACATCCGCAATTCGAAGCGTTTGATCCAAATTTCGATCTTTATGCTGGTTTTCAACATCGGCTTGTCCAATCGCAGCTGAGGCATCATGAGCAAGCTGAAGCGAGAACGATAAGGCTGCAATGAAAAAAAGGATAGCGGCAGAAAAACCGATTAAAATTCGTGCATTGTCCATGTTTGCCTCCAAGTAAAAAGGGCGACTCCATGTCAAAGACACCCATTATCTGATTACTGCTTATTGCTGCTCAAACACAATCCCTCGCGTTACATTGCTCGAGTCGATAATGACCTTTGCTTTGAATTTCCCGCTCGGGTTCACATAACTGTCCTGTGACTCCATCTGAGCTATCTCGATGTTTTCGTTCCGTTCGGATCTGGAAATAGTTCCGTTCCCAAGAACTTCATACCCATAGTACACACCATCCCCTTTGCTCGCTTTATTTTTCCCGGTAACAACACGGATGCCGAACTGATCCTGCATGTAAAACTTGCGGATTGCATTAATCACCTGCGAACCGCTGACCATCGTATTGTCGTATACCGTGAACGAAGCTTTGCTTAACTCCGTTTGAATGGATGAGAACTCATTTTGAGCTGTCTTCGTCGCTTCCTGAGCAGACACGAACAGCAGGACCACAATAGTAATCAAAGCAATTGTTAAAAATATTCCTGCCGCCACTTTTAAAGCGGATTGAGCATTGTTCATGATTCAATTCTCCCTTTCTCGTTCATAATTGACGAATTTGTTCAAAGGACGAGCGCATCTGCTCCGCGCTCATCCATACAAGCGGGATAACTAAATATAAAAATATGAGCGCATACATCGGCGCAAAGCCGAACCACTGTCCCCAGCTTGCTTTCATTTCAATGCTTTTCTCATAATGCTGCTTCATCATTTCTTGTTCGTACATCCATTCCTGCTCCACATCATCGAATGCTTGCTGAAGCGGAATATGGTCATGTGCCAATTCTAGCTTCTCTACAAACCGGACAAAATCGGGATAGGGCACGTCAGATTTTAATTGCTGCAATGCCGTTTCTGGACCACTCTCCCAGTTCATTACACAAGTTCTCAACGCTTGGCGAAAGAACATAGAACTGCGGCTCATCCATTCCACGACATGCTCTGCAGTCATCCGCTCAAATACGCGCAACAGCAGTGTCAGTGATTGAAATTGGCTTAACTCCGTCCGCATGTCTATATACTGAATGCGAATACGAATGTGAAGCATCAGCATGGAATAATGATAAGCTGCCATTCCAGCTAGCAAAGTTAGAGCGAATTCCCACCATTTCACCTGAGCATTGCGTATTTGTTCCGCATATTGAGTAAACGCACTGCTTACTTCATTCCGTCTGCGCTCATCCCAATCAGATCGACCGGAATGGGAGGATGAACTCCATGTATCTGTCAGTAAAAGATTTGGATAATCAGTTGAATTGTTATTCATCCACGCACTGGCTTCTTCGGCAGACAGACCGAACGGCACAACTCGATCCAGCAGATGATGCCATGACCATTGCGTCGATAGAGATTGAAGCATGAATAACAGTACTAATCCTGTGATAACCGTGACACAAGCGTTCAACAAACGCCGACCGTAAAAATGCTCTAAGGGCATTACCTCGTTAGCTTCATCCAGCAGCCGCTGAACCTTGCGTACTTGTATTGGATTACACCGGGATAGCCAGCGTCGCAACAACCACTTTACCCCCTTGATTTCCCACAGTTGCAAAGTCCACCTCCGCTGTTCTCTCGGGTTGAACAACTTGTGCCGCCATTGCAACTGCTGCAGTAAGCGATGACAGACTATTACGGTCAAGAACACCGCAAGCTGCAACAGCCAACCAAGCTTGCTCTTATAGAACCATTCCATTGCAGGAAAATAAGACTTGGCCCATTGCTCCAACGGATCCGTAAACAAAATCGGAATTATCGCTATCGCCTTTAAACCACCAAGCAAATACTCCAGTCTGGAACGCATCACCAACTCCAGTTGCATTTCACGCACGATCATCGATATCCCTAGCAAGTAGGAAGAGCCTTCTTTTTGCGGCGGATCCCCATATTCCGCAACTAAGCGCGACAGTCCGGCAAATAGCTTAAAAAACCGGTTAGGAGCCGCTTCCTCATAAGAAGCGAGCGCTGTTTCAGGCTCGGGATCGTGAACCATAATAATGAGGCGCTGCAGATGAGGTTCTATCATCGGAGCTGCGCGTTCCAGAGCTTCTTCCAAAGCAGCATCTACCATGCGATGGCGATGGTATGAATGCCTAACATCCGTAAACGCGGCCGCGGCCAGCTTTAACAGCTTGAATTCGGCTCGTTGAATGACGTAATCGCGATAAAGCCCCTCCGCCACGCTTAGCATAAGAATCAGCATGAACCACGACAGCACATCCTGGTCAAAAGAAAGGAAAATCGCTGCGGCTAGCGCAGCAGTCATTCCGCTTCCTAGCATTACTGCAGCCGTCTTCTCCCGCAAGCGCCATTCATCGTAGGAGTAGAATGGGGCTAATTGCAGACGAAGCGATGCTGCTTTACGCTTTAAAAATGGCGTTCGACAGGCAACATAAGAGATTTGCCGCAGCAGCTTCTTCTTATAGTAGTTCACTGTATCTGTCCAGCCACGTTGTACGGATAAAGATGGACTCAACGCCTGTGATCGTGCTATACGCCGTCCAATCCCCCACAGTAAGCCCCACATCATGATGGAAGTCGCCGCAACCCATATCATCCAGTTACTAGCCTGCAATCGGAAGCCCACCTTCCCGAGCAATCCACTCACGGAAACGACGCTTATCTTCTGCTGTCATTTCCTTCTCCATCGCTTCTTGCTGGTGCTTGGAGATCGGATGCACAAAGAAATAACGGCCATGTTGGTACTCCACAATATTTCGATACTTGAATTGTTGCGTGCGAGCTAATTGGCGATGCAGTCGTTCTGAAGACATGATAAAATCTTCCCACGTTACAGGCTGCATTTGTTCGGCTGTATCCACGTCACTGCTTCCATCATCAGTGATGCGTACAGGGATACATTCCGTAATTCGTTCAATGTAACGTTTGCCGTCCGCATCGCGGCTTAAATGAACATCGAAATGGATAACGCCAGTCACCTGCTGCTCTGCAATAGATTCATTATGAAACATGCCCGTCTTCAAGAGTGAGTTGCGCAAAGAAAACACTAAGTCTGGAAATGTCTTGGCATGATGCGTGAAAATAGTAAATAAGCTGGCTACTTGCGCCATCTGTATCATCCAAGCCGCCACCGGATCCGTAGCCACTTCACCTAAAATATGAACGACCCCATCCGTCTTCTTCTGCACATCGAGCCCGGCTTGCCCGGTAATTCGTTCGGTTTCCCGTAAAGTAAGCACGTTGCGCTCCGGATACAGACGTCTTAAATGAAGCTCAAACGCCTGTTCTTGCACGCGAAGCGGATAGAACGGATAAATAGCGCGTACTAACGCCATCAACAACGTCGTCTTGCCGGAACCTTGTGCACCGGTAATCGAAGTAACACGTGCCCCCTTCATTAAATATTGGAGCAGTGTGACTGGTATGTCCGCGTTTCTGTCCGTAATCAATTGCTCTAACGAGATGAACTCCGTGTCGAACTTGCGTACGAAAAAAGCCCATGATTCGGCGAACGGCGGCCGTAAAACGACAACCCTTGAGCCATCCTTCATATGATTGACACGAAATCCGTCCGCTTCCGTCAACGGTCCAGGCGATTGATATTTGTAAATATTTTGGCACACCCGCTTCAGTTCGGCTTCATTGCCGAATGAGAGGAACGCAAACCGAATGGATTTCCCTTTGTAAAAAACCCAAACGCTATCACATGAGCGGATCGGAAAATCTGCTGTTTCTTCAGAACGATGTTGAGTTGCCTTCGCCATGCGGCTTGAATGAACAAATCGTCCGGTCTGGTTCATAGCATCCTCAGGCACTCCGTTAACTCCCCCTGACACGCCGTCTATGCGCATATCGCGTATTTCATCAATAACGGAGAAGCCTTTATAACGCTGATACAACCGCTGCGCAACGATACGTAATCGGTCATCCATCTGAAACTGCATTCGTTCCTGCCTAAACGCGTCGTTCAGCTCCTCTACTGTTACGACATAGCTTGATTCCTTGTCCGATTCAGTCGTCACTGTTTTAAGATCGTCCCATTTGTACCGCTGAATCAGTTCATGCAAGGCATCATATTGATATCGCTGTTTGAAGGAATACAGCAGTAAATCGAATTTATCTTGAGACGTCAAGCGGATTGGGTCGTCAAAAGGAATGAGCCGCTCAATATCCTCTTGGGAGAGCTTGATGTGATTGCTTATAATATCGACAATCCATTCCTTAATATATTCCTTGTCCGCAGGATCCCCGCTGCAGCAGCTGCGAAGCGATTTCTTCAGAGCAAGACGCCGTTGCATTTCTCGCTTGTACTGCTCCTCGTCGGCATAGAAGTCCATGACGAGGTCATTCGTCCAAATAAGAAATGTTTGTTTAATGACATTATCGAGCCGCTCCCATGACCATTCATGCAGTTGCTTTGCGAAAGGTGCAGCATTCGATTTGCGAAGAAACCGCCAGCCTAACCACATTGCACATCCGATGAGCAGAAGTACGATAAGCAGCGTATTCCATCCCGTACTACTCATCCCGACAATTCACGTCCTTTCTGGCGGTGGAATCCCGATTCATCCATAATGAATTGGGACAGGCGCTGTTGCTCTGCGATAAATGAAGAGCGCTTCCCACGCCCATGCTGCATTGATTGATGCATGAACCATGCGAGCAGCCTTCCCTCATCGGCTGCGTTGCGGTATCCAGTGGAATAAGGCAATGTGAACAACGGTGTACTTAGCTTATATTTTCGTTGCACATTAGCTGAATTCAAGCGCACACCCGCATCGTACATGCCTAACACATAGGCTGAAGCATTCATTTTCTTCATCCGGAATACACCCTCCAGCAATCGCCGAACCTGTGGCAGGACGATAAGCGTTCCAGCGAAACCTAAACCTGCGTTTACATTGTCTATTTCCGTAACAGCCACATCCTGCTCATCGATATCCCACAACACGATGTCATAATGCTTACCGGCCATCTCCATTACTTTGGACATCAGGTCGATCCTGAGCTTACTTCCTTCCCCTTCGAAGCCAGGTATAATATCCAGACGATGCATAACCTGAACGGTGCAGTTGACGAACAAATCGGCATCGAGCTGCCGGTGCTCGTATAAGCGAAGCAGAGAGCTCCATCCGTTTGGAGTCTGTAATGAGGCGCCTGCAACCGGCATCGATATTACACTGGGCGGGAACAACGCTTCTACGCTCTGCCCCCTCTGCTTCATGTGGACGAGCAATACGTTCACGTGATGCTGCCATGCGAGGGTCATCCCTACACATGCCGTCACCGTTGTGGCTCCGCACAAGCCTCTTCCGCTGGAACGGACTAACCAGTGTTTACATAGCGGCATAGCGATTACGCCCTTTCTTCTCAGTCCTTAAGCATCTCTTCCATACCTTGTCCGGCAATTCCCCAGTGAAACACTCTGTTAAAGCGCGCCACGCCCTCTTCGTCGAGCGCATATACGATGCCGCTTCAAATCGGCCTTCATGCTCGTGTTCCATTTGGGCGATCCAATCCTGTTCCCCCTCTGCGATGGCAATGGGCTCTCTTACCCATCGGTGTGAAAAGCCAGAATGATATAGCTCGGCAATAAATGCGGCTTCCGCATCAGGATCGACGGAACGAAGCTGAAGGGATATGAATTCTAGCGGTTCCCCATTATCATGCAGCTGAACTGTTTGAAGCCATTCGATATTTCTATATAAGGCATAACGCTCCAGCGTATGTGTCATGAACCTTATATCCGCTGCTTGCCACTGCTTCGCATTGCCAAACGTGGAACGATCCGTATCGATAATGACATCGTCATAGAAGCCCAGGTCTCCTCCCTGGCGTTCCATCCCTTGTTCCATATCAGCCCAATTCACTGTATCCCCCATAACGTCAATTCCGTTCCAGTTCAAAATGGAAATGTGCCGTGTTTGCTGTAATCCGGTATAGTAAGCCAATCGCTGCGTTATCGTTGCATCAACTAACAGCACTTTGCGACCTAAACGGGTCAAAAAAGTTGCTAAAGCAATCAGATGAATACTTTTGTCGCATGCGCCAATAAAAATTCCCTTTGCCAATCTTCTCCCTCCGTTATTACCTTCATATAGTTGTTGTACCCGTGCAATTATTAAGGATCTTTCTCGTTCAAAAGACTTGGATTCGGAGTTACGTTAACCTCCTCGGCTTCTCTCTCTGCCACTACATCAGGTGCTGCGCCCGTTTTGCTGGAAGTGTTCCCCCTATCACTCTCCTGCCTTGCTTCACTCCTCCCCTGCTGAGCTTCAGTCACGGTTCTTTCCAACTGCTCGTTAGAGGCTGGGGCAAGTCCATCGAACGGAGAACTTCGCTTCGATTCCGCAGCATTACCAGTGAATGGGGCGTAACCCGAGACTCTGGCCGGATTGGCATCTACCGTTCCTTCCCCCGCTAGCGATGAATCGGGAGCGCGGGACATGCTTTCGATTTCGCTTCCTCCTCGATTCAGCTTTAAACCGTTGGCAGCCTTCTGTTTCTCCCAACTTTTCTCCATTTGCTGCCGAACGACGCGTGCCAAGGCGGTGTCCGCCTTCTTCACGATATTCGGATTGGATGAAATCAGCTTCAGCACATCAGCATTTGCGGGATAGTTCGGCACCGCTTTCTTCTGCAGATGCGGTTCCACATAGCGGAGGGCGTAGATCTGACCACCGTTCCGATAAGCGTCCACGCAAGCGCTAGAGAACATCAACCGCTCCTGCTCATCTAACTGCATCCATATCGTAGGCAGTTGAACCCTCATTATCGATTTTTGCGTAATGACGACGTAATCTTGTCCATTCGGAAAGCGAATTCGAATGTCCACGACATCGTGTTCTGTTAACAAAAGCGGTAATTGAATAACCGCCGTCTCCATCCACCGCATGTCATCTGCAAGCACCGCTTCCTCATACAGCATCGAGAACAAAATCGGCGTCTGCGCGCTAACATCAATTTTCAATACTTTTCCGACAATATCGTCCGGATGATTCATCCTTTCTTGCGGAACGACGTCTGCAGACGCTTGAATCATCGCGATGTCTTGCGAACGAATTCGCTTGCCTGCTAACAACGGCTGCTTAAACACCCAGACAGAATCACGTTCCTTCTGCTGCTCATCTGTAAGCTCCTTCAATCGGCTTATTTTTTGTTCGTAATCCGACCTTACCATCTCATTCCGAGCATCGTTCTTCGTCATGGACCAGTAGTGATAAGAAGCAAAGAGAAGACTAGCTGCCACCGCCCCGCTTATACCGGAAATCAACATTTGCTTCGTTCTTCGTGTCCATCGTTTCAACTCCGCAGCACTCCTTTCTTAGATTTGCTTCCCCCTATCCATCTACTAAGCCGACGAAGCAGGTTCTGCTCTACACCCTCAAGATCTAGAATGCAATCCAACCATCGACTAGACGCTTCATCCCAAGCGAATGGATTCGCACGAACAGGAACAGACACTTCCCCGCGACAATATTGCCGCATTCTGCGCCTAGCGGACATCTCGTCACATTGATAGAGATTGGCCATGTACCAATGGCGGAACTGCCTCGATTCGAAGAAGCGGACAATCGTCTCTGATTCCATTCTTCGCCATGGCGCTTGACTTCCTATGAGAACAGGGATTTGGGCACGCATGAATTCGTCGATTCGTTCCCCCGAACCGTAACAACCTAAATCAAGCACAATGTAATCGAATTGTCCCATTAATGCAGGCATCAGATCCTCGCCATCATTCCAGTAAAAACAATGGAATCCATACAGCTTCGTCTTCTCTGCGTTGGGGGTCAATTCATGTTCGCCTTCATAATCCGCAGCTAACGCTTTAATCGTCAATCCAGTCGTCGGATTTGCGTCCACATAAGCGATCTTGCCCAGCCTTCGCTTCCCGAGCTGATACGCGCACATTAATGAGGCATGGGTCGTTCCAAGTCCTGGCGCCGCTCCCAAGAAAGCGATAACGACGCTTGATTTACCCCGGCGGAGCGCGTGGTTGACCGATGCTGAATTCCGATACTCCTCCTTCTGGACTGGAATATATTGCTGCAACTCGCCTAACAGCTCAGTTGCCTCTTGGTAACGATCCTGCGGCTGCTTCGCCAATAGCTTCATCATGACGGAATAGAACGATGGCGGGACATCATCTTGGAACATATGCTCCTTCAAGCTTCGATCACCGCGCCATGTGCCTGTCGTAAGCATGTGTCCCAGCAGCGCTCCGACTCCATACAGATCCGTTCGGGCGTCGCTTTGCTTGCCTTCATATTGCTCCGGAGCCGCGAAGCCTATCGTTCCGAGCTTCGCCGTATCCTGCTCACTGGCAGCACTCACATTTCTTGCAATGCCGAAATCAATTAGCTTCACTTGGCCTTGCTTCGTAATCATAATGTTGGATGGTTTCACATCTCGAAATACAATCGGCGGTTCTTGTTCGTGCAAGTACGATAACGCTTCGCATACCGGGATGACGAGCGCTACTGTCTCCTGAAAAGAGATGGGCTTCCTTCTCAACCGCTCCGCCAAAGTCTCTCCTTCGATGTACTCCATGACGAGATAAGCTCTTCCTCTCTCATCCGGCGAGAAGAAGTCAACAATGAGCGGGAGATGCGGATGCCGAAGCGCGGTCAGCAGCTTCGCTTCATGTATGAGCTGACGCACATCTTGCGACACTGGCTTCGATTCCTTCACCGCCCATTGCTTCCCGGCCAACCGTTCATCGTAGGCCAAATAGACGACGCTCATTCCGCCTGCACCGAGAATTCGCCCGATGCGATAGCGCTCATACAGAAGCTCCCCGGGCTGCAGATGCGCATGTAATGACTGCAAACTATCCCCCTCCAGACAACAAAAAAAGCACTCTGAAAACGAACCGCAACGGTCGTAATCAGGGTGCTTCCCTGTGTATGCATATGTTTTGATGCTATTGTAGTGGAAACGATCACACTTGTCCAGTGTTTTTTTAAAACTTTTAGAATTCGCTTCCGATTCCACAATATTTAATGACATAAATAATATACCATTAATACAAGCTCTATCAATACTTCAGCATATAAAGTGTAATCTCGTCACGATTGTGGAACAGCTGCTTCGCGCGCAAGATCTGCATATGTTCACTGAACATCTCCGTCACATCACGTATTGTCTGCAGCGGCTTCTTGTGCATCAGCTTCACCGTTACGATTACCGTTCCTCCAGAGATAACGGAGTCAAGCAGTTGGATGACGAGCTTAGCCGTCACTTTGGGACTCCAGCTCATATCACAGACGAGCAGATCGAATTCATACGGCTCAAATGCGACCTCGCCCGCATTCTTGCCGAAGTAGCTCAGACGAGGATGGTTCATTAAGCTCGGATGCATCTTGGCTGGATCAACAGCAGTCACATGCACTCCACGCTCTAGCAGCAGACTCGTCCAGCCTCCCGGTGCCGCACCGACATCGAGCGCATTCCGATACGCGGAGAACTCAAGCCCGAATGTGCGCTCTGCTTCCAACAGCTTGAATTTTGCGCGCGATACTTGACCTTCTTCACGCTGGAACCGGATGGCGCCGCCCGGCCAGTCAGAACCTGCTTGCGCAGGCGTCACAAGGCCGGCATACACCATACCCTCATGTATGAATAGAGAGATGATGAGAGCTGGGTTTTGAACGGCACTAAGTGCGCCGCCCGCCTCAGCAGCAGCCCTTAATGCATCTCGCAGCGCTTTGTCCTCCGGTGCATTCGATACGCTAGAGCGTACGTGTACGGCAACATGTATATTTTCCATCGCTGCCTCTGATTGTTCAAATAGCTTGTTAACTAATAAACCTGCAGAAGCAGGCAGGTCAGCTTTCATTGAAGACTCTTCTACAACGGCATGCACAGGTTGAATATGTCTGATAAAGATAGCGGGCTGTTCCTCCAGCAGACGCAGCACCTCATGCGCATCCGCAGGCAGTTCCATCAGTGCCGTCTCACCTGACACGAGCATACGGCTTTTTAGCTGCCCGAAGCTTCTTCTCAATTCTTCCTGCGCATAAGAAATGAACCCGTGATTTGAAGTAATCACCCAATGCGAGGCTGGTTGAAAGTGTTGTTCCAAATGTATTTGATGTAATGGCTCCAAGTAGGTTAAACCTCCAACGTTAGTTCGAATTCTTGTATAACTTCATCTCTATGCGTGCTCATGATGAACTCGAATCCACGGACGATCATCCACCCAATCGACTTGCACCGGCAAATCGAAGGTTGCCGCGAGCAATTCCGGTGTCAGCACGTCATGCTTGCGTCCCGAAGCGACCATTCGCCCCTCATGCAGCAGAGCGACGTGCGTAAATAACGGCACGATTTCCTCTAAATGATGCGTGACGTAAATGACGTTCAGATCGCGTCCAGTCAACACCCGCAAATCCTGCAGCAGCTTTTCCCTTTCATACAGATCGAGCCCTGAGCAAGGTTCATCCATAATGAGCAATTCAGGTTCTCCCATTAGAGCCCGTGCCAGCAAAATCTTCTTCCGCTCTCCTTGCGAGCATATACCAAGCGGTTGATCAGCTAGATGGCCGATGTGAAGCTCCTCCAGCAGCGCATGAGCTTTCGCCTCCACTTCCTCAGGTATTTCCTGATAGAACCGGAGCCATGCATATGCGCCTGTAGCGACAACTTCCCACACCGGGTCGCTCAGCGTTAATTTCTCGACAAGGGATTGGCTAATATACCCGATCTTCTTGCGCACTTCCCGCACGTCACAGTGTCCATATGTATGTCCAAGCACCTCAACCATCCCTTTGGAAGGAAACTGGTAAGCGGTAATCAATTCAAGCAGCGTCGTTTTGCCCGAACCGTTGCGTCCGAGCAGCACCCAATGTTCGCCTTGTTCAATGTTCCAATTCACATCATTCAGAATAACACGTTCCTCGCGTTGAAACCAAATATTACGGAGATTAACCATCTGCTTCCCCACCTCTCAACTGTTCATAAAGATAGGATACCGAATGAAAAGCATAGATTTTTCTAAGCTCTTTACTGACATCCGCGTTCTCCCGATCCCAAATCAATAAGCATGGCACGCTTTCAATTTGAAATGTGTGAACAAGATCTGGGACAAATTGAATGTGCACGGAGGCAATCGTCACTTGCGGACAGGTCTGTTCAACGATAGTCAGCATACGCTCTGCAAGTTGGCACGTTCCGCAAAATGGACTGTGCACATATAAAGCATCCCACAGCTCATTAGGATGCTTGCCCCTATCATCCCATAGCAGTTGTCGACACTCCGCCGCAGATAACGTAATCATTGCTTGTCTCGTTTCACACGTGCAAGAACATCAGGGGGCATCGGCCCATTGGCAAGCGCAACTTGTTCCGGTTTATTCTCATACAGCATTTGGTACATTCGCTGTCTTCCGATCGCGCTCGACGTGTGCAAATAGATTTCCTGCTTCGGATATAATCCACGCCGTACTATCTCACGGACAAGCTCCGTCCCGGTCGGCTCGCCCATACCCAAATCATGATCCAATGATAAAATGCCGACTTCCTCATGCTCTAATAGAAGAAGACATTCCTCCATATTACGGGCTAGCACAAATCCGTCCGGACAGCGCCGCCAATCGTCCAAATAAACATGTATCATCGTTTACCTTTTCTCCCTCCGTCCCAATCCATGACGCAGCGCTTCCCACTCCGAGTTGTGTCGGCCGTTCCCGTCGCCGGGCGTCTCTAAAATAAACATTTTTCCTTGCATCTCATCTGTAGACAACAGCTGATCGAACGCTTCCATACCAATGCAGCCTTGACCCACATTGGCATGCCGATCTTTACGCGAAGCGTAGCCATCTCTTGCATCATTCAAATGAACAGCGTGAACATGTGACCAGTAGTCGAGAGCATTCCCTTGAGAGAGCAGCGCTTTCGTCTCTGACGGATTCCATAAGCCGCTTGCATACGCATGGCAAGTGTCAAAGCAGAAGCCGACAGCTGATGGGCAGCTGCTGAGCTTGCGAATTTGCACAAGCTCTTCCAATGTAGCTCCCATGCCTCCATGATTGCCCGCCTGGTTCTCGATGAGGAGCAGCGCTTGACCGGACCAGACGTTCAACACGGTATTCAGCGTGCGGATAATATTTTCGTAACCCCGCAGCACAGCCTTGTCCGCAGCAACACGGCTGCCTTTGTAAGCTCCGAAGTGGACCACGGCCCCTACAGATCCGCAAGCTTCCGCAATCATGAGATCATTTAACAGCGATTGTACCGTGGCCCGAAACAGCTCGGGCGACTCATCGGCATCAACGGCCAGATTGGTCGGATACGGCGTGTGTGCTACAGAGCGGATATTGTACTTTTCTCCATATCCTCGGGCGGACAATGCATCGGATTCAAATCCAGCTTTCACGGATAAGCTGCGTGGATTTTTACTGAAATATTGATAACAGCCCAGCCCTGCTTGTTCCTGTAATTGAATCGCCTGCTTAGACGCCTGTGCATATCCTCCCCGCAATGACAGGTGACAACCATAGCACAGATCGACGGTATCGCTGCTGATTCTGTTATTGCTCATTCGGAGGAATTTCCGGTTGGCACTGCGGACAATAATAGGCAGGCCGACGCTGAATCAGCATTTCCTGTATCAATGTGCCGCAGCACGGACAAGGTTCCCCCGCCTTGCCGTGAATCGATTTATCCAGTTCTTCCCCAGCGTTTTGAGTATCGTCAGTTAGGCAGTGTACGTTCGCCGTTCCATTTTCACCCTGTTCAATCGCTCCTTGCAGCACATTTACCATAGCGTGGTACAAGCGATCCCAATCATCATCCTGAAGTAGATCCATACGGATGGATGGACGCAACCGTGCCGCAAAAGCAATATCATCGGCAAAACGGCTGTCGATGCCGACGATAATATTCGGGTTCATTAAAGCCGTTTTCAATGCGGAACGGCGCTTCGCAAAGAGCTTCTTGAATCGCTCTGGCGTCAAATGACGTGATAACGGGTCAGGGCCTTGCTCTTTTTGCTGTTCGTCCAGCTCTTTAGCAGTAAGCCACAGAAATTGCCCTATACGCGCACTATGAATCGTCACGATGGTGTTATCGGTCGTAAGCGACAACTGCTCCTTATGGATGCCATCTGCTGTCGTTCGCACGTCTGGCTGTGATTCATCAAAACGTTGCTCCATGTGCAAATGACTTCCATGAGCTGTGCGAAGCAGCAAACGCCGACCATCATCCAAATGAAAAATCAAATCCGTTCCTCTACGTTCAACGTACAGGATTTGACGGCCGATCACACCGTCCTTCATAGCGTCAAGCGCTGTATTTAACCAAGAATCCCGCTGAACGTGCAGATCGCGAATGCGCTGTCCAACCACATGCTGTTCCAGCTGCTTGCGGTACCCTTCGATTTCCGGAATTTCCGGCATCGAGCATCTTCCTTCCTGTTCACATGATGATATATGTCGTGAATTATTGTTTGTTCACTGCGTCGATAAACCATTGACGCATTTCCTCCATGTCGTGACAGATGACATCCGGAATTACACCGGATCGTTCTTTATATTCGTCCAGATTGGATGGCGTCGTTAATCCAGTAAAGACAAGCGCTGTGCGGCAGCCAGCATTCACTCCTGCCAACATATCCGTCATCATATTATCACCAACGACAATGGCATCGGCCGCCTCACATTGCATTCGCTCCAACGCCACTTTCATAATTAACTCGCTCGGCTTGCCGATAATAATCGGTTCCACGCCTGAAGCTGCCTGCACGGCAGCACCGATCGTGCCGGCTCCGGGGGAGAATCCCCTGTCGGATGGCAGCATTACGTCAGGATTGGTTAAAATCGAAACTGCACCCTTGCGGATAGCGCAAGATGCGGCTTCGAGCTTAGCGTATGAGAACTGGTGGTCTATTCCTTGCACGACGACACCGATACTTTGCTCCCACACTTCATTTACATCATCGGTCCATCGAATTCCCGCTTCGGTTAATGCTTGCTGCAAGCCTTGCTCTCCCACCATAAATACAAGTTTATCCGAATGTTTCATCTGAATATACGATGCAGCAGCTTGAGCAGACGTGAGTACATCTTGAGGATTTGCAGGTATTCCAAACCCTTGCAGCAGCTTAGCCACATCTTCCGGCGTGCGAGAAGAGTTATTCGTCACGAACAGATATGGAACTTGCAGTTCCTGCAGCGTGGCAATCAATCGATCAGCGCCCTCCACCTTCGTGGAACCGTGATACATTGTCCCGTCCAAATCGATAAATGCACAAATACGGTGATGATTACGACTGTTCATAAATGACTTCACTTTCCTTTCTTGCCCATGGTTGACTTACTTAGCTAGAGAAGACTGGATAACATAATCAACCCAACGCTCAACTGCATATCCATCCGCAAGCGTCGGTGCCAGATCCGACCACCGTTCATCACCAGATAGGCGCAAAATAAAGTGATGCAGCGCACCGAAATGACAATCTTGAAAAATTCCCATCGTCGCCTTCTCGTCTGGCAGCAAGTATAGGCTGTCCGGTTCCGGCGTCGCTTGCATGCTGCCGTTTAATAGATGGAGTGTCGGCTTTTTGTCGCGTTCCAAGTCACAGGTGATGCTGCCTTTCGTACCGACGATATCGATTCGGAACGCATCGGCACCATATGCGATTCGTGACACTTCCACAAGGCCGCGCACGCCCTCTTCCATCCGGAAGTTCATTACCGCCCAATCATCGACGTGAACGTCCACCCGTTCTTCCGAACCTGCAGTTTTCAGACGGTTCGGAATGAACGTCTCTGTGCGGCCATCAATATGAGCGAACTCACCGAACCAAAGACGAACTAAATCGAGTGCATGCACGCCGATATCGGTAATGGCCCCTCCTCCAGACAATGTATCGCTTAACCGCCAGCTGTATGGTCTATTTTCATTTAAATATCCCGAACGCATATACGCCATCTTACACTGCAGCACATCCCCGATAATGCCTTCTTGCAGCCAGGCGCGAATGCGCAGCACTGCCGGATGATAGCGGTATACAAACGCAAGCTGCTGCGGATATTGCGGCGGCACTTCTTCCAATAACGCTTCCGTAGCCTGTGCGCTCTCCGTTACCGGCTTCTCGCAATAGATCGCCTTGTTATGCTTCATCGCCATCCGGACCTGTTCGGCATGCAGCGCGTTCGGCGTGCAGATGCTCACCACATCCGTGCCCGCTTGCTGCAATGCTTCTTCCATGGAAGAAGTCACATGTGTAAATCCGATCTGCGCGGCTTGCGCTCCGACTTGTTCCGGTCTTCGAGTGACGAGAGATGCCAGCACTGGCATTACAGGCAACGATTTGATAATCGGCATCGTCCGCAATGCAACCATATGCGTCTTCGCTATCGTACCGAATCCGACAACGGAAAATCCAAGTGTATTCATAAAAGGCTCCACCTTTCTTTTTCCCTTCTCATTTATGTAGACGCATTTCTGGGAAATGCTTAACTTTGATCCATTGTAAAGAACCGTTTCCGTGCTTGCAACACTTGTTATCATAAGTCGATTTCTTGTTTCGACGCCGTGCGACGACAGTTGTCGTCGAAATGAAGGTTCTGCGCACCATTCCACGTCGGACAACGTATGTTTTGTCAAGTCCTGCGCTTTCCCGGGAAACTATTTTGGGGAAACAAAAAGAAACGGATTGCTCCGTTTCCGCTGTATTCCTTACACGAAAGGCGGCTCCCATCCTTTCTTACTCCATCCCAGCTTCGTCTTCACGACATTCAACTGCTCATCAAGTTCGACTTCCACACCAAACGGCAAACCACGCCGATGCCAGAAGCGAACATCATTCCACACGACCTTATATCCGTCCTTCCACTGCTGAGCATGCACCACGACGCGTTCGGCAAATCCGTGAAAAGCTCTCACTCCGTCCGTTGCCAGAGTGCGCTCAATGATTGGATTCAGAGAGAATCGTTTCTCGTATCGGGCATGAAAATCAAAACGAAGCGGTTCATCGGCATAGGCTAAGATCGGGAATCAGTTGATGATGCAACGCATCTGGGAATTGCATTCGGAACTGCTGCAGCACCCTAGAACACGTCCCCCAACGCCATAATATATAAAGGAAGGTTAAAGTGTAAGCAGCTGCAAACAGCGATGAAGCTCCTTGCCTATCAAGCCACAACCAACTGCTCAACACAGCCATATGAATACCAAACAGAACGGGGTCGAACAGACAGAGCACATCTTTATGCAGCCACTTGGACGTGAAGGGAAGAGCGGCTTGAATGCCATACGCGTTTAACCAGTCTAAACCAACGTGGAACATCACCGCGATGAATGTCCACAGAGCGACTATCGGCCAAGATTCCCATACGTGAAATAGGGATGACAACGGAAGCGCAATGACACGTCTCCTCTGGTCTTCCAGAATTGGTGACCTATTTGGATAAGCAGAGGGTACCTCACAATCGTTATCAGAAAGTTGGATATATATTAAGTTGTTGTAATGACCGTATGTTCATCAGCTAACACCGTATTTGGAAACACTTCCTTCGCTTCGGCAAGCAATTGCTCCATCACTTCGTCTTCTTTGTAACGCGAACTGAAGTGAGTCAGTGCAAGCTTCTTCGCATGAGCGTTCTTGGCGGCGGCTGCCGCCTGCTTTGCTGTACTGTGGCCGAAATCATGGGCATTATCCTTCTTATCCTCCAGAAATGTAGCCTCATGAACGAACAAATCCACATTGCGTGCCAGCCGGACGGCATTGTCGCATGGACGGGTATCACCCAATATCGCGACAGAGCGTCCAGGAATCGGCGCACCTACTACCGAAGCCGCGAAGACAAGCTCTCCGTTCGGAAGCTCGATATCCTCTCCTCGCTTCAGCTTGCCGTACATCGGCCCCGGTGGAATCCCTTTTTGCTGCAGCAGTTCGAACTTAAGCTTTCCTGGTCGATCTTTCTCTTGCACACGATAACCAAAGGACAGGACCCGGTGCTCAAGCGGAAGTGCGGTTACCGTGAATTGATCATCCGACCAAATTACACCCGGTTCAATTTCTTGAATGCGCAATTCATAAGGCAACTGTGTTGCGCTTACGGCGAATGTGGTATGTATGAACTTCTTTAACCCTTTCGGACCGAATACAGTCAGAGGAGTGACTCCGCCCTGATAAGCCCGGCTTGACAACAATCCAGGCAGGCCGAATAGATGGTCGCCATGCAAATGGGTAATGAAAATGAATTCACATTTGCCCAGCTTAAGAGGACTGCGGAGAACTTGATGCTGCGTTCCTTCTCCACAATCGAACATCCAGAACGAACCTCGCTCTTCATAGAGGCGCAACGCCATACTGCTCACATTCCGGCGCGTCGTCGGCATGCCGGCCCCTGTTCCCAAGAAATAGATATCCATGTCTCATTACACCTCCTAATCTATAATCTCCATTAATATTAAACTACATTAATACTGTAGCTTTGTCATTATTTCTTTAACCTCGAAATATCATTGATGAAAAAAGCCTCCGCACCATCATTTCTGTTGGTGATGCGGAGCTTTCAACGAATCTATATATATTATGCTTTATCCACGTTAAAATATTGCCCCTGAGGATGGGCGAACACCATTGCGGTTACCGATGCTTCCGGTTCCATCATACAGCCTTCCGTCAACTGCACACCGATGTCCTCTGGCTGCATCAAGCGGAAAAGCGGCTCTTGATCCTCCAGATTCGGACAGGCCGGATAACCGAAGGAAACACGTACCCCTTGGTATCTTGCTCCGAATCGTTCCTTCATCGTCATCTCTTCTGGGTCTGGAATGCCCCACACTTCGCGCATCATGTGGTGAATGCGTTCCGCAAGCCCTTCGGCAAGTTCCAAGGCAACAGCTTGCAGCGCGTGCAGGCGCAAATACTGACCTTGCTCCTTCCATTCCTCCGCACGCTCACGCACGTTTTTGCCCGCGGTGACAACGAGGAATCCGACATAGTCCATCATACCGCTATCTTTGGTTCGCAGGAAGTCGGCTAAGCACAAATACGGTTCCACCTGCTGTCTCGGGAATGTAAAGGTATGCAGAACCTCATTATGATTTTCCGGATTGTAAACATGGATCGAGTCCCCTTCGGATTGTGCCGGGAAAAAGCGATACATCGCATTCGCTTGCAGTACACCATCCTGAGCCCCTTCAACCAATATTTGATCGACTGTTTCCTTTAGCTCCACGGTCTTCGGATCCTGTTCCCGCAGCCGCTGCTCCACCGATCCTTTCAGACCAAGGTGATGCCCGAGCAGCATCTGCATGTTCACATATGGAACGACTTGCGGAATCGGAATATTCCGCAGCACGTGCCTTTCCAGATCCGGCGGGAGATATACGGGCGCTTCCTTGATTGCGGATCGAACCGCACGCGTCAGCTTCGGCAGCTTCGTGTGCTCCTCCTCTTCACGCGCAAGCCGTTCCTTGTGCGCACGCAATTCGCTGACGAGCCGCTGTCGTTCACTGACGTCCATTAGCTTGTTCGCCAAGTCAAGACCTTCCATCGCATCCTTCGCATACAGCACAAGGCCGTCATATTCCGGACTGATGCGATTTTTGGTAAACTTGCGCGTAAGCGCAGCTCCTCCGACCATAATCGGGACGTCGATACCGGCATTGCGCAAATCCTGGGCCGTGATGACCATCTGTTGAGCTGATTTTACGAGCAGACCTGACAGTCCAATCGCGTCCGGCTTCTCCTTGCGATATGCCTCAATCAATTGTTCCGGCGGTACTTTGATGCCCAAATTAACGATATGATAACCATTGTTCGCAAGAATAATTTCCACAAGGTTTTTCCCGATATCATGCACATCGCCCTTGACTGTCGCCAGCAATATCTTTCCTTTGACAGCGGACTCGTTCTTCTCCATGTACGGCTCAAGGAAGGAGACCGACGCTTTCATCACTTCCGCACTTTGCAGCACCTCGGCAACGATAAGTTCATTATTGTTGAACAACCGGCCGACTTCTTCCATTCCCTTCATCAGCGGACCGTTAATGATTTGGAGTGAACTATATTTAGTTAACGCCTCGGTTAAGTCGGGAATAAGTCCTTCCTTCGTCCCTTCTACCACGTATGAAGCGAGACGCTCTTCAAGCGGCAAATTGTTGGTCTTCTCTTTCTTCTCCACCTTGCGGTTCCGGAATGCCGCTACAAAGGCAGCTAACGTGTCATCATTCGTCTCATATAAGAGTGCTTCTGCAAGCTTACGTTCATGGTCCGGTATCGAGGCGTATCGTTCAACCTTTTCTGTGTTCACGATAGCATAATCTAGTCCCGCTCTCGTACATTCGTACAAGAAGACGGAGTTCAGCACTTCACGGCCAGCTTCCGGCAGTCCGAACGATACATTGCTGACGCCTAGTACCGTTTGACAGCGCGGCAGCGCTTGTTTTATGATCCGAATTCCCTCAATCGTTTCTTTCGCAGAACCGATATATTGCTCGTCACCGGTACCTACAGGGAATACCAACGGGTCGAAAATAATATCTTCAGGCTGTATCCCGAAGTCATCTACCAATATATGATAAGATCGCTTTGCTACTTCTAACTTGTCCTCGCGCGTAATCGCTTGGCCTCGTTCATCGATCGTTCCAACGACAAGAGCAGCGCCATATAGATGTACGAGCGGGACTACCTGCTCGAATTTATCTAACCCATCCTCTAAGTTAACGGAGTTAATAATCGCTTTGCCTTGCGTATGCTTCAATGCGAGCTCAAGCACTTTCGAGTCGGTCGTATCAATGACGAGCGGTACCTTCACCTTCTTCACAACTTCTTGTAAGAAGATTTCCATATCGACAGTTTCATCCCGGTCAGGGTCCTGCACACAGACGTCAATGACGTGCGCACCGCTCTTCACTTGGGCCCGAGCGATTTCCGCCGCCTCTTCAATCTTACCTTCAGCGATCAATCGTTTGAACTTGCGTGAACCGAGAACGTTCGTCCGTTCACCGACCATATATGGACGGCCTTCATTTTCAATATAGACGGTATCGATGCCGGATACGGCCGGAGGATGTTCGCCATAGTTCGTACGAGGCTGATATTGGCTTAAGACCTCGGACAGCGCTCGAATATGTTCTGGTGTCGTACCGCAGCATCCGCCCGCAATGTTCAGCCAGCCCTGCTCGGCAAACGAGGCAATCTTCCGTGCCAGCGAATCCGGCGACTCATGGTAGAGTCCATTCTCGTCCGGCAGACCCGCGTTCGGGTAACAGCTCACGGCAGACTTGGCAATCGATGCTAACGTACGTAAATGGTCGCGCATGAACTCCGGACCTGTCGCACAGTTCAGACCGATCGAAATTGGCTTCAGATGCTCCAATGAAATATAAAATGATTCAATGTTCTGACCTGCGAGCGTCGTCCCCATCGGTTCAATCGTGCCGGAAATCATTAGCGGCAAAGTCTTGCCCGTCGCTTCAAAGGCCCGTTGAATCGCAATAGAACCTGCTTTCACATTGAGCGTATCTTGAGAAGTTTCTAATAGTAACGCATCCACACCCGTTTCAATGAGTGCCACAGCCTCTTCATAATAGCTGTCAATCAACATATCGAACGTGATTCCGCCTGTCACCGACAATGTCTTGGTCGTAGGTCCCATCGCGCCCGCTACATAGCGTGGCCATTCCGGTGTGCTGTATCTGGCCGCAGCTTCCACCGCGAGCTTCGCTGCTGCCACGTTCAACTCACGAGCTCGGTCTTGAAGATCATATTCGGCTAATACGACACTAGTCGCTCCGAACGTGTTGGTCTCCAAAATATCAGCGCCTGCTTCGAGGTATTGTTCGTGTATTCGTGAAATAACATCAGGACGAGTCAACACGAGCATTTCATTGCAACCATCCAAATGCTCGCCCCCGAAATCATCCGGAGTTAAGTCAGCCTGCTGGATCATCGTCCCCATGGCACCATCTAAAATGAGAATTCGTTCTTGAAGTCGTTCTTGTAAAGTTGGTTTCCTCATCCCTCTGCCCACCCTCTATCTAAATGTTAGAACCTAGTTTAACAGATGTGGACCAATTAGGAAAGGATCGTATGTCCTCCATTGCAAATTGTTTCTTGCCCATTCATTTCCTCTGTAATATAATACGAAATAATAAATATCGGCAGGGAAACGAGGGATTGGCATGGCACAGATTCGAATCCGAAACACGAATGAATTGATCACTGGTGAAGAGAACGTTCGCTCTTTTTTGACCGTTCAAGGTGTATTATACGAGCATTGGGATCGTAACAAATTAGACGAAGCACTTCGCGAGAAATTTGTGTTGACCGATGAAGAGAAGCAAGTCATTTTGCATACGTATGAAGAAGAAATCCGCGACTTGGCCGCGCGCAGAGGTTATCAGACCTGGGATTTGATTTCTCTATCTGATGCTACGCCCAACATTGAGGAGCTGTTGAAGAAGTTTGAACAGCTTCATACGCATACTGAGGACGAAGTACGTGCCATCACAGCCGGCAACGGCATATTCATCATTAAAGGTAGCGATGATATAGGCTACATGGACGTAATACTTGAGGCAGGCGATGTCATTTCTGTTCCTGAAAGCAAGCCGCATTACTTTACGCTCATGGAGAACCGGCAAATCGTCGCAGTACGTTTATTTATTGAGACCGAAGGCTGGATTGCCCATCCGTTCGAGGATAACGCATTTCAGAAAGCGTAATGAACTTATCCAGCTTGTTATTCTAGGCAAAAAAGCGGTCCTCCTTGATTAGGTGGACCGCTTTTTGTATAACAGACAACAATTCAGCCTGCCTTCATAAGACAGTCAGCGTTACATATATGTAAATATAATTGTCCGCGTGAATCATTGCAGCAGCAGCTATTTTACCTCGAATGTCTTCTTCGGCATCGAGTGCATATCACGCGCCGTCACATGTGAGATGACATTATAGGTACCTGGCTTCTCGAACGTATGCTCCATTTGATAAGTGCCATCTTCCTTTAACGTCCCTTCAGCTCTTTCATGCTCTTCGCCTTCCATCCAGTATTCAAACTCGACCTTATCCGCATCATCCACCGCCTTATCGCTCTGCGTCACACGTGCAGAAATGATAATCGGTTCCTTGGCCTTAACCTCTTCAGGAACGTTCAACTCCACTTTAATCAGATCAGGAATCGTGCCGTCGGCGTTGCTGCCGCCATGATCACCGTGCATCGCATCACCCGGTTGATCAGTATGCTGATCATGACCCCCGTCATTGCCGCACCCTGCCATAAACAAAGCAGCGAGACTCAATGCAAGAACTGCTTTTTTCCACATTAATACATTCACTCCTTCAGTCCATTTCCAACTTGTCTTGTATCATTATAGACAACATTACCTATATAGTGATGACTCGATAGAGCTAATTCAGGTCAGTTTGTGTGGCGATTCAGTGACATTTGTCACATTTTACAAGAGAATACGCTAAATTAAATAAAAAAGCCTGCGATCTTCGCAGACTTCATGTGCGTAATATGAGTATTAGTGCTTCTTCGAATCGATCTCATCGATAACGGCAAACAACTCCGACAAATGAGAAATTTCATATTCAGGATGGATGTCGCCGGTGAGCTTCACCCCTTTGCGGTTGAGCCAGGCATGGTGCATGCCGACATTGTATGCTCCTTTTATATCGGTCGTCAGCTTATCTCCGACCATGAGCCCTGCGCTTGGCGCAATATCCAACAGAGACATCGCATGTTGAAACAAGCTAACTGCCGGCTTCCCTTCTGGATAGTTGCCAGAAATGACAAGGTGATCGAAGAACGGAATAATGTCTGGTACACCATCCAGCTTTTCTTGCTGCAGATCGGGGGACCCGTTCGTAAGCAAAAGCAGCGGATAGCGCGTCTTCAATTTGCGAAGCACCTCATATGTCTCTTCATAGACATACGATCTGGCTCGACGCTCTTTCATGAATTGCTTAGCCAATTCGGCACCTAGCGCCTCGTCTTCAACACCGACTGCTTTTAAGCCTTGGGTCCATGCCGACTGGCGATACATCGGCGCCAATTGTTGCAGCATGCGAAATTCCTGATGTTCACCACCCGTAAAATGTCCCCACAACGCTTCAAATGGATTGATACCGATATTTTGTGTGAAGGAATACGTTTCATAAGACGCGTACAGCTCTCGGGCCGCTTGACGAACTTCTGCTTCCAATTGATCTGGAATCGCTCCCGACTTGGACTGGGCGTACTGGCATGTCGCCGCAAACGCCTCCTCTACGCTCCGCTCGTCCCATAATAACGTATCATCTAAATCAAACAGTACAGCTTGAATGGACATGTCGGCTCCCTCTCTTACATTGACGTAATGCATATCAACTCTTTATCTCATCGTTACTTAACTGTACCGGTTGATTTCGATTCTTCCACGAACTCGATGCGATGCTGCTGTGCAAAGCTTTGCAGCCGTTTGCCCATCGTATCCGTATCATAGCGATTCATCGTGCGCGAAAAGACCCAACTGGAGCCCTTTCTGCTATGTTCTATAACGACATAACCAGGTTGTGCCACAATCTTCGTAATCTCTTGAGCCGGCAACGTCCGAATCCGGTTCCATTTAATCGTCGACAGCTCACCCTTGCCGATTCGGAGGAAAGGTCTTCTTAGGAAGAGAATAATCCCCAACCCCAGATAACAGAAGACCGTTACCCAATATAACGTCGGCGACTGGACATCCGTCATTGCTCCGCCAAGAAAGGCGTAGATGATAGTGAATCCTACGAGCACCATTGGCAGGATATAGCTGCGGCCTTTAAATTCTTCAAAGGCGACAGTGCTAGTCGACATCATCGATTTCCCTTGCTTCTTACGCTGCTTGTTCAGTTGTGTGCTGTTACGACGCACCTTGCGTTCCCAACTGCGAGACATGAATGTTAGCCCCCTTATTATTGCGACAATAAGACGTTGATGTACCTAATAAGCTCTTGCCTAATTGAATTTCAATATAATAATCGATGCAATTCCGGACAAAATCCGGTAATTACACCGACTTGGTCTATCGCTTACATTAATGAACAAGCCCGCCGGACCCGCCCTTTTCGCCCATTTGTTCTTCATCTTCAACAAAGCGAATCGTATCCAACTGGTTACGGACTTGCTTCCGGAATAAAGACAAATATTGCTCTCGCAGGCGCGCACGTTCCGCCAACTCCGTCTCGTTTAATCCTTCAGTTTTCTGCTTGCGGGCAAGCTCGTTTATTCGTGCGATCAATTGATCGATATTCATTGTCGTACCTCCATGTTTCTAAGCATATCTTCTACTTTGACATGGCAGGTCAAGCTTGTCAAGCAAGCGTATCGACTACAATCGCCATGGAGAAAGAATACAAAAATACATAGAAAGAGACCCATATTGAGTCTCCCGTTAAGCTTTAATATAAATGGTGAGTTATTGAACCATATTATAATCACTCTGTACAGTATGGCAAATGAACATCCCCGTATTACGAGCAGATATGTAGTGACCACTTAATATGTGATTTGATTACATCAATGGAAGAAAGACAATTCCCTATTCTAACTCCAAAGGCACAAGTATGACATCTCCCGCCAACAGCGTATGTCCTTCTATATCATTCAATACGATGATTTCATAAATGTATTGACGAATATCCATATGCTCTGGTTTGTAAGCAGCAGCAATAACCCATAAGGAATCTCCTGGCTGGACAAGCACCCGTTCCACTGCGCTCTCCATTCCTACCTGCTCCTGCACATCATCGTTCCCCCACGCTTGTACAATGCTGCCGCATGTGACGAAAAAGAGAGCGATCGTAAAGACGATAAGACGAAGTCGACGTATATATATTGAACGACGTTGCTTTCCTCTACCATTGCTGGCAGCAGTCGATACATTATAAATTGAACGATAAGTTGTATACATCATCTATCCCATCTCCCCAAACGCTTGTTCTATTACTTTCGCAAATAATTTAACACGAACACTTGTTTGAGTCAATATATTTTTAGAACATTAGTTCTCATATCATTCGTCTTTTTCTCCTTCCTATTCACGCCCGATAAAAGAGAACGCTTAAAAAGCGCGAGTTTATGCATTTTCCTTAGAACTTATGTTTGTACGAACGGAGGTTCTATGGTATAATTTTGACAAAAGAGTATTCATTGGAGTTGATACCCTTGTCTAAAATATCCAGTCGTCAACAAGCGATTCTTGATTTTATACGCAATGAAGTTCGTGGTAAAGGTTATCCACCATCGGTTCGCGAGATTGGCGAAGCGGTTGGCTTAGCCTCCAGTTCTACAGTGCACGGTCATCTGGATCGCCTTGAGAAGAAAGGCTTCATTCGTCGCGATCCGACGAAGCCCCGTGCAATTGAACTGCTCAGCCATGAACAATCCGAGCGTACGAATGAATTCACCCAGTCTGTAGCAAGAATTCCGGTAGTGGGTAAAGTAACGGCGGGTGAACCTATTACGGCAACTGAGAATATTGAAGACTATTTCCCGTTACCTACACATATGGTCGGGGACGACGAGAACGTGTTTATGTTATCTGTCATTGGTGATAGTATGATCGAAGCCGGAATACATAACGGCGATTATGTCATTGTTCGCCAGCAGCAGACTGCTAATAACGGAGATATCGTCGTAGCGATGACGGAAAACGATGAAGCAACGGTCAAGACTTTTTATCGCGAGAAAGACCATGTCCGTCTTCAACCCGAGAACCCGACATACGAACCTATTTGTCTGAAGCATGTGACGATTTTGGGTAAGGTCATTGGTTTGTTCCGAGATTTCCATTAACAAAACACAGCCTTTGGTTCTCCTCATAGGTGAATTATCGGCTGTGTTTTTATTTTCAAAAGCTAAATTTGTTATTTCCATTTATACGCTGCTTTTCTCGCACGCGTGTTGATCTTCTTGAAACATATTCCAGTTTTAGCGTCGTATTTTTACGCTGTTCTTCCCTCTCTTATCGGCTGCCATGACAATATACGCTCCATCTTGAACGGACGCCATCCACTCGAACGCAAACAAGTCGCATGAACAGTGCCATCACTGATTTTGTGAATGATAACACGGCGCTTCGTGATGTCGCCATGTCTGTCTTCATAAATGATCTCAATTGCTCGACCAATATAATGTTCAAGAAGCATGTCACTTCACCTCCATTCAGAACGTTTGTTCTTATTATTTGCGATTTCTCAAAGCATAAGCCAATAATCGTTCGTTTATAAAAAAAAGATGACTCCTGATGAATACCAGAAGTCACCTTTTGCAGTCTAGGCCATCGTGTTTTTCAAACCGTCACAATAAGGGTTACAATACATTTTTTCCGCTTGTCGTACTTAACTTAAAAAGTAAGATATAAAAATCTGCTAGGATTTATTAGACCAATGCACAGGATCTTTAGAGATCGGCATGAGGTGATACACCCCGTACGTTGCACCCACTTTTACAAGATCATCGTAATTCGAAATACTAATAGATGTTCCATCCGCTTTTTTTATAGTAGTCTTCTTGGTAACCGGGGAGTTCATATCAATTGCGTTTCCGCGAATATGATCCGAATCAAGTGCAGGGGCGGCCACAATGCTGTATGCGGCAACCATTTCAGCAGCAGCGTTTTTGGATTTAGTATATTTGCTATCATCATTTGGATGTACCCATTGAATATTGACGCCGCTCATTGAAGGAACATCTTTAGGACTGATTTGCCCTTTGCTAATTTTGTATGAATAATGCATAAGATATGCTCGTTCTTTTGGTCTTAACGTAGAAGTCACTGTAACCGTAATATTGGCATCCTTCATCGCTTTAATGAACTTTTCAACTTTAGGTCTGAATTCACTGCTCAAATCACTGACGCTTGCAGAATTAGGAAATTCTTGAACCCATCTCTTCCCGCTTATACCACTGTAAGTAGATGACGCTCCAAATGCTGTTGCAGGAACAACAAGTGATAAAGTAAGAATCAGCATAACAGCAACTTTAAATAGCTTCATATTAATACCTCCTAAAATATTGTTATTTTTTGCCTGATCCAAACATACCAAATATTCTCTATTTTTGATATAGTTTTCAAAAAATAATATATTTGAAAATGAAAAAGAGCCGTGACTCCCTACGAGTCTTCTCTTCTAGCAATGATTATTTGCGTGTATGGCTTCGTACACTATACATTTTCACAACCTGAAATCTATACGATAAGCTAAGCCCCTAGTTTATTCTAACTGCCCTGTAATCACCTCAAGCACTGTTTTCGACCTTTTCAGAAAACAGGAATCTATTTGCGCGATTTTCAATACACTTTATATTGTAATTACCTTATTTAAGGAGGTTTTTTTATGAAAATAAGAAAACTATTGCTTGTCTCTTTACTTGCTTTCAGCATGTTCCCACTCGCGGCTGGTGCAAATCCGGTACAAGATTCCGACACCAAATTAACGCATTGCCCCTCATCCCTGGTCACTGTTTAGAGCTCGGAGGAGATTTCCATGCGTTTATCTCATTGTTATCATCCTTTCTAGCAAAACAAAAAAAGCACCCGCAGGGATATATAAATTTGGAATATAACGGACTTTGCCGTCTTCAGCTGCATATAGCTTGGTGGTTTCTTCCCCGTCTTGGTAACGAATCATAATACCCAAATCGTAATTTCCTTCTCCGGTTTTATAAAGTAATAGATTAATCAACTTATTTTGTCCCGCAGTGTTTGTCCACTTATACCAATCGACATCCGTACTGTTAGTTATTGACATAGCAAATGCTACAACCCCAGCAGGTGTTGGAGTTAGCGGATGGGCTTGGTCTTTAGTATCTGCAAAACCAATAGCAGTTGGGGTAAATTCACTAGCAAATGCAGATGTGGACTATGCAAACAAGCAGACGGCAACAATAAGTAAAGATAAATCCTTTCTTATTTTCATCAGACTTCTACCTTTCTGATTTTTCCAAGTGTCATACTCTTATTTTTACCACTAAAAAGAATTACCCACATGGTACAAAATAGTCGCTGAATAATCAGCGACTCCATCAAAAATTCAAGGACTAATTACAAATGCGTCGAAATTAATCGGGAAATCCGATTTATTAATATAGTACATGCTATATGTCCCAGGAGATAATGTAGCAGGGGCATTGTAAAACTCACCGAGAATCTTTTTCAACTCCACTCACTCCTCCGAAATTATTTCCTTTATCCGGATCAGAATATTGAGTTTATTTGAATATTATTCCTTCTATATACTTATTCACAAAATCATACTTGTCCTTATATATAACCCTGCTTATCTTATCCAATGATGAGAAATGCCCCCTGTAATTGGACGGCTGAGTTTGTCGAGCCTAGCACCCTTTCGTGCCATAATAAATTTCAATTGATAGTTTATATTCTTCTTGATCGCTATAGTCTGCTGGAGAGTGACCAAAAACTTTTAAGTACAATGTTCCTCCAGGAGCAAGCGTTGCTCCCATTCTTGCGACATTAGTGACAAATGAAAAACATCGGTTAGGGTGCCTCAATCCCCGAAGGAGCGCCAATGGAGCTCCCCGTTATGATAAAGTGGTCAGCAAACAGTTTTAGCATATTATTCAAATTAGAACATATGGATGATATTGTGTTAATCAATCTGAATATGGAGGGTGATACTCATGCGTTTCAAAATCTTGTCAGTTGGATTGTCAGGCATGTTGTTAGCAAGTGCGTTTGTACCTGCTGCCGGTGCAACCTCGGTCCCTGCTAAGGGCCAAAACTCATCAGTATCAGAAGACAATGCAATGAACCGTACCGAACGAGAAGTAAGGGCATACAATAAAAAGCTCTACCCGACAAAATCATCCATCCCACAAGTTTATCAGTACAATGACGGAAAATACGCTGGACAACTTAAGATTACAACCGTCACTTCGTACAGAGATGGAGAGTGGTGGGGCGTTACTTATGAAGGCCCTGTTTATCCTGTCTATTCTATTTATCCTGTTTAATTTTGAATATATGCCGCCCTTTTACAGGGCGGCTATAGTTAAAGTTAACATAGTCAGAGGAGGTCACATGGTTTACACCGGAGAAATGGAGCCCCTCGGCGGACCATGCCCGGGTTTGTTGGAATGAGCGACTTCGGATTATGTATTAAGTTTATTCGAGCAACGAGTCTTATTCGAGCAGGTGCGTCCGCAAGCGGCCGCCGCAAAATTGCTTCGCTCTACCGAACCGTGAAAATCGGAGTCGAAACACAAATCCCCGAATAATCGCCGTCACACCGATTGGCCGCGCGATGTTCTCTTCTTTGCTCTCTATTTCAACAGAAACGGCGAGAAGAGGTACGCCCCGGTGATTCGCCGTTCAATCCGGCCATGTTTTGAATAGATATCAAAAAAAGGGACAATGTCTAAGTACCATCCTCTTAACCTAAAATGACGATACTACAAATAACCTCGTAATTGAAGCAATTGAAGATATTTCACATAATAGTTGTTATCTATATAAGTTGAACTAAAGAATTATAGGATTATGGTAAGGGATTTCAACCCTGCATGTCGAATAAAGAAGGAAATAGAAGAAGACAGGCAGGAAAAGAACATGGAAAACGCAACGAAGCTTGAAGAAGTAAAGCAAGCCATGAGAAAAGCAAGGGATCGCCGAATGTACGAGCGTTGCTTGGCAATAAGTTTGCATTTACAAGGGCATTCGGTAAAAGAAATTGCCCATACATTGAACCGAAGCACTCAAACGGTCACCACCTATATCAAGGCTTACGATCAAAGCGGACTTCCCGGACTGCAAATGAACCATTCACCAGGCGCACCTGTTCGTTTGAGCGATGAACAGCTGGAACAACTGAAACAGACCATTGCCTATTGCGTTCCTCATGAAGTAGGCTTTATCGCTCGTCACACCTGCACATTGGAACTGATCGCTGCCTTTATTGAGCGTGAATTTGGGCAAAGCTATTCGCTTCGCGGCGTCTCGAAAATGATGCATCGCCAAGGACTGAGCTACACCAAACCGACGTATACCTTAGCTGCGGCAGACGAAGAGAAACAACGGCAGTTCTCAGAAACCACATTTCCCGAGTCAAAAAAAGACGCATGGTAGCAAGCGAATTCTTTGCCTCGATCTACTGTAGCACTTTGAAAGGCAGCCTTTGGATACTGGCTTGCCACAACACCACACGCCACCTCCATAGAGTACGCCGTGCGATCCAGTATTTTTAGTGCCACGTACATCCGCGTTTTACGCTCAATGAAAGTTGCTACGCAGGCCTTACTTTTCCCTCGACTGGAGACGACCGTGTCGAGCTCCCAGTGGCCAAAGCTCTCTCGTTTGTGAATCCCTTTTGGTCGCTGGCTGATGGATGTACCCACCATAAATCATCGTGTTTCGACCGGCTTATGGCGCTTTCCTTTGTGCCGAAGCACCTGTAAATCTCCTGCTACAAGCCATCCAGAGTAGATCCAACGGTAGATCGTTTTGAAGCATACGAAGGCTCTTTTGTCCTCTCGTCGTTTCTCTGCAATTTGCTCAGGAGACCAGGTTTGTTTCAGCTCTGTCTGCAGTTCTTCCGCCAGTTGCGAAGAGAACTTCCCTCTAGGCTTGCTCTCTCTTCTACGATCCTGACTAGCTTGATGGGAGGACTTCGCTTCGTAAGTCTGATTCACGAACCCACGCTTGATCTTACGAGCGATGGTGGAATGGTGACGGCCTAAATGGCGAGCAATGGCTCTTGCAGACCAACCTAGTCTATTTAATATCTCTAGTTGTCCACGATTCAATTATGCTAAGATGGGAAAAGCTCATGTTGGGTTCTCCTGTATCTATGGTGGTGTGGTAACTTCCATTTTACACGAAACCACCATGGGTACTCTTTTTTCTAGGTGTCGCACTTCATATTACAATCCGTCTTATATAAAAGCGGCCGCTTTTCAATTTATATTTTACTAATATATCCTTAATTGGGTATATATTTCAAAAGTATTGTTATTCTAATATTTTACTTTTTTAGATATTTGAACAAAAAGAAAAGCACTGCAATGGGTGCTTTGATTTGCCTGGTAATTACACATCATAGATTCTATGAGTTACTTTGTACTCTTCCATTACTCCATTTTTCGATTCCACAACATAATAAACTGTTGCGCCAGGAGGAACAAGTATATCATTTATGGTATGTATACTCCATTCGGACTGTCCAATATCCACTGGATCCTGTGCAAAAAGTATGTCGGAAACACGACCATTATTATAATCAATAATTACTCCAAATTTATATCTGCTTTTACCAACACCTGGCTCTAAAACACCCGATAAATACTTTGTTGCGCCTGTATTGTTGGTCCAGGTAAACCAATCTTTATCCCCATCACCTTCTATAAATAACCTAATCTCTTGTTTTGGGAAGATATTAATAGCAGTCTCTTTTGTGTCACCGATCCCTTTAGCAGCAAATGCACTCTGTGAAAATATGAAAGCCATTGCGAATACAAGAAGCATAGAGATAAACTTTTTGTGTTTCATTGTATTGTATTCCACCTTTCGTCTTCATCTTTTCCTTATTAGTGTTAGTTGAGGCTACCTAGCTTGTTGAGCTTCATAGTAATCTGTTGCATTGGACACTGAAAAAAGGAAATCGTATTGTTCCACGGAATACTCTTTTGCTCTAACAACAAAATAAATTGTTGCACCTTTTGGAATTAAGAAGTCTGAAAATAAACCAGAATTAATCCCTCCCAATTTCTCTGCATAGACTAAACTCGTTTTTTTCCCGTTTTTATATTGTATTCTCATGCCGAGTATTAAGTCTGCTTTACCTGTAGTTCCATTTGCTACTGCAACAAATAATTTTTTCATTTCTCCCGTATTATTTGTCCAAGCAAACCAATCATCATCCCCCTTGCCATTCGTGTAAAGACTAAAAGTATTAGTTTCCGTTGTTAATGTGATTGCGTTTTCAGGTGTGTCAGCTACCCCTGTTGCTGCCATAGCTGGTTGTGTAAATGTCAGTAACATCATGGATGCAAGAAGAACAGTAATCATCTTCTTGATTCTCATAGTTCTTTTCCACCTTTACTATGTAGTAGAGTTTAAGACTTCCAACTCTCACCTAGATAATACCAATATATTACTGAAGAAGTATATAGTACTTTAGTTATATTATTCCACATTATTGCTATTTTTTAGGATGTTTCATTCAAATAAAAAAGCACCGGTTAAGGTACTTAATAGAAAAATAAAGAGAGCAGAAAGAAATCTGCTCTCTATCAACCTATTAATATACAGTAACACACCTGTTTATTAACCAAATTATGTAACACAATTATGCCTTTTCTGCTCGTCCGTTTGAAGAATATGTAAAAGCCTTAACCGCCATTCGGCTGGGAGTTGTCCGTGATCAAGCAAACGTGTAAAACGTGCGAATGACAGTGTCACATGTCGTGAAAGGATTGAACTTGTTGCATCATACAGCGATTTTAACAATACATACACCATGAGGGCAGTGTACAATTGACCATAGACGGCATTTTCTGTCGTGCCAAATAGAGTCGGCACGTTCAAATGTTGCTTGATCCATCGAAAAAAGACCTCCACCTGCCAACGAGCTTTATACATCTGCGCAATTTGTTCGGCTGTTACCTGCATCAAATCGGTTGCCACCCGAATTTCTCTACCCTCAAAATCCCGAAACATCACCACGCGATGGCGTTTCGTCGATTGGCATAGCTTCGTTCCAAGTTGACTCGTGATGTCCCGGATAACCCGGGAGTTCGGAACTGCCTGACGGCGCAAGGCGCGTGGTTTCTCCAAATGAACATTGTCTCTCAAGCGAACCACAAACGACTGTCCTTCTTCTTTGAACCGATCCAACCGTTCGAGCTTTCCATAAGCACGGTCCATCACTAGAATGTAAGCTGAATCCGCCAATCGCCCGCTCATCGGTCCATCATGCTTAGAACCAACCGTTTCACGACATTCAGCGGCTGGTGATTCCCCGCACGCAGAGTAACATGCAGCTTGATACCTGCGCGTTCACCATGATAAGGGGCCCAAGGCAACCGGGTTTTTCCGACCGTGACCGTGGTCGAATCGATGAGAAGCAATTCTTTCGGAAACGTTAGTTTACAACGCGTCTTTCGATTGCATTTGTGAACAAGAAGATGAAATAATTCCTTGAAAACAGCAAACTGGACCTCTGCGGCTTTGGTCGAGAAACAAGAATAATGAACGGTCGGCAACCCGCTTGATTCGGCTGGCATGATCTACACCGGAGCGATAACTATCCCATTGTTCAAAAGCGGATTGGCTCCAGTATTGTAGCAAATGATAGACGCTGAATTTGCGTGCTTTATCTTCGTAGCCCATCTGTTTGACAACTAAATTTACTTCGTCCTGACTCAGGACGGATTGAAGGATGGACTGGATCGTGATAGAATTTTTCATGAGATCGTCTCTTTCTTAAATCGGTTGGTGGTACAAACGATTCTACAGAAAAGACGGTCTTTTTTCTACCATTTTTAGGTTAATCAATAGGCGTGCTTAAACAATAAACTTACATTTCTCAATGCATTTAGGATTACTGTAAGGTTAATGTAAGATTACTACTAAATTCAATAACCGTTTCTGAAGGAGCGGCTAAGAAGTATGAATGGCGTTTACTACACTAACTGCCAATCCTCAGCAAGCATATTGTGTTCGATGCCCATCGTGCCATCCTCCACCTCCACACAACCAGCGATGGATTTTTTTATGTGCGACGGGCAGTCTCGACTATAGCGGAGAATGCTAAGAGTAGTGAGTACAGGCAGCGGTGACGTTACCGTGGTAAATACGAGCCAAGAGCTTGCAGTTTTCCCTGAGGATCGTATACCACTAAGCGCATTCCCTTACCGTTGTGCCATAACAGTGAATAAAATAATAGATTTCAACAACAAAATCATTTAAATCATTCTTTCAGAGAATTGTTGTCTTCAATTACTGTCATTGCAAGATACTACAACATACTCTAATTACTTAAAACCACGCCTTGACTTTCTCTTTTTATATGATAGTCTAAAGTTAGATTTACACATTTTACCTACAAACCCATTATAAACAATTAGGAGAGTGAGTGTTGATGAAAAAAGGTTTTTTATCTTTAGCTCTGTTTATGGCAATGGCAACAGTAATTCCCGCAAGCGCATTTGCTCATGAATCTAGTACTGTAACAAGCCAACACGATGACGACTTTGTTGTATTTAAGCTTTATGTTGACGGCAAATATACATTACCTACTCATGGACCGTATAAAGGTGAAGACGAAAACCCGTTTACATGGGATAAAGCTGACGGAACACAAATAAGGTTTTTCATAAAAGATATAGATCAAATGGGAATGTCAATTTCAATTATTGATTCTAATGGAAACCCTGTTAGTGGGGCCAATGGCAGTACAAACAAAAATAATGGTTATCAATTTTTGAAGGTTGTCACATTACCTAATGAAGGTGATTACATCGCTAAAGTATGGTCAGATAATGGTGATGGCGGTTATGAATATGAAATAGCCGTTAGAGCTATCAATTAGTATTTACAAGCCCTCGTTTTTTTGAGGGCTAATTATTTTGGCTCTTCGCTATATTGCGTGGTTAAAGGTACGTTTGCTAGGCTAATAGAGCGATTTGACATGGAGCCTCTGCGGGCATGATTACTCGCGAAAGCCGCGAAATATAAGGACTTCGCGATACTAACCAGCTTATCATGCCCGCCTCTCCATATAAAATCGCTGTTCTTTTAACCCACTTCGAGTAGCGAAGAGGCATTATTTTTATATGTTACTTTCCTATTTATTTCATGTCTTAAAAACGATATTTTATGAACATCCCCGTTCGATTTTTTTAGTTGAATGCTAACTTTGTTCTCTTTTCCATTCCAGTACACTTTTGTACCTACTGTTTCTGCGATAGCCCACACCGAAGCGTATGTACTACCATCTATCCGTTTACAGTCAGGCACCTTCTTGCCTTCCACAAATGTGGATTTCCCGTCCCAACCTATGCGCACATCTCTAAAGAATTGAGGCAATCAGCATGGACAAATTCGAGAAGTACGCAAGATATACTGTGAAAAAATATTATTGGGGCATCCCCTTAAATCGCACCCAATAAAACACCGCCCCCACAAAATAAAAAACCCTCACGCCTAGAGGCGCAAGGGTTTGGAAGATTAATATAAGGTCATATACTGATCGCGTTCCCATTGATGGACTTGTGTGCGGTACATATCCCACTCGATTTCTTTAAGTTCCAAGAAATGCTGCAGTGCATGTTCGCCTAGCGCATCGCAGATCGTCTCATCGCGCAGCAGCGCTTCCAACGCCTCTTTCAAGCTGGCCGGCAAGCTTGGAATGCCTTCCGCGATTCGCTCATCCTCAGTCATGACATAAATGTTGCGGTCCGTCGGAGCCGGCAGATCACTTTTCTTCTTAATGCCTTCGAGACCAGCTTTAAGAATTGCCGCTAATGCCAAATACGGGTTCGCTGACGGGTCAGGATTGCGGACTTCAACCCGCGTGCTCAACCCGCGGGAAGCCGGAATGCGCACCATCGGACTGCGGTTGCTGGCAGACCACGCAACATAGCATGGTGCTTCATAGCCAGGCACAAGACGCTTATAAGAGTTAACCGTTGGATTCGTAATCGCAGCAAAGCCGCGTGCATGCTTCAATACTCCAGCCATGAACTGGCGCGCTTCTTTACTTAAGCCGAGCTTATCAGACTCGTCGTAGAACGCATTCGTTTTGCCTTGGAATAGAGAAATATTGCAGTGCATACCCGAACCGTTAACACCGAACAGCGGCTTCGCCATAAATGTCGCATGCAAGCCATGCTGACGCGCTATGGTCTTAACGACTAGCTTAAACGTTTGGATTTGATCGGCTGCTCTAATCGCATCCGCATATTTAAAGTCAATTTCATGTTGTCCCGGCGCCACTTCGTGGTGGGACGCTTCAATTTCGAAGCCCATCTCTTCCAGCTTCAAGACGATCTCGCGGCGACAGTTCTCGCCCAGATCGGTTGGCGCCAAATCGAAATAACCGCCTTGGTCGTTCAACTCCATCGTCGGATTACCTTTATCATCCGTTTTAAACAAGAAGAACTCTGGTTCTGGTCCGACGTTCATGGCAGTGAAGCCCATTTCCTCCGCTTCTTTCAACGCACGTTTCAAAATACCGCGCGGACAGCCAGCAAAAGGTGTTCCATCCGTAGTGTACACATCGCAGATGAGGCGTGCGACACGATCTTCCGTTACCCATGGGAATACGACCCAAGTATCCAAATCCGGCACGAGATACATATCCGATTCTTCAATACGGACATAGCCTTCAATGGAAGAGCCGTCGAACATCATTTTATTATCCAGCGCCTTAGGCAGTTGGCTTACCGGAATTTCGACGTTCTTAATTGTTCCGAGCAGATCCGTAAATTGAAGACGGATAAATCGGACGTTCTGTTCTTTCGCAATTCGTGTAATATCATCTTTGGTGTAGCCCACAGGGTAACATCTCCTTCTTGTTAGCCTAGTATAGATTGGATTATTTCGTAAAGAAACGAGACAGTTCACCTTGAATTAGCGATACTTGACCCGGTCTTTTCCCAGTCATTAATTGCTGCTTCAGCATGCGGTGCAGTTGGATATCCGACAGTTCTTTGCGCTTGCTTTCCGAATCGGCACTCAGCACTGTCGCCTCCTCCGATTCTTTGGAGACCGGATTCAATACTTGCTTGATTCCAGCAATGTTCACGCCCTTTTCAATGAGCGCTTTAATTTCAAGCAGACGTTCCACATCATTAAATGAGAAAAGACGCTGATTTCCAGATGTACGAGCAGGCATAATTAGTTCATGCTGTTCATAATAGCGAATTTGGCGTGCTGTCAAATCCGTTAACTTCATCACGATGCCGATTGGAAACAAAGCCATATTTCTGCGAATTTCATCTCCCACCGTTCATCAACCTTCCTCTTTTATGCCGTTCTTTTCTTCATTCTATCCTCCGCACATAAACATGTCAACAGATGTCAGGAAAACTCACAAAAATATTTTATAGCTGCAGCAGACCTCTATCTATCATCGTTTGTAACGCCGTTATCGCACCTAACTTCGCATGCGCATAGGTTAACCCACCTTGCATATATGCTGTGTAAGGTTTGCGTATAGGTGCGTCAGCAGACAACTCCAGGCTGCCCCCTTGGATGAACGTACCAGCCGCCATAATGACCGGATGCTCATATCCAGGCATATCCCATGGCTCAGGAACGACATGGGCATCTACTGCCGAAGCCTTCTGAACCCCTTGCACGAACGCGATTAAATGCTCGGCGGAGTGGAATCGAATCGCTTGAATCAGATCCGTTCGCGGGCTGCTCCAATGCGGAGACGTTTCGAAGCCAAGCTCTTCGAACAGGGCCGCGGCGAAGACACTGCCGCGCACGGCTTGTCCAACGATGCTCGGCGCCAGGAACAGTCCTTGATACATCGAACGCGTCATCCCCAACATCGCTCCGACTTCGCCCCCGATGCCAGGAGCAGTGAGGCGGGAGGCAGCGGCCTCTACATATTGGCGTTTGCCTGCAATATAGCCGCCTGTTTCCGCAATGCCGCCTCCCGGATTTTTAATTAAAGAGCCTGCCATAATATCCACACCGACTTCTGTCGGCTCGTGCAGCTCCGTAAATTCGCCATAGCAGTTATCGACAAAGACGATTACATCCGGCTTGATCTCCTTAACTTGACGCACCATTTCAGCAATTTGCTCCACAGCGAAGGAGGCCCGCCATCCGTAACCGCGCGAACGTTGAATGCCTACCACTTTCGTTTGCTCCGAAATAGAGGAGCGCACGGCATCCCAATCGATTTCATCCGCATCCGTCAGTTCAACTTCATTGTATAGAACGCCCCAATCGCGGAGCGATCCTTTGCCATCGCCGGTCTGCCCGATTACTTTATGTAACGTGTCGTAGGGCGTGCCTGTAATATAGAGCAATTCATCGCCTGGGCGCAGCACCGCGAAGAGAGCAGTACCAATCGTATGTGTTCCAGATACGAAGTGCGGCCGCACGAGAGCCGCCTCCGCGCCAAACACCGCAGCGTATACTTCATCCAACACTTCACGACCGCGATCATTGTACCCGTAACCTGTAGATCCCGCAAAGTGATAATCGCTGACGCGATGTTCCTGAAACGCTTGAATCACTTTCCATTGATTGCGCTCCGCAATGTGTTCAATGCTGCGTACTTGCGCCACGATTTTTTCTTCCACTTTCTCGTCAAGCTGCATTAACTCAGATGTAAATTGCATCATGTTCATTCCCCTTATATGTGTGAAAGCACTGATGTGCCATCCTTATATTTCCTTATAGTTGTCCAGCTTGTATCCATGCATTTCCGCTTGCGATTTGTCCAGACGAACCTGCATGACTACATCATCATCGTCCACACCCTGCTCCAGCACCTCTCCCATTCGATAGGCCAGAGCAATCATGTCACCGCGGTCTGCTGGAATCCGATACGTTACCGTCTGTCCGACAAGCTGCTTCTGTACAGCTTGCCGAATCCGCTCCAGATCAGCCTCGTCATAAGCGCTAATCGTGAAGTGATTGCCGTTCTGTGGAAGAAGCTGACGCTGCTCTTCCGTGCACAGATCTTTCTTGTTATAAAGGACAATCTCGTTCTTGGCGCCCGCTCCAAGCTGCTGCAAAATATCCTCGACAACATTCATTTGATCCTCGCGCATCGGTGACGAGGCATCCACGACATGCAAGATCAGATCCGCTTCGTTCACTTCCTCCAATGTCGCCCGAAAAGCCGCAACGAGGTCATGCGGAAGGTTCTGAATGAAGCCGACCGTATCCGTCAGCACGACTTCCTGGCCATTCGGAAGCTCCCATTGCCGTGAAGTCGGATCCAACGTCGCGAACAATTGATTCTCCACCAACACATCAGCCAGCGCAAGCTGACGCAGCAAGGTCGACTTGCCAGCATTCGTATAACCGACCAGTGCCACCTGAATGACTCCGCTTTTTTTACGGCGTTCACGATGCAGGTTGCGGTGTCGAACCACTTCGTCCAACTGACGCTTCAAGTCAGTTATGCGGTTGCGAATGTGTCTGCGGTCAGTCTCCAGCTTCGTCTCCCCTGGACCTCGAGTTCCGATCCCCCCGCCGAGCCGGGATAGATTTTTGCCGTGCCCGGACAGGCGCGGCAGCAGGTAGGACAATTGCGCCAGCTCCACCTGAATAATCCCTTCTCTCGTCTTTGCGCGTTGTGCGAAAATATCGAGGATGAGCTGGGTCCGATCGACGATCTTTACATCAAGCGATTCCTCCAGATTGCGGACCTGGGCCCCAGACAGCTCCTGATCGAAGATGGCCGTTGTTGCCCCCAGCTCTTCGATGACCGCTTTCAGTTCTTGGACCTTCCCTTTTCCGATAAACCATTTCGAATCTTTCGTATCCCGCTGCTGCGTCATCGTCGTCAGCACCTCGACACCTGCCGTTTCGGCCAGCTGCATCAATTCTTCCAACGAATATTGCGGATCAATTCCGCTCCGCTTCACTTCATCAGTTATTAACGTGACCAGCACCGCACGGTCCTGTATATTTTGATTGGTCTCATAGTTCATTTTTCGCATGCAATCGAAATCTCCTTCAATTTCATGTTAGAAGCACGTCAAGGTCCGATACCCAGTATACCTTATTTCGGCTCTAAATTTAAATCATGAGGGATATGTATAGAAGCAGAAATACAAGTCCATGCTTAAACAGCCTGTCGAGGGGGCTCGGCAGGCTGAACTTTATCATGATTGATGCTCACTTCTCCTTAATTGGGCACGCCTTCAATGATAGATACGTGAGTGGAGGTCGGCACGATTCTATTGAGCCTGAATCCAGACTGCTGGAGCAAACGCTCATATTCCGCTTGCGTCCGCTCTTTCCCTGTTGACATCGCGAGCATCTCCATATCGAGCAGCTTGCCAAAATGAGCCTCGTTGCCAGAAGCAAGCACGACTTCCAAGAGCAGCAGCTTGCCGTCTTCCTTCATGGCACTGCGGCAGTTGCTTAGGATCGAGATGGACTCTTCGTCGCTCCAATCATGGATAATGTGTTTCATCACGTAGGCTTCTCCACCCTGCGGCACAGATTCGAAGAAGTTGCCTCCCATGCAATCGCAACGCGCTTCCAGCCCCAAGCTCATTATGTATTGCTTGGCACTGTCAATGACTGCGGGCTGATCGAACACAATCCCCTTCGTATGCGTACAAGATGTCAGAAGCTGCTCCATCAATATCCCATGCCCTCCGCCAATATCAACAACTGTGTCGAATTGCGAGAAATCATAAGCAGCGAGGACGGCTGGAATTATGCTCCGCGAGTAAGCGCTCATAGAGTTTTGAAAAATAAGCTCGGCCTCCGGATGTTTAGCTAAATAGCTGAACACGTTCATGCCATACAAAGCTTCAAATGCGGAAACCCCTTTGGTCAGAGACTCCAGAAAATGACCGGCTGGCTGCGAATGCCATGGCTGCCCATACATCAGGGCGTGCGCATATAGAGAATCGGGTGTATCAGTACGAAGGAACGGTCCCAGCGGACCCAATTCAAATGTTTGTTCATCTGTCTCCCTGAAAATATCCTCATCGCAGAGGAAACGCATCGTACGGTACAGCATAGAAGCTTCTGTCTGTGTCAGACTGGCAAGTTCTTGACAGGTACGCGGTCCTTCTGCCAGCAAATCGGGAATGCGCAATTGGGTTACGGCATATACCGCTTGTGATATGATACTTCCTGCAAGCATACGCAACAATCGTTCAGATTCATTCAAATATTTGGGGACAGCGATGGACATATGGATATACCTCCTAATATATGGTTTCGATACATATATTTAATTCCATATAAACAGGTATATTCCTCCTTTTTCCTAATTAATTATATTTTCACCAATTCGCCTCTTATGCCCAACCCTTTCCCCTCTAAAGACTAGATATTTTTTCCACTCCGATAGGTTCACTTTTTTCGCTCATAAGGAAATCTTCATAGGTCAGATTCGTCAGATCCTCTTTCGTTAGTTTTCTCGACTTTCTTATTAATCTCACTGCTTGATTTCTTATTGCTTTTTCGATAAGGTTTCGGACAAATCTAGCATTACTGAAATTGGAGTTTAAATGTTTTTCTTGAGAAAGATGCTCTTTAATTTTATTTGTGGCTTCAGTAAGAATAATGTATTCTCTCTCAAAAGCCATTTTATAAGCGATTTTAACTAATTGATCAGTGGTGTAATCGGGGAACTCGACATGAATCGGAAATCGGGAAGGCAGCCCGGAATTGGTTTTTAATAGATTATTGATTTCTTTGGGATAGCCGGCAAGAATAAGGATGAAATCATTTTTATGATCTTCCATTGCTTTTACCAAGCAATCAATACATTCTTTTCCAAAATCTTTTTCTCCGCCACGTGCTAAACTATAGGCTTCATCCACAAACAGAATTCCCCCAAGCGCTTTTTTCACTACCTCTCGTGTCTTCTGCGCCGTGTGCCCGATATACTCGCCTACGAGATCCGCTCGTTCCACCTCCATCAGGTGGCCTTTGCTGAGCATGCCGAGCTGTTGAAACATTTTAGCCAATATTCGTGCCACCGTCGTCTTGCCCGTGCCCGGATTCCCCTTAAATAACATATGATACACTTGGGATTCTGATTGCAATCCTTCATTTTTACGCAACTGTTTTATTTGCAGCATCGCATATATTTGAAACACCAATTCCTTAACTTCTTCTAGTCCAATCATTTCATCGAGCTCTTTGAAGATTGCCGAAAAAGCTTCCATGTGTTGGTTTGTTTCTTTAACCGGAATTTCTTCGACAGTTCGAATCTGTTCGGGAGGAAAATTTTTAAAAACTACATTTATTTTTCTGGCTTGAGTCGTTATTAGACGGTTATCGTCAGTCACCAGTTACACCCCCCATCATATCCCTCAATTTGATCCGTATGTAAAAGAAATCTTCCTGATGTTCAATATATTCTAGTGTCGAACAGGTTATTAGCAGTTTAGCGCAGCCACAGTTCGTCCCATTTCCATTTCGTATAGGCGAGCGACTCGCGCGTACGGTGCCACGGAAGGAACAGCACCTTGCTCCCCGTCGTCTTGAGCTCCGGATGCTCATACTCGAGGGCATCGGCAATCTCATAGGCTCTCGCCCCATGAAAGTCGTGTGTCATAATCGTCGCGCTCTTCCAGCCCTTTTCCTTCATAATGTCCAGGCTGAATTTTAAATTTTCCAGCGTGCTCGTTGCGTGCTTCTCCATCTCAATCCGGCTCGGCTCCACACCATGCTCAATCAAATAGTTCGCCATCCCCTCTGCTTCGCTCAACTGGGCATTAGGACGATCTTTGCCGCCGGTCACGATGAAATATTCGAACTTCCCCTGCTCATATAACTCCAATGATAGATCCAACCGTTCCTGCAGCGCCGGACTGGGCTTGTCTCTCCATAAAGATGCTCCCAGTACAATCCCTACTTCGGTAGGCTTCGATGAATTTGCGAAGTTGGCATATCCCGCTCCCCCGATTTTCCATTGCGTATACCCGAACCAAATCAAGCCGATCAAAATGCCCGCTCCTGCAATCCAGAGCAAGCGTCTCCACAATGAAACCTTATGTTTACCTCTGTTACGCAACCGATTCCCCTCCAGTTCAAAAAAAGAACGCGCAATGAGTGCATTGCGCGTTACACATGTTGTAACTTCATATTTTGATCTAAGCTGCGCTCCTTTACGGAGTCCCGCTTTGTTCTTCATCGGCGTCGCGGTTCTTCCGCCCGTTGTGACGTCCGTTATCCTTTTTGTCTTGACTATCCGATTGGATGCTGATCCTGTTATCGGCACCTTGGCCCTCCGCAGGTGGCGGATCAATCGAGTCACCGGGATCCGGTTCCACTGTTCCTGGAATCGTGATGGCGCCGTCGTCCGGATTGCCTCCTTGATCGCCCGGATCGGTACCCGGATCCGGCTCTCCGGTATTGCCCGGATCAGGTTGGTCCGGTATTACCGGATCAAGCGGATTGTTCGGATCAACAATCGGTGGTTCAATCGGTTCGAGCGGAGGCTCTATCTGTTCTTCCTCGATCTTAACCGTGACTTCATTGGATTTCTTCGATTCTTCGTTATTGCTCTCAGCCGTTACATAGTACGTGTATGATTCGCCTGCAAATACGCCGATATCTTCTGCGTTGGTTACCTTCAAGCCGCTCAGAACGCGGGCGTATTCTTTATCCTTGGAAGATTTACGGTACACGTTATATACGATATTGTCGCCATCTACCGCGTTCCAGCTGAGCGATATCATCTTCGTATTTTCAGAATACGAAGCGTTCAACCCGCTTACGGCTTTGACCGGTTCCGGCTTCTCTTCGACCTTATCTGGCTTGCCGAAAGAACCGGACTGTCTGTTCTTCAGAGCTTTGCCCATCACTTCACTGAACATGCGCGAAGGGACCCGGCTGCTCTCGTGCAGCACATGGTCGCGGTCAGTCTTGTCATACCCCATCCAGACGGCGGCCGTCCATTCTGGCGTATAACCGACGAACCATGCATCACGGTCGCCATTGCCGTTATAGCCTGGCACCGAATGCTGCGTAGTCCCTGTCTTGCCCGCCACCTGGCGTCCATCGATACGCGCTTGCTTGCCCGTACCATTCTTCACGACCTCCTGCAACATGTCAGTCATGTAGTAGGACGTCTTTTCACTCATTACACGCTTCGGCTTCGGCACATGATATACATAGAAATCATGTGCCTTCCGGTCTGTAATTTTGGAAATGGAGTAGGCCGGATAATAATTGCCGCCATTCGCAAATGCGTTGTAAGCTTCGGACATGTTCAGCGGAGATACGCCGTGCGTCATCCCGCCCAGAGCGATAGACAAGTTATAATCGTCTTTCGTTAATGGGAAGCCCATATTTTTAGCAAAATCAAAGCCCGTCTTCAATCCAATCTCATTCAACAGCCATACTGTCGGAATATTTACGGAGCGTTTGACGGCCTCCTTCATTTCCATCGTGGAACTATAGCCGCCCAAGTTGCTTGGACAGTAGCTGCCGAAGCATTGCTTCTCATTGTTCAGCTTGGACCACGGGAACCATTCTCCGGTCTCCATTGCTGGCGCGTAGGAGACGATCGGTTTGAACGACGAGCCTGGCTGGCGTTGAACCGTTGCGCGGTTCAACCCTTTGGTAATGTAGTCGCGGCCCCCCATCATCGCCATAACCGCTCCGTTCTTATGGTCCGTGATGACCATAGCTCCTTGCACTTTAATATCGTCTTTGCTCTTTTCGAACATTTCATCATTGTTAAAAGCGTTAAACATGATGCGCTGCGCAGACGCGTCCATCGTCGTGTAAATATGGTATCCGCCGCGGTTCAGCTCATCCTCGCTCAATCCGGTCTTATCGACCGCTTCCTTCACCACGTAATCGAGGAACGATTGGTAGGCATCCGTCCCACTTTGGTCCGTTTGCGTGCCGTTCTTCGACTCTTTCGGCTCATAATCCACTTCCGATGCTTCCTTCATTTCCTGCTCGGTAATATAGCCTTGGTCATACATGAGCTTCAATACGACCTGTCTACGCTCCTTCGATCGTTCCGGATTGTCGATCGGATTATAGTGGGACGGCGCTTTTGGTATCCCCGCCAGCGTGGCAATCTCCCACACTTCAAGCTGATTCAAGTCTTCTTTGTCAAAATATTTCATTGCCGCCGCTTTGATACCGTATGCCCTTTTACCAAAGTAAATCCGATTCAAGTACATCGTTAATATTTCTTCCTTCGTGAAGTGATTCTCCAGCGCCAACGCGATGGACACTTCCGTCGCCTTCCGGAAGAAAGTCTTGTCGCTCGTCAGGAACATATTTTTCGCCAGCTGCTGGGTTATCGTGCTGCCGCCTTCCACGAGCCGCCTTGCTACAACGTCCTTGACCATCGCGCGGCCGATAGACCATAAATCGACGCCTTGGTGATCCTTGAACCGTCGGTCTTCCGTGGCGATAAAGGCATTGCGCAGCTCTTCAGGAATTTCTCGCGCTTCCGCAATCTCCCTATGCTCGATTCCCTTTCCAAGCTTGGCAAATTCATTGCCATTTATATCATAGACGGTGGAAACTTCGGCTAACTGGAACATGTCCGCGTCTTTATATTCTTGCATGAGACGTTCACCGTTCAACAGAATGAACAAGTATCCGCCCACCGCACAGAAAATGGCGAACGCGGCCGTAAAGAACATAAGCCAGAACGTTTTTCTCATAGACCACTTCTTGCGTTTTTTCGCTTGCTGCTGCTTCGGCTTTCCTTTCGCCGGCGTTCTTGTGCGGGAAAGCTGTGGTGTATCCTTATCTTTTGCCATCTACATTCGACTCCCTTATTCTCCTCGAATTTCTCTCTCTTTCTCTATAGAATGATAAATCCTTACTCCCTATACCCTATATGACCCGTAATGAAAAGAACAACCCTTCAGGGTTGTTCGGCAGCGGGCTCAATTATTTAGACGTGAAAGAGGGACAAAAAGTTTCATTTCTTTCTGCCCCTCTGCATGAAGCATCTACGCTTCGTTCTGATGATCTTGCATCAGGGATACGTTACGCTGCGGCGTAAACGTCGAGATGGCGTGCTTATATACCATCTGTTGACGTCCATCGCTGTCAATGACGATCGTGAAATTATCGAATGCGCGGATTACACCGCGAATCTGGAATCCATTCGTTAAGTACACCGTCACAGGAACGCTTTCTTTACGCAATTGGTTCAAAAAAGTGTCTTGAATATTAATAGATTTATTCATCGTCCGTACCCCCAATAATCATGAGATTGTGTTGAAATATATTCAACCTCTTACCGAAACTTTCCTGCTATGATCTTACAAATTTGTGTGAAATGTTTGTCTGTCTGTTCCGAGTCAGTAACATCAACCCATTCAAGGTCTGTCATTCGGCGGAACCATGACAATTGACGCTTAGCGAACCGTCTCGTATCTCGCTTTAACAGTTCGACAGCTGCATCCAATGACATTTCGCCTTCCAAGTAAGCGGCAATTTCCTTGTATCCCAATCCCTGCATAGATACAAGATTACGCGAATAGCCTTGTTCCAGCAATTGGCGAACTTCGTCAATCAAGCCTTCCTGCAGCATGATGTCGATTCGGGCCTCAATTCGTTTATAAAGCATCTGCCTGTCCATTGTCAAACCGATCATGCATAAATCATACGGTGATTCTCTCTTCTGACGGGCTAGTTGAGATGATAACGGCTCTCCGCTCAGATAGAATACTTCAAGCGCGCGGATAACACGCCGCTGATCATGATGATGCAGACGCTCCGCCGTTATTGAATCCACTTCCTTCAACCGCTCATGCAGCGCTTCCGTGCCATGTGAAGCAGCATAATCCGCCATCTGCTGCCTGAACTCCTCATCGGAACTGTTGTCGCCGAATTCAAATCCATAACAGAGAGATTCGACATATAGACCGGTTCCACCTACGATGAAGGGAATATGATTCCTCGCGGTAATTTCGCGGATAAGCGTCCGGCCGCGATCTTGAAATTCTGCTACAGAAAAAGCTTCGTCCGGATCGTGGATATCCATCATATGATGAGGGATGCCTTCACGTTCCTGTACGGATAGCTTGGCTGTACCGATATCCATCTTACGGTACACCTGCATGCTGTCACCGGAAATAATCTCGCATTCATAATGCTTGGCAATGCTCAAACTCAGCTTGGTCTTGCCGACAGCCGTCGGGCCGACGAGGACGAGCAGCCTTGGTCTACTAAACGATGATGTTGTCGGCAATGTCAATCACTCCATAAGCTAATTTCGATCCCGTCTGGACGACACGGTTAAAGCCGAGCCGGGCAAACTCTGGGCTGTTGCGCAGCTCTTTCATGACTACTCTTTTTCTCGCCACACGCATCGCTTCCGCAATCGCTTGACGAGATAGCGCTTCATGATTCGCCATCGTCCGCATCGGATTAAACGCGGACGAATGTGTAACCGGCTCCCTGAACATCGGATCGAAATATACGATATCCATTGAACGGTCAGGCATCGATTTCAACTTTTGGGAGTGGTCTGCGCGCTGCAATTCAATACGGCGCATCGCCTCATTGACCTCCACCACATCGCTTTCATACAGCTGCAATCCTTCGTGTACCAGCGTGAACAAAGATGGCTCGCTCTCCAATGCGACAACACGCCCGGCGGCTCCGACCGCTATGGAGAAGACGAGGGCATCCGCCGCAAATCCCGCCGTGCAATCAAGCACCTCATCTCCACATGTCGCGCCGCTTGCCCTAATCATCGAATCGGCTTCACCGGCCAGAATTCGCTTCGCGCGCACAAACGCCATGCTGGGATGATAGGTCAATTCCGCAACCCCCAGTTGCGTGTAGCGTACGCTGTCATTCGTGTAGACAAGAAATTCATCATCGCCATATTTCCGTGTCAATCTTGATAGCGATTGCTTGCACCGCTCAACAAAGACATACCCGAAGGCATCTGCCGTGTGGCGAGCGCGCTCTTTGATGTGCGGGGATGAGAAATCACCTGTTGTGACAATCATTAGCTCCTCCTCATTATAAACGCTATGGAAAGGGAAACACAAATATCATCCTTTTACATAACCCGTTTAAACATTTTCTCTAAATCATAGGTAGTGAAACGCACGACAATCGGCCTACCGTGCGGGCACGTATACGGTTGACGGCACGTAGCGAGCCGGGCGAATAACGTCTCCGCTTCGGCATCGGACAGACGCTGGTTCGCTTTAATCGATGCTTTGCAGGAGCACATAATAGCCGACGCTTCTCGCAATTTCGCAATATCCGGCGCCTTTTCGCCCAATACCCAATCCGTCATTTCTTGAATAATCGATGTTTCCTGGCCCTTTGGGAACCAATATGGATGGGATCTGACCAGAAACGTCTGTCCTCCGAATGGTTCCATCCGCATTCCAATATGCTCCAACAGATGCATACGCTCGCGAATGCGCTCCGCTTCTGACGGCGTGAATTCCAACGTAATCGGCAGCAGAAGCTCCTGAGATGCTTGAGCCGGCCTGCCGAATTGCTCATAATAATATTCGTAATTAATGCGCTCATGCGCCGCGTGCTGATCGATTAGATACAGCCCTTCCTCATTGGAAGCAATGAGATAAGTGCCATGCAGCTGTCCGATCAACGATAGCGCAGGAAAAGGTGGCAATGTCGCTTCTTCCGACCGTTCGCCGCTGTCCATCCACTCTTTCCATGCTTCTCCGCTCTTCTTCGGCATATTGCCTGAGACTGAAGGGGGAACTCTATCCTTGAAGCCGCGTTCCTCCTGCTCCCCGTACCGAGGCTTCGCTTCATTCACGTAAGAAGCGCGCGCACCGGTTTCTGCAGGATGCTGAGCCGGTTCACTCTGCTTAGAAAACGTACCCTGTTGCTTCACTGCATCTTGCGGAACAACTGCACTGTGAGATGCCGCTGCATGCTGTTGAACAGACATGACGCTGTTCGTTAGAACAGTTGGCCTCAGCTCAATACGAGACGCTACTGCCGCGGTCTTCGTCTCGGTTGGTACGTCTGCAGCATTTTCGGCCCCTTCCTGAGCTGCAGCAGTCCCTGCTTGCGCCTCAGGGACGAAAGACTCAGGCGGTAAACTTGCGCCTTTGTTGCCAGACGAAGGAACCAATGCTCCCATCGGCTTCAGCTGCTGTTCATTGTTGGCATCCACAGTCGCGGCGGAAGCCCATTGCAGCTCCGTCTGCTCCACGAAGGTGCGCACCTTCGCTTTCGGGGCAGCCGCCTGCGGAATCAACTGCTGCTTCAGAAGCAGCTCTTGCAGCGTGCTCCCGATGAATTCACACAGCTCTGCTTCTTTGCTGAAGCGCACCTCCAGCTTGGCCGGATGTACGTTCACATCGACGAGCGTCGGATGCATCCGCGCCTGCAGCACAACCATAGGAAAGCGATTAATCGGCAGCAGCGTATGATAAGCGCGCAGCACAGCCTGATTCAACGGAAAGCTGCGCACATACCTGCCGTTCACGAACCACGACATCGCATTCCGGTTCGAACGTGTCATCTCCGGCTTGCCGATATAGCCCTCCAGTTCGAAGTCCAAATGCTCCGCCTTCACCTTCATCACGCTTTTAGCCGTATGGACGCCATATACTGCAGCGATAACTTGCAGCAAATCGCCATTGCCTATCGTCTGCAAGAGCGTATTATCATTATGCTTCAACGTGAAGGCAATGTTCGGGTATGATAAAGCCAAACGGTAAATCAAATCGGAAATATGCCCCAATTCGGTCTGAATTGTCTTCATATATTTCAAGCGCGCAGGCGTGTTGTAAAATAACTCGCGTACTGTAAATTCCGTACCTTGCATCGATTGCGCCGGCTCGAACGTCTTGATGGTTCCGCCTTCAATGACAAGCCGTCGCCCAAGGCCGCTGCCATCGGTGGATGTCACGACGTCCACCTTAGCCACGGCGGCAATACTCGCCAGGGCTTCGCCACGAAAGCCGAGGCTGCGGATAGCGAACAGATCTTTGCCTGTTACAATCTTGCTTGTCGCATGCCGCTGGAACGCATTTTCTACATCATCGTCCCCGATCCCAGAGCCGTTGTCTTTAACTCGGATAAGCTGCAGCCCGCCCTCTTCAACCGTCACGTCGATGCGAGTGCTGCCGGCGTCGATGGCATTTTCCACTAACTCCTTAACTACGGAAGACGGTCGTTCAACCACTTCTCCCGCCGCAATCTGGTTAGCTATGTGCTCGTCCAATATTTTTATGACCGCCATGCTCGGATACCTCCTTATTCAACAAGCTTGACTTCACGTGTTCAGACGCCGCCTGGCTGCTATTGCTTCAATGCACGAGCTTGTCTCATCAAATCGTGCAGCCGGTTCATCGCTTCGAGCGGCGTCATCGACAAAACGTCCACTTCCTGCAGCTCGCGGATGAGCTGTGCCCCTTCACCTGCCGCGACAGCATTTGAAGCGTGCTGCGACGTACCGGCTGCAGGGTGAGCTTGCGTCAAGCCGTCATCTTGGCCAGCGTCATGCGAAGACACGGCTTCTGCAGCCCGCTCTGCCGCTGCTGCTGATTCGCCCCATCCGAATAGCGACAGCTGCTCCACACCATTCACGCTCACGTGTGCTTCTGCAGTCGCAGGCGATGCAGCAGCCCGCTCTGCTGAGCCCTCCGCTGCACCAGCTGCTGGCAAGCTCGATGGCCCATCTAGCAAGGACTCTGCTGCGGTCCGGGGCTCATACTGCTTCAACAGGTCATATGCGCGTGTAATAATCGAATCTGGAATTCCAGCAAGACGGGCGCAATAAATGCCGTAGCTTGTGCTCGCCGCGCCCGGAATCAACTTGCGCAAGAAAGCAACTTGATTGCCGCTTTCCTTCACAGCCATGCACACATTTCTTAAGTGAGGCAATCGTTCCTCCAAATGCGCCAGCTCATGGAAATGAGTTGACACGAGCGCTTTGCAGCCAATCTCATCGTGCACGAATTCAATGACAGCTTGCGCTATGGACATCCCTTCGCTCGTCGATGTCCCCCGCCCCAGCTCATCGATGATGACAAGGCTGCGCCGTGTGGCTTTCGCCGTCATTACTTGAATGTCCATCATTTCGACCATGAACGTGCTCTGGCCGCCAATTAGATCGTCCGCTGCCCCGATGCGGGTGAAGATGCGATCGATAATCGGCATCTCCGCCCGTTCCGCTGGAACGAAGCAGCCGATCTGCGCCATGATGGAAATAAGCGCAACTTGGCGCATATAGGTGCTCTTCCCTGCCATATTCGGTCCTGTTATGAGCAGCATCCCAGCTTCCGCCTCTTGCAGCAGCGTGTCATTGGCCATGAAATTGCCGCTTTGCATGACCGCCTCCACGACAGGGTGGCGCCCCGCCTCAATATGCATGTCATAGCTGTCGTTAAGCTGCGGACGGACAAATCGTCTCGCAGCGCTCACATTGGCCAACGATTGATACACATCGATCTCGGCCACCGTCTCCGCTAGCGTCTGCAACCGGCGAATGTGCTCGGCGACGCGCTGCCGCAGTTCGCTGAACAGCTCGTACTCGAGTCCGACCATTTTATCTTCCGCTTCCAGTATGAGCGATTCTTTCTCCTTCAGCTCTGCTGTGACGAACCGTTCCGCATTGGCGAGCGTCTGCTTCCGTTCATACCGGCCTTCTGGCAGTGCAGCTAGATTGGACCGTGTCACTTCGATGTAGTAACCGAACACCTTGTTGTATCCGATTTTCAGCGACTTAATGCCCGTCGCTTCCCGTTCTCTCCGCTCCAACTCCGCAATCCAGCGCTTACCGTTCACACTAGCCTCACGCAGCTGGTCAAGATAATCGTCACAGCCTGGCTTAATTAAGCCGCCGTCTCGAACCGAGATAGGAGGCTCGTCCACAATGGTGTGCTCAATCCATTCCAGAATATCCTCACACGAATCCAGCTCCGCCACCCGCGCTTGGAGCGTCGTCGAGGACGTCTCCGCGCAGAGCTGCTTCAAGGCTGGAATTTTGTGCAGCGATGCTTTTAATGCCACCAAATCGCGTCCGTTCGCCGTACCGAAGGCGATGCGGCCGACCAAGCGCTCCAAATCATATATGGAAGCCAACTGCTCGCGGATATCTTCACGCCAAATCATCTGATGATAAAGAGTCTCCACAGCTTCGAGACGCTCATCAATAGCGCGGCGGTTCATTAAAGGCTTGTCAATCCAGCGACGCAAGAGACGCGCGCCCATGGATGTCTCCGTGCGATCCAGCAGCCAGAGCAAAGAACCTTTCTTCGCCCGCTCGCGTACCGTCTCCGTCAGCTCTAAATTGCGCCGCGTAAAAGAATCCAGCACTAAGTATTGGTCAGGCTCATATGTGCGAATCTGCGTCAATTGGCTTAAAGAACGCTTCTGTGTCTCAGATAAGTAAGCCATGAGCGTTGCTACCGCCTGCTGGCGCTCCGGCTCCAAGCGAGTCATTTCCGCTTCTCCGAATTGCTTCTGCGCCAACGACTCATCCAGCCGCGCCCATGAAGTAAAGAGCACCGACTGATTCCACGCCTTCGCAATCGGCTCCGCTTGCTCCAGCAGTCCGCTTGAGCCGATAATTTCGGTCGGCATATATACATTCAACTCATCAAGCAGCCACGAATGGGATGCAGGAGCAGATGTCACGACCATTTCCCCCGTAGACAAGTCACAGGCAGCCAGTGCGTTGGCGCCCTCATGCTCGGTCAAGCATACTAAGTAATGGTTCGATTTCTCATCAATCAATTTGCCTTCCATGACAGTGCCCGGCGTGACGATGCGCACGATTTCGCGTCGCACGACGCCTTTCGCAACTGCAGGATCCTCCACTTGTTCGCAAATGGCGACTTTGTATCCTTTTTCAATCAAGCGTTGAATATAGTTTTCGGCTGAATGATACGGCACTCCACACATCGGAATGCGTTCTTCCCCACCGCCTTCTCTACCGGTTAACGTAATCTCTAATTCTTTAGCCGCCCGAATGGCGTCATCAAAAAACATCTCATAGAAATCCCCGAGACGAAAGAACAAAAATGCGTCTTCAGCTTGTTGTTTAATCGACAAATATTGTTCAATCATCGGCGTATGTTTCGCCATAAGCAACCTCCGCTACCATGAATAGAGTTTTATTATATCAAAAAAAGAGCATATACTCACGCCGCATATCTTTTCTTCTAGTGCGTATTTAAACATCCCTCTATACTATTTGCCGTGCAGCCATGCGGCACGAATGTCATCATTCTCGTTCCAGCGCCAACCTGTGTTGATTCGCGTATACAGAGAACGGATGGCTTGAATGTCTACGTGGACAGGTCGGGAAACACCCGATATGTTGCTCCCCATTTCAGTCTCCAGCGCGTCCAACACTTCTTGAAGCAGCGCAAGCGCCAACGGGCGCAGCTCTGTCCCCGCCTCTTCCTCGCTGCACCGATAATAGCGCCGCACAATCTCCGCGCGCACGCTGTCTCTTCGCGCAAGCTTGGCCCCATGCACGACAACAGCATGGAATAAAGTAAGCACTTCCAGCGTCAACTGCGGACTCCCCAGGAAGCTTGGCAGCGTACGGTATTCGAATCCGCCTTCACCGCCATGCTCCTGCAAGCGCACGTCTCCGAACGTGCCATACTTAGGCCGTCGGCGCAGCGCCCCATGCGGGTCCTCTATTAATGCTAACGGAAGTGCGACATACGTATCAAGCATGCGAACGAGATCACTCGTCAGTGCGATGCCGCTAACATGGATATGTCCGCCAAGCGCAAAGGTCCCGAGCGGTTGACTCCCGGCGAGCCATACCAGCGAGATACCGTCTTCGTCCTTCGCTCTTATTAGGCGGGCAGCCCGTACCATGGAATCGCGCAGGTGCTGCAACAGCTGCGCCGGAGTCGTTGCAGGCTCTGGACGCAGCTCCATGAGCGGATAACGTAATTTGCCTTGAATGCGCACCGCATCACATCCGGCCCCCCCGCCTCGCGGCAAATACCGGATTGCCGGAACTATTTTGCGGCGCCCCGGATGATACAGAATCAGTTCCATATCGAGACCAAGCTTCAACGACGTCTTCGACTCATTCCGGCTGCTTGCAGTCTCCGCCAGCGTCATGGACCATGCGGCGATGTACCGCGACATAACCCACTCAGGGAGACGCCGCGGCGCCGGCTCGACCCGCTCGATAACGTCCCCCGCTTGCGGTTCATCCACAACGCCTGCTGGCCATTCAGCATTATGCTGCATCTCCTGAGAATGATACCGGAGCGTAATCGCGGCGATATCCCATCCGAGTGCATAAGCTGCACGCACCGCCATACGGCCGAGCCGCCGATACGGAGGTTGTGACCAATCGTCAAGCGGAAGGTAGCTGTACCCGCCTTGCGGCGTACGTATGCAATGAGCAGCAGCGGCGACTTCGCATTGATTCACCCAGAAGCACAACGTCCGAACAAACCGCCGGTTGTTCTCAATAGGATATGGCTCTGACCATACCGCTTCTTCCGCGATCGGAAGTCCCCATAAACGCAGGCGCAGGCGCATCGTGCGGTGATTCCAAGATTGGGCGAAGCGGTTCAGGATGATCATCCTGTGCTGTGTCCCAGTACGCACAGCACGCTTGGTTAACTCCTGCAATACCTCCTTCTTGTGAGAACGACGCATCCACAGCACAACGAGACAACCTTCATCCATTCGGTCGGGCCCCAATTCCGTCAGCCGATTGTTTTGCGTGCACAATGCGGTCGGGATTCCGGTGCCGTTCCACATTTGACAGACCCTGTCATCGTCGGTAAGCAACTGGATAGAATGAGGAATCGCTCCAGCTTTCACTTGGCTCCCCCCTCTTTCTTACCGTTAGTCAAGCATCACATTTTAATTAAAAAAAAGGAGGGCTCCCGCCCTCTTCGATAATGATATTGCTGCATATTCTAAAATATGAAGTACAACAGATGAGGACTGAAGACTGTCGACAGAACTCGTGACTCATCCACCATGCGCATGTTGGTTGAGAGTTAAAAAGGAGAATGAAATTAGAAAAGCGCCGCAAACGTGAAGGGCTTGCGGCGATGACTACAACTCCTCATCCGACAAGTCCGGGTCTAAATCGTCGAAACCGTCATCCTGGCTGCCAAAATCATAGTCTTTATCTTCAAAGTCGAGGCAACCGTTCGGACATACGCGTACACATACTTTTGTCTCTGCCACCATTTCCACGGCGAATTCACGCTCTACGCGAATCATGACGCCGGTTCCGCTTGACGATACACTCGCCTCTACACAGTTCGGCTCTTGAAGCGCTTCCGCCGACACTTCCTCCGTAGCGGCACGATGCTTCGGATCAACATACGACAATGGAACGAGATCGACATACGACACCGTTTCTTTCGCAACATCCGTTTGGGAATTGCTATTGTACGAATACCAGATGTTGATGTCGTAAGTACCGATGACCTCAATGCCATCTCCTGCCCGCACCGATTCATATTGATGGTTTATAATCCATGCCCCCAATATGCTAGTCGGATGATGAGGCGGAGTGACCGTATGTGTGACGACGGAGAACTTACGACCTTTGCCGCAGATTGCTTTTGTGATGATTTGCCGGCAGTGGTGTTTATCTGTAATTGCCATCCAATGGACCTCCTCCATACAATCATTCAATTAAAGTGTATGCAGGACATTCGTCTAGGGTGACAAAAATTTTTGAGAGGCCTTTCATTTTTTAAAAGAATAAAAATGCTTATGGCGACGCGGTTTACAGTGCAGCTCGTAACCTTTTCTTGTCTTTTTTCGCTATTTTTAAATATTGCTGCAGTTCCCGGTTCACTTGCAAGACCGCAGCGCGAACCTCAAACTCCTGCCGTGTAGCAGGCAAATCCATTTCACGAAAGACGCCTTCCAGCTCAATTAGAAGCTGCTCGGTCTTGCCCGTATAATGCGGTTCCTTCACATCGTCGCTCAATTGGTCGAACAAATCCGCGACCAAATAGCATTGCGGCAGCGATTGGAACACCTGTGATAGCAGTTGGAGCATGCTCTGCACATTCTCCAGCTGCGCTTTGCGCATATAAAAATAGACAAGCCATTGCTCATCCGTTCGAATTTCCTCCGTGCGCAGCAGGCGATTCTCCAATGCTTTCGAAGCGATCGCAATCCCTTCATTCACCTTCGCATCCGCTTCAATAATTTCTTGACCGTCCCAAATATAAGAAGAATCACGCAAATTCCGGCTGATTTGAATAAAAATACGTGAAAATTGTTCATCTACCTCCTTACGAATATGAACAAGCTTCTCTTCTTCATTCGGCATATAGACGAGATTGACGAGGGTGGCGGCGCCCAATCCGATCATGAGCAGCAGCACTTCGTTGAATATCCCGTGCAGCGTCAATGCACCCGAGCCGTATATATGAAATACGACGACGGAACTGGTAACAATGCCTTCCTTAAAGTTAAGGCGGGCAATGATGGGAAAGGCAAGCAAAATATATAGGGCAAGCACCCATAATTGAAACCCTAGCACTCCGAACAATGTAGCGGCCAGCAGAAGGCCGACCAATGAGGCCAGAAAGCGTGCGGATACCGTCTTCACACTGCGCTTGCGCGTTACGTCCACGCCTAATATGGCAAGCAGACCCGCTCCAAGCGGATTCATCGCACCGATAAGATCGGCGGTGATGATAGCGAAGATAGAAGCGATCGCCGTCTTAATGACACGAACTCCGACAAATCCAAATACCATGATATGTACTCCTTCATCATTCCAGTCTATATAAGGTAATTCAAAAAGTTCCCTTTTGAACACGCACTTTAACGCATTCCGATATTTTATTATATCGACTTCCCTCCATAGTTGCAAAAAAAGAGAAACGTCTTATTTTGACATTTCTCCATGCTTGTTAGCCAGGAACGTTATGATCGGCGAATCAGTTTCCGTTCCAAAAAAGCGACCGCTTTGTACATCAATGTGGCTACAACCGCAATGATAACGAGTGACGACATGACGAGCGTAAAGTTAAATACTTGAAATCCGTAAATGATTAAGTAGCCCAATCCCACCTTGGAAACGAGAAACTCCCCGACAATGACCCCGACCCAGGCCATCCCCACATTGACCTTTAACGTAGATACAATCGCCGGGAAAGAAGCCGGAAGAATGACTGTGCGGAAGATGACGCTCTTGCTTCCTCCGAACACACGCACGACCTTAACATAGTTCGGATCCACCTCGCGGAAGCTGTTATAGACGACAAGTGTCGTTATGATAACCGTAATGGACAAGGTCGTGGCGACGATGGCTGTGAAGCCTGGACCGAAGCCGACGATGAACAGCGGACCCAGAGCCACCTTAGGCATGCTGTTGAATACGACCATATAGGGGTCCAACACGCGCGCGAGAAATTCCGACCACCAAATCAATACCGCAAGCAGCGTGCCGAGTACCGTGCCGAGAAAAAAACCGACCACCGTTTCGCCAACCGTCATGCCGAGATGAGGCCAAATCGACCCATTGGCAAAATCCTGCACAATCTGCGTCCATATTTTGCTCGGATAACTGAACAACAGCACGTCGATCCATTTGAAGCGGCCCGCTAATTCCCAGAGTCCTACAAATGCAATTAATATGATAAATTGCGTCAGGGAGACGGTCGTGGCGAATCTGCGGCGCCGCTTGCGATAGCGGGCATACGTCTGTTCGACCATACTGCGGGAGTCAGGAAATTCGTCTGCGGCGCTGTTAGCCTCCGTTTGCTTTGCCATCGATCCCCCTCCGATCCGACGCTTCTAATTCTTTCCACAAATCATGAAACAGATCATTGAATCCCGACTGTTCCCGTGCGTAAAAAGGCTGGGTTTCCCGAATCAATTCCGGCACATCGAATGCACGCCGGATACTGCCAGGATCTCGGTTCAGGACAATGACCTGATCGCTGACCGCAATCGCTTCTGACAGATCATGCGTCACGAGCACCGCCGTCTTGCGATGCGCCTTTAATGTTTCTACAATGAGATCTTCCAGCTGAAGCTTCGTCTGATAGTCGAGTGCCGAAAACGGTTCATCCAACAGCAGCAGCTCTGGTTCGGTTGCCAGCGTGCGCACCAAGGCTACTCTTTGTCTCATGCCGCCGGATAACTGATGAGGATAGAGTGACTCTGTCCCTCCTAATCCCATACCGTCCAATAGTCTGATTACGCGTTCCTTCGAGGCCGAATTCAACCGCTTCGTCAATTCCAGTCCGGTACAGGCATTTTCCAGAATGGTTCGCCATGGAAATAAATAGTCCTGCTGCAGCATGTAACCGACACGAGGCGAAGGGCCGTTTACAAGCTGGCCGTACACGAACGCACTGCCGTAGGTCGGCTGCATAAGTCCTGCCATAATCGAGAGCAGCGTCGTCTTTCCACAGCCGCTCGGACCGACAAGGCTTACAAATTGCCCCGGCATGATGGTGACGGACAGTCCGTCGATAGCGAGCTTCGCTTCACGTTCCGTTACATACACATGCGTCACTTGCGACAATTGTACCGCTGGAACCATATGTCCGCCCCCTTTCCCAACTCTGTTCCTTCATGCGCCTCATTTTATTTAACCTTCTGCTTGGCATCCTGAGCGAATTCGTTGTTCACAATCTGCTTCAAGCTGATCCGCTGCTTCAATTCTCCGGCAGCTTCAAGCACGTCAAGCAGGTTGTTCCATTCCTTCTCCTCCAGTATCGGATCGGTGGCGAAAGAGCCTTCATCCTTATACCGCTTCACGGCACTAACGACGATATCCCGATCTGTATCTTTAAAGTAAGGCATAATTACATCCGTTATCGCTTCAGGCGATTCCGAATTCACCCAACGCTGTGCCTTAACTATCGCATTTGTAAATTTCTGAACCGTTTCTTTATTTTTCGTAATAAAGCTTTGCTTTGTCATAAATACGGTATACGGCAATTGGCCGCTTTCCACACCAAAGGATGCGACCACATAGCCCTTGCCTTCCCTTTCGAAAATGGAAGCTTGCGGTTCGAACAACTGAACATAATCCCCGGTACCTGACGCATACGCGGAAGCCACATTCGCAAAATCAATGTTCTGGATTAACTCCAAATCTTGATGTGGATCGATTCCGTTCTTTCTGAGCGTAAATTCTCCGGCCATTTGCGGCATCCCGCCCTTGCGCTGACCAAGGAACACGCTTCCTTTCAATTGATTCCAGTCGAATGAATCCGTCTTCGTCCGCTTCATTAAGAACGTTCCATCCGTCTGCGTCAACTGTGCGAAGTTAATGACCGGATCCTCGGTCCCTTGTTGATATACATATATCGACGTCTCCGAACCGACCAACGCAACATCTATGCCGCCGGACAACAGCGAAGTCATCGTTTTATCCCCGCCAAAGGTCGTCTGCAGCTCCACATCTAAACCTTCTTCTTCAAAGAAACCTTTGCCGAGCGCCACATATTCCGGCGCATAAAATATGGAACGGGCCACTTCTCCGACTCTCACCTTGATGCGGTCTCCTCCGCTACTACACGCGCTCAACACAATAGAAAATATGAGGACTGCGGCTAATGCGAATACACCCAATCGTTTAGGCATCATAATCATTCCCTCCTCTGCTTCTTAGTCAAGTCCCATGTCTGACAAACCATCAGTTTGCCATGTCGAACGGATATTGCAGTCTATGCATCATACTTACAATTGGTTATTGGCCCGTTTACCAAAAAACGCATTCCCTTCTTTTCGAAGGGAATGCGCTTCTGCTGTACACTGGTACAATTTATCTGCTTTTGACCAATATATTAACGGCTTCTTGAATCACGTCGTCCGGATCGTTGCCCTGCTCCAGCTGCTCTCGCACGCAGGATGCCAAATTCGCGCCGATGACTACTCCAATTGCGCGGTCCACTGCAGTACGAATCGCCGTAAGCTGGGTTACAACGTCCTTGCAATCCTTTTGCTGCTCCATCATGCTGAGCACGCCGCGAACTTGCCCTTCCACACGCTTGAGCCGATTTTTAACTGAATCATGATATTCCATCTCATACCTCCTTCCCATCGAGCCGCAAACCTCTATTCAATATGATACATAAAGCATACCTTGGCTTCGACTTCGGTTCAATAGGACGCGCTTTCCGACTCATCAGGCCACCAGGCTTGGCACCTTGTTCAACAACGTTTTTCAAAATCTCAACATACTGCCGTTTTGTACAAGAAGGTGCGTCCTTCTGTATAATAAGTATTATTCGGGTTGCCGCCGTTTTTTTCAAGTGCCTCATTTGGAAGAACCGAGCGCGTGTTCGCTTGGCTCAGAGCCCCCGCTTTGAATCAATATTTTCGTAAGGTATGCGCTATATTTCCATCTGCTGGCGAATATCTCTGTCTTAGAAGAAGCCGTCAAAAAATGAAAACGCAGCCCCGAAGAGCTGCGTTGTGTGATAATATGGCATACTATATACCGTAGACGTCCTTCGTCTTCTCTGTCAAATAATCGACCAAGTACTGCGGATTCAGCGCCTCGCCCGTCACCTTCATAACGATTTCCGACGGGGTTAGCAATTTGCCGTACTGATAAATTTGCTCGGACAACCACTCTTTAATCGGGAGCAATTGGCCTTGCGCAATCGTGTCGTCGAAAGAAGGCATTGCCTTGCGCATTGTATTCATAATCTGTGCAGCATACATGTTGCCGAGCGAGTAGGAAGGGAAGTAACCGAAGCCGCCGCCTGCCCAGTGCACGTCCTGGAGCACGCCTTCACCGGCGTTCTGCGGACTGACGCCAAGGTAGGACTCATATTTCTCTTGCCATACCCGTGGCAAGTCATCAACCGACAGCTCGTCATTGAAGAGCATCTTCTCGATCTCATACCGGATAATAATATGTAGGTTGTAGGTGACCTCATCCGCTTCAATTCGAATAAGGGAAGGCTCCACCCGGTTGATTGCGCGGTAGAACATGTCCCCGGTTACATTCTGCAGCTGAGTCGGGAATAATTTTTGCAACGATCCATAATAGTGCTGCCAGAACGGGCGGCTGCGGCCGACTACATTTTCCCAGAACCGTGACTGTGATTCATGAATTCCCATCGACGTACCGCTCGAGAGCGGCGTCCCTGCGAACTCTTTGCTAATATTTTGCTCGTAGAGCGCGTGGCCCCCTTCATGCAGCGAACTGAAGATGGCGCTGGCCACATCGTCCGTCTTATAGTTGGTCGTAATCCGCGCATCACCTGGATTCAAGCCAATCATGAACGGATGCACACTTTCATCCAATCTGCCCGCATCGAAATCGTAGCCCATTTCTTTCAACAATTGAAGACTGATCGCTTTTTGGCCTTCAATAGGGCACTCGCGGTACAGGAACTCGAATTCAGGCTGCGATGAAGCCTGAACGGATTGTACAAGCGGAACTAACGAGTCCCGCAGTTGACCGAACGTCTCATCCAGCTTAGCAACGGTCATCCCAGGTTCATACATATCGAGCAAAGTGTCATAGCGCGTATCTTTAACGCCCCAGTAATCAATGAATTGCTGAGTCTTCGCTACAATATCCCGTAAATACGGCTTGAACATCTCGAAGTCGGCTTTCTCCTTCGCTTCTTCCCACACCGTCTCCGCATGAGACGTAAGCACGACATACTCCTGATACAGCTCTGGCGGAATCATGCGGCTGCGGTTAAATTCCTTGCGGGCATCCGTCACCATCTTGCGATCGGCGGCGCTTAACGCTTCGAACTGCTCCGGCTGCTCAAGCGCATCCAAGCAGCTTCCCATCTCGTTCGATACGGACAGCTTGAACATATCACCTGACAGGACGCCAATCGTCTGCGCGCGCTGCTCGGCGCCTTTGCGCGGCGCTCCGGTGCGCAAGTCCCACTGCATCAGGCCGATCGCTTCTTCATAGCTTTTCAATTTTCCAGTGATATTATGAAATTGCTGCAAAACCGATTGATTTTGTGTACTCATGTGCCATCACCTCTATTTACGTATTCCCTTTCCTCTTGATGATACGTGGTGTAAACGATATAATCAACTTTCAATAACGGTTGTATCGCGTAAAGGAGCTGGAACAGATGTCCGTTATGATTCAAATTACCGAAGCGGCCGCTTCCGCGCTAGCGAACCGGCTTGTCCAATCCTGCTCTGGGAAAGGAATCATCAAGCTTATTTATGATACGGACGGTTGCGGCTGCGCCGTCAATGGAGTGCCGGCCTTGTGGCTAATCGGTGAGCCTGCCCCATTCGATCTGGCCGTGGACACGAATACCGGCTGGACACTCGTGATGGATAAGCATCAGATGGTGTTTTTCGATGAGGCGCTCGTTCTGGACGTGAGCGGCACGACAGGAATGTTCAAGCTGAGCAGCACGCAGCAAATTTATTCCACGCACGTCGCATGCGAAGATCATCGCAGAGCTCGTGCAAACTAACAGGTTTGGAGGAACCGCATATGTCCAATATGTTCGATATTTTGGATTACAATCGTCAATTTGTGGATAGCAAACAGTACGAGCAGTATTTGACCGACAAGTTTCCAGACAAGAAGATGGTCATCATCACCTGTATGGATACGCGTCTGGTCGAGCTGTTGCCACGGGCGATGAATTTGCGCAACGGCGATGTCAAAATCATCAAAAACGCTGGCGCTATCATATCGCAGCCGTTCGGGAGCGTCGTGCGAAGCGTGCTGGTCGCGATTTATGAATTGGAAGCGACCGAAGTAGTCATCGTCGGCCATTATGAATGCGGAATGACCGCGCTCAATTCCCAAGGCATTATCGATAAAGCGAAGGAGCGCGGAATCCAAGATGTCGTCCTCGATACGTTGACGAACTCCGGCATCAAGCTTCATCATTGGCTGCGCGGCTTCGATAACGTGCACGAAGGCGTGCTGAACAGCGTTCGCATCCTGCGCAAGCACCCGCTCCTGCCACCGGATGTGCCGGTTCACGGCATGGTCATCCACCCAGACACCGGCGCGTTGGAATGGATTGCGGACGGTTATCACTATTTGGAAGAGCAGAACTCCGAGTCTTCGCACGAAGAGCATTTTCCTTCCGCCACTCGTTAAGCCGTTATTGTAACGGGAAAAGCTCCTGCTTCAGAACCATCGTTCTGTGACAGGAGCTTTTATTGGTTGTTCATTCACATGCATGCCTGCAGCGACTGCTCGAGCGCAGCCGTGTCCATCTGTTCACCGATGACGACGATAACGTCCTTCACATCACCTTGCGGCGTAATCGGCACAAATTCGGTTGCGCGATAAGCAAACTGAAACATATATCGCTTTGTCGTGTCCGTGAAGGAAACGATGCCTTTCGCCCGGTACACATTCGCGGGCAGCGACATCAGCCACTGTTCAAATCGTTCACTGTCGACAGCGCGCGGCATCGTATAGGTCCATACGGTTACGGCATCGTGAGTATGATGATGGTGGTGCTCACCTGCGGAGGAATTCGACTTGCCAGCAGCGGTATGGGAGACTTTCGCATCCATGCAGCTTCTCCACAGCTCCGGTTCCACCTTAGCATGTCTTGTAACCTCTATTCGAGCGCCGGCATTCCATTCTCGCAAGCGCAGTTTAACCGCTTCAAGCTGCTCCACTGTTGCGAGATCTGCTTTGTTGAGCAGAATCAGTTGAGCGGCGCGAACTTGTTCTTTCAACAAATGCATCATTTTGCGGTTGCTCGTCCCGCGCTCCGCTCCCGAGTCCGGGATGAATAGATCGGCTAAATGCTTCGCATCAGCCAACGTAACGATGCTCGTCAGCACGACGTTCGTGTAGAGCGAGATTTCCGTTATCGAATCCACGAGCTCCATCGGTTCAGCAATCCCCGTGCATTCCACATAGATGATATCGGGTTGTTCCTCTTGAACCAATTCGTACAGCTTCAAGCCGAAATCTCCCCGCATGGAGCAACAGATACAACCATTCAGCATTTCCTTCATCGCAACGTCAGCTGGCAGCAGCTGTCCATCCAAGTTCACTTCGCCCGCTTCATTCATGACGACCACTGGCTTCAACCCTTGTTCCATGCTCCACTGCAGCCATTGCTTCAATAAGGTCGTCTTACCGGTACCGAGGAAGCCGGATAAGATGACAACGGGAATCGTCGTATTATTATTCTGTTCGTGAACGGACATGATTGCATTACCTCATTTCATCTAGTGCAAAAATTGATTGTGGTCTTCTCTGTTCCCATCACATGATACAACCTTCATACTAAGGGCGCAACAAAGGCCTTGGCCACAGCCAAAAAGCGGTACAGAAAGAAGGTTCAAAGGAAGGGAACTTGCTAATTGTGATAGAATATATATACAAAAATAGAAGTTGTGAAATAGAGTATTGCAATTATGTAAATCATTACATATACTATCATTGGAGACTTGTTCAATACAGATGCAATAAGGAAAGTATGCCGTCTAGCAGCAAGTCATTCTGTGGAGGTGTTATTATGCTCAATACGTTATCTTACGGATTACTCGGACTGCTCGCGAGCGAATCTTGCTCTGGATATGATTTAATGCTGCGCATTCAACCGTTCTGGCAGGCAAAGCATAGTCAAATTTATCCCCTGTTAGCCAAGCTGGAACGGGAAGGGTTCGTTCAATATGTCCGCATCGAACAGCGGGACAAGCCGGATAAGAAAGTATATTCCCTAACCGAGAAAGGTACCGAAGCTGTTATCGAGTGGCTGGCCGAACCGCCTGCAGAACAGAGTTCGCGCGATGAATTGAGCTTGAAGACGAAGTGCATTTGGATGACGCAGCGCGACATTTCGATCCCTTTATTTTTAACCCGTCTGAAGCAATTGGAGACGAGAACCGCTTATTATGAAAAATTGCTCCAACGCATTCCTGAGGAAGAACGCCACGTGCGTTCAAAGCATTTTGGCGATTACGTGCTTCTTCACCGCGCCATTTCATTGGCCGCAGCGCAAATCGAATGGTGCCGTTGGGTTGTCAATATGCTGGAACAAGAGGAAGAGCTATCTTGAGAAATATCCGTCCCGCTCTGTGGCGATCCACATGCAATAGAGCGGGATGATTAGCATGATTCAGCTCCTCTTTCCCTTTGCTTAAGACGATGCGCTTCCGCCCGTGCGGCTATCACGTCTTGTCGATCACGAAGCATATGTCGATGAACGACATCGTCCATTACATGACTGTTCGTCGAGCACCATGTCCACCCTTGGTGTTCACATTGCTCCTTGCACTGCTCACACAAGTCTGGATCAGCAATCGGCAGATTCCATTCCTCATAGTCAGGACGGACCGATATTCTCTCACCTGCTGTCCCTGATCTATTCAATTCTGTCAACTTGGCCTCTAATTGGCTTAACAATTGCTCTCCATCCAACCCAAGGTCGTGCCAAGGAACTTGATTGGCGTGCGACATTGCGCTTCTTAGCATTTTACACGCGCCTGCTGTATTCCCTCTGCGCTCATGATATAGACCTACGGCAATCTGGACTAGCGTGAGCCACCACTGCTTACGTTCCATCGACGTCTCAGCCTTCCACATTTCTTCCATAATCTCATGGCATTCGAACCAATCCCGCGACCCATGAAAGTGCAGTAAATACTCGATATAAGGTTTCGGATAATGCATACCTTCTCATCCTCCGACAGCATATTAATAACTCATTTTTCAACAACCATTTATACTATATATTCGACACAGATGCAGGTTGCTTTTTAATAATAACATATATCGAATAGTTAACGTGTTTTGAACACGTATTAACAGCATAACGAGCGTTGCAAATTGTAAATGTTTTTCATCAAATCAACTTTTTTTGAAACCTCACCATACTCCGTTCGTATTAGGTATCGGATGATATCTATTCTTCTATGAGGAGGCAATTCATGCGTAAGTGGATAATGGTTGTTATGGCATTCTTTCTTATTTTTGCGGTAACTACACCGTCTATGGTAGATGCCAAGCGCGGAGGGTCTTTCCGTTCCGGAGTTAAGAATTACAATCCTGCTCCGAAAAAAACAGAGAATAAGAATCAAGTTAATCGTTCCGACAGCTCGAATAACTCCAAATCGACTGGAGCCGCCACAACACAGAAACGCGGTTTCTTCAGCGGAGGAAGCTTGATGAAAGGCCTGATGATTGGCGGCCTCGCAGGACTGTTATTCGGCAGCATGTTCGGCAACCTTGGCTTCTTCGGCGAACTGCTGGGATTAATGGTGAACCTGATGGCATTGTTCCTTCTCGTATCGCTCGTCCTCCTAGTCGTGCGCAAGGTTAAGGAACGCCGCAATCCTCCGAAGCCGGAACACGGGCGGTGGAATTAATGAAGATGCGCATCAGCATGGATGAACTCATCAACGCGGTGTGTCTCCACATGGCAATGCGCAGACAAGTGCAGCCGACAGACGTTCAGGTCGAACTGTGTTGGGATGAGGAGCATGGCTTCACTGCCGAAGTATGGGTTCATGGTCGGCAACAGTATTTGGTAGAAACGAATCTGCTCGAAGCCGTGGAGCAATATGTATATAAAGAATACGGCCAGCGGGTGTTTCGTCACCAGATCACATTGGATGTCGACGACGAAATCTGGGCAGATATCGATACAAGCCAATAAATCACATAAGTACATGGAGGCGATAGTGCTTGGATCCACACAATGATGTTCCGTGATGGTCCAAGCAACTGTCGCCTTTTGTTTTTCTTACTTGAAAAAGTGACAAAAATTCATTCCTGCTTATTCATGATTTGGTGAACATTTTTTTGTATTTTGTAACAACATTGTCTTTTGTTTTTAAGGTTTATTTAATGTTGCTTAAGTATGATAGGTATAATGGAATAAGATTAATTACGGTGTTCACGCACTAATAGTAGGAGGTTTGTTGCTATATGAAAACAGTTTACATTGAATTTCAAGAACGACAAGTACCCGTGTTTTGCACTAATATATCGCACAAAAATACATTTTCTTTGCTTATGGATGCCTTAAATCGCAAAGTCCGCACAGGCAAGCGGGCCATTAAAACCTGCTTGGAAACGTTAATCAGCATTGAAATCGTAGGATCGGAAGCCATCCTACATACGAGACGGGAAATGGACACGCTCGCGCTATCCCTGTACTGATTTACTTCTCACTTCTCACCTAACCAAATGATGAATAGGCATTGGAATTCAGCGCATATCCCGTAAAGGATATGCGCCGTTCTTTTTCATCCGGCTCATGCAACCATCTGGAAAAATACACTTGACACGATACAAATTGTATCATAAAGTACAAATAGTGCTATAGAATCGTTTTATACGATTTTAGAATGGATAAAGGAGCTTTACCATGACCATTGGAGAGCGCTTACGCGGCTTGCGTCTTGCCCGCAATATGTCGCAGGAAGAAGTCGCTCGTCATATCGGAGTGACTCGTTCGGCCTATAGTCATTATGAGATCAACAATCGACAGCCTGTATATAGCAATTTGAATAAGCTCGCTCTGTTATTTGACGTTCCGATCGACTATATTCTCAATGAGGACCGCACCGACTATGCTCGTGAAACAAAACAATTACTGCAGCTCTGGCATTCGTTGGATCATTCTTCAAGACAACATACGCTTTATATATTGCGCCAGTCCATTCAACAAGCCGATCATTCCGCCCAACCTTAACGTTGTGGGCTAGATATGCGATACGCAGGAAGCACGATATGGAACGTCGTCCCTGCCCCTTGACCGCTTTCTACTCCAATCTGACCAGAATGAAGCTCGATTACTTCTTTGGCAATGGCCAGACCGATTCCGCTTCCTCCAGTTGACGAATTTCGTGATTTATCTTTCTTATAAAATCTATCAAAAATAAAAGGCAAGTCCTCTTCCCTCACACCGATTCCCGTATCTGTCACCTCGATATGTATGGTTTCTTTCTCTGCCGTGTATTGTATGCGAATCGTAATCGACCCGCCTGTCGGCGTAAACTTAACCGCATTGTAGATGAGATTATCGAATACTTGCGTCATTCTGTCCAAATCAACTCTCAGAACGATACTGGCTGGAGGAACATCCCGATACGTCTCGTTATAACAAGCGAAGATCAACCCCTTTCCGGAAAGCTCCAGCTTGTAGTTATCTTCCAAATGAGTGATGAAATGCTCCAAAAGAACCTCTTGCTTCGAGAATTGGACTTGCCCCGCTTCCAGCTTGGATAGTTCGAACATGTCACCGATGAGATGATTCAGACTGTTAATCTTGTTGAGCATCAAACGGATATATTTCTTTTGCTCTGCCTTGTCATACACGATTTCATCCTGCAGCACTTCCAAATACCCTCTAATCAACGTAATCGGAGTACGTAAATCATGCGATATGTTGGTGAATAAATGCCGTCGGGATATTTCCATACGTTCCAGCTCTTTATTATTCTTTTCTAAATGTGCGTTCATGTGCACTAATTCCGCTGTGCGCTTTTGAATCCTCTGTTCCAAGCTGGCGTTCAGCTCGGTTAATTCCGTCGAGACGGATTCCAGATCCGTCAATACTTGCGAATACCGCAGCGAAATGACGAGCGATTGCAAGAAGATGCACACGACAAGCCCAATCGGCGCCAAGTCCCGAATAGGAGCAAGCTCATGGCTATAGAGGATATCGTTAAGGACCAGCACGCTCAGCACGGCGAACCCGATGAGCGCAATATATGCTCCTAATCTATGATGGTGGACGGCTCTGAAATTCATCGCAAAAATATAAAGCACAACAGCGACGATATAAAACTGATAGCCGCTTAAGAAGGACGTAAAAACGCTCGTAGGCAGCGACACAGTCATTCCGATAAGGAGACTGCCCGCGCCGATGAGGAACCGATATGTGCGCAAGCAGGCGTCCGTGTCCTCGGTGAACAAGTAGCGAATATAACCGACTCCCGTCATAGCGGCAATCAACATCAAAATGTATTCTATCCGAGTATTGATGCTCCACGACAGCATCGGCAGCCAAGAGAGCAGCAGCATATCCCCCGAAGTCACAATACGGAATGCCATCGCAATGCATAACACGCCGAACAGGATTGTATACCTGTCTTTGCGCCGTTCGATAAACAGCCCGATATGATATAAGCCGACCATTAGCAAGCACCCGAAGAGGATGCTGTCACGAACCGTTTCCATTTTGCTTTTGCGGATAGTTTGTTCAGCGAGGCCAAAATACGGGGATTGCCATATTCCCCCGCGTTGGTGCGAGTAATTTGCAACCTGAATGACGATCTCCGCCTGCTCCCCCGGCATGTGAAACATAGCCATCCGCCGTCTCGTCGAAGGCTCATACGTATTCTCGTCTTCGGATACGGTGCCTTCATTTAATACGAGCCTGCCGTTCACCCACAATTGATAGGAACTGTATATGCTGGGCAGCCATACGCCATATAGAGAATCAATGTCGTCTTTCATAATGTGGAGACGGTATGTAGCATAACCTGCTCCCGAGCGCTTCCCTTCCTGAAGCTGGAACTGATTCCACGATGCTGGAACAGGAGCGTAATACGTCACCTTGCGGGGGGCGATAGCGGCGGCTGGAGACAGCAATTCATGCCAGTTGAACTCCCACTGTCCGTTCAGAGGAACAAGGCCTTGGCTCCTAAAGTCCCATCCCCTTACATCCATCACTCCATTTCTCACCTGCGGAGCAGCATTGCCATCAACTAGCGAGCCGACCACCTGTAGGACTAGAATCGTTATTAATGTCATCGCCATCATAATATGAAAAGTGATTCGGCGCATTTCGTTTCCCCCTCTAACCCTACCATTTTATAACACAGGGGACTGTTTGACGATATATCGAGCAAATATTGCCGAAAAAAAAGGAATAGATTGTCATCTTCTGACAACGTTCGCTATAATGGAAGGAGTGACGGAGGTGACGGCCTGCAATGAACGATTTTAAGATATTAATCGTAGATGATGAATTAGAAATAACAGAGCTCATATCGTTGTATTTGCGACGCGAAGGTTATCACGTTTTCATTGCAGATAACGGTTATACCGCACTGCAAATGGTGAAGGAAGTGACTCCGGACTTGATCATCCTTGACATTTTGCTGAAGTCGCTTGACGGAATTGAAGTGTGCAAGGAGATACGCAAGACTTCGAACGTGCCGATTCTGTTTGTCAGCTGCAAGAGCGATGACGTTGACATCATTATGGGGCTTACAGTCGGAGGGGATGACTACATAACGAAACCTTTCAGTCCGAGTCAGCTCGTCGCACGCGTCAAAGCACATTTGCGCAGAACCTCGCTCTCGTCCCGGAATTATCCGACACCGCCGCAGCATAAGCTCGCTTTTGGAGCGCTGGAGATCGATCTGCACAGCCACAATGTAATTATAGAAGGAAAGTCTGTGGCGCTTTCCGCCAAAGAGTTCGATTTACTCGCCTACTTAGCTCAATCTCCGAACAAGGTGTTTAGGCTGGAGCAATTATATCAGCACATTTGGAACACGGAAAGCTTTGGGGATACACGAACCCTTATGGTACATATAAGCAATCTACGCAAAAAAATCGAACCAGATCCAACACAACCCCGGTATATCGTTACGGTGAGAGGTGTAGTTACAAATTTCAGGCCGATTCCTATTAGAGGTTGCTCAAAAAGTCCTCTTTTGAACACGCACTATTAGTATATCCATCCATGCGCCAGAGACCGCCATCCTGCACAGGTTGACGGTCTTCTTTTCA